>CBFGPQ010000254.1:0-4137 GCA_965650705.1 uncultured Asticcacaulis sp. | reverse complement strand
TTATTCCGCCGGAACGGTGGCGTCGATCGGATCGAGCCAGCCGAAACGGTCTTCGGTCGTGCCGTTGAACAGACCATGGAACAGGGTCTGCAAACGGGCGGTGATCTTGCCGCGGCCATTGGCGCGGACAGGGATGTCGTCGACGCTGCGGATCGGCGTGATTTCCGCCGCCGTGCCGGTCATGAAGATTTCATCGGCCAGGTACAGCATCTCGCGCGGCAGGTCCTGCTCCAGGACTTCAATGCCGTCGGCCTTAGCCAGCTTGATGATGGTGTCGCGGGTAATGCCGCCCAGGATCGAAGCCGCGACCGGCGGCGTGTAGATCTTGCCGTTCATCATGACGAACAGGTTTTCACCGGCGCCTTCGGAGATCAGGCCGTTGACGCCCAGGCCGATGCCTTCGACATAGCCGCGCGAACGGGCTTCCTTGCCGATCAGGTAGGACGACAGGTAGTTGCCGCCGGCCTTGGCCAGGACCGGGATGGTGTTCGGCGCGGCGCGATTCCACGACGAGACGCAGACGTCGACGCCCTTGGTCAGGCCTTCTTCGCCGAGGTAGGCGCCCCAGGGGAAGGCGGCGATGGCGACGTCGACCGAGACGTTTTCGGGCTTCGGCGTCACGCCCATACCGCATTCGCCCAGGAAGGCGATCGGACGCCAGTAGGCGCTTTTCAGATTGTTGGCCTTGATGATGTCCTTCGACGCCTGGATCATCTGTTCCAGGGTGAAGGGGATGACAAAACCGTAGATGCGGGCGGAGTCTTCCAGACGACGCAGGTGGTCGCCCAGGCGGAAGCCGACCGGGCCGTTCGGCGTGTCGTAGCAGCGGATGCCTTCGAACACGGAGGTGCCATAGTGCAGCGCGTGGGTCAGGACGTGGATCTGCGCGTCTTCCCAGTTGATGACTTGGCCATTGAACCAGATTTTTTCAGCGAGCTTTTTCATGTGTGTCAGCTTATCGGTATGATTTTTTGAGCGGGCTTTGCGGTTTTGCCCGGATGGGCTTCTCTACTCCGTTTAGCGGAGACCACAAAGGCGATTTATCGAACGCATCGGATTATGCGCGAAGCCTCGATCATACCTGGCCGGGGCCGCGACCACGGCCCCGATAAACCTTCTCTCCTGTAATCAAATGATTGCTCACGCCCGGGCCTCCTGCTTCGCCTTGGCAGGCTTTGCGGCGGCGCCACGCGGATCGGCGTCCAGGCGGGTAATGCCATAGAGACGATCGATCTGCAGGTTCAGGGTCTCAAGCGTACGGCCGGCGTCGCGGACGCGGACAGTCACGTTCAGGCCGCGCTTCGTCTCGCCGAGATCGAAGAGTTCGATGCCGTCGATGTGGAAGCCGCGCCGTTCTATCAGACCGAGAATGCGCAGGAGGCTGCCTTCGAGACGATCCAGCTCAATATGAATCAAGTGGCTCATCCCAGCGTTCCTCCATCATGTCCGCGTTGGACGCGCCCGGCGGCACCAGCGGCCAGACATTTTCACGCGGATCGATAACAACATGCAAAAGTGTGGGCCGCTCGGCCGCCAGCAGGCGGTCCAGAGCCGCATCGACCTCATGGCGATGGGTGATGCGGAAGGCGTCCAGGTTGAACGCCTTGGCGACGACGACGAAGTCGGGATTGTCCGACAGGTCGATTTCGGAATAGTTCTCCTCGAAGAACAGTTGCTGCCACTGGCGCACCAGGCCCAGCGAGGAGTTGTCGAGCAGGACGATCTTCAGGGGGATATTGTAGCGATTGAGCGTCGCCATCTCCTGAATGTTCATCATGAAGCTGCCGTCGCCGGACACGGTGACGACGTGCATCTCAGGACGGCCGAGTTTCGCGCCAAGGCCCGCGGGCAGGCCGTAGCCCATGGCGCCCGAGCCGCCTGATGTCAGGTGGGCACGGTTGTTCGGGAATTCGCAGTGCTGGGCGACCCACATCTGGTGCTGGCCGACGTCGCAGGCGACCATAAATTTGTCGCCGGCCTTTTCGGACAGGGTCTTGAGCAGGCCCGGCGCATAGATGCCCTGGCCCGGCGCATTATAGCGGAAACGGTGCTCCCACTTGTCGGCCTTGCACTTTTCGACCCACTTCTGGATCGGGCCGACCTTGGGGTTCAGCGCCGGCAGGCCGATCTTCAGGTCGCCGACAATGCCGACATCGGCCTTGCGCAGCTTGCCGATCTCGGCGCGGTCGATGTCGAAGTGGATGACCTTGGCGTTAGGCGCGAAGGCATTCAGCTTGCCGGTAGCGCGGTCGTCGAAACGCGCGCCCAGGACGATCAATAGATCGGCTTCCTGGACGGCGTTGTTGGCCGCGCGCGTGCCGTGCATGCCCAGCATGCCGAGCGCCAGCTCATCGGTCGTCGGCAGGGTGCCGAGGCCTTTCAGCGTCGAGACCAGCGGGATGCCGGTGCGGGCGACCAGGTCACGCAGTTCCTGCGCGGCATTGGCCATTTCAACGCCGCCGCCGACGTAAAAGAGCGGCTTCTGGGCCTGAGAAATCAGCTTTTCGGCGGCCTTCAGCGCATCGGCGTCAGGCGCCGGCGGCGTCCATTCCGGGAAGCTGGCGGCGTCGGACGTCGCGACGCGCGTGGCGGCGATATCGCGCGGGATGTCGACCAGGACGGGGCCGGGGCGGCCTTCGCGGGCGATGGCGAAGGCTTCGGCCAGGATAGCGGGGATTTCGGCCGGGTTGCGGACCAGCCAGGAGTGTTTGACGATGCCCAGCGTCATGCCGAGGATGTCGACTTCCTGGAAGCCGTCCGTGCCCATCAGGTGCGTGCCGACCTGGCCGGTGATGCAGACCATAGGCACGGAGTCCATGTAGGCATTGGCGATGCCGGTGATCAGGTTGGTGGCGCCGGGGCCTGATGTGGCCATGCAGACGCCCGTGCGCCCCGTGGCGCGAGCATAGGCATCGGCGGCGAAGGCGGCGCCCTGTTCGTGACGGACGAGGATGTGCTGCAAGCCACTTCCTGCGAGCGCATCGTAGATGGGCATGATGGCGCCGCCCGGATAGCCGAATACGGTCTCGACCCCCAGCGCCTTCAGCGTGGAGATGACCAGTTGTGCTCCGGACGGTTGGTTGCTCATCGTTTGAAACTTCGAGGTTTGGACAGATATATGTCGGTAAATTATTCCCGCCCCGTTTTACGAGGAGGGGGGACCGCGAAGCGGTGGGAGGGGGAAAGCCCCAAGCTCCTGCGCTTGTTGATCCGGTCGTTCCCCCTTCCGTCATTTGCTCTGCAAATGCCACCATCCCCGTGAACGGGGAAGGAAAAGGCACCTAGTAGCCGAATAAGAGCCGGAAGAGGTGGTGGCGGGCTCGCCTAAGCCCGCCACCTGCGGCGGTGTGGACTATTACGCGTCCACAGATTGCTTGTTTTGCAGCCAGGACATGCGCGAACGCAGGTCCTTGCCGACGTGTTCGATCTGGTGATCCAGGTCCTGCTTCATCAGCGCGGTGTAGCGCGGACGGCCGGCCATGTTTTCCAGGATCCAGTCGCGGGCGAAGTCGCCCGACTGGATGTCGTTGAGCACTTCCTGCATGCGCGCGCGGGTTTCTTCGTTGATGATGCGCGGGCCGGAGACGAGGTCGCCGTACTTGCAGGTTTCCGAAACGAACGAGTGCATCTTTTCGAAGCCGCCTTCATACAGCAGATCGACGATCAGCTTGAGTTCATGCAGGACTTCGAAATAGGCGATTTCCGGACGGTAGCCGGCGTCGACCAGGGTCTCAAAACCGAGCAGGATCAGCTCGGTCGTGCCACCGCACAGAACGGCCTGTTCGCCGAACAGGTCGGTCTCGGTTTCTTCCTTGAAGGTCGTCTCGATGACGCCGCCGACGGTGCCGCCAATGCCGCGGGCATAGCCGAGAGCCTTGGTGGCAGCCTTGCCCGACACGTCGCGGTCAACCGCGAACAGCGACGGCACGCCGCGGCCGCGCTGGTATTCACGGCGGACGAGGTCGCCCGGACCCTTCGGGGCAACGAGGATGACGTCCATGTCGGCGCGCGGAACGACGCGGCCATAGAGGACCGAGAAGCCGTGGGCGAACAGGATGGCGACGCCCTTCGGCGCGTTCGGTTCGATGACGTCCTTGTACAGGTCGGCATGGGTCATGTCCGGCGTCAGGATGGCGA
>CBFGPQ010000253.1:0-4159 GCA_965650705.1 uncultured Asticcacaulis sp. | reverse complement strand
GTTTCGTGACACGCACCGAAAGCACGGGATCGTCCATGGTAAGGATCAACGCTCGTGCATGGCCCAAACGGAGCTTGTCGAGCATTTCGACGCGCGCCACATCACCGAAAAGGATCGGATAGCCTCCACGACGCCCCTCCGCCACTACGTCCGGGTCGGATTCGACAACGGTGAAGCGCTGGTTATGGAGGCGAAGCAGATCGCACACCATTCGCCCGACGCGCCCGAACCCGATTACGACAGCTGCCGCCTCGGTGCTTTCTTGCTGTAGGTCTGGCGCTTCCTCGCCCAGCGCCATTTCCAGCCTGCGCGCGATGTCATGACCGATGCGTGCGAGAAGTGGCGTGATCGTCAGGCCGATGGCCGTGACGATCTGCCAAAAGGCGGCGGTCGATGGGAGGATGAGCTTGGCTGCTGCTGCTGTCGAAAGCACGATGAGGGTCGTTTCAGAAGGACTGGCCATCAGCACGCCAACTTCCAGAGCTACACCCTTTCGCGCGCCTGAAAAATAGAGGAGCGCGGCGGTGACCAATGTTTTGACCAGGACGACTCCAACGACCGCAAGAACAAGGCTCGGCCAATTCGCCAGGATCACCCGGACGTCCAGGCTCATGCCCACAGTGATGAGGAAAACGCCAAGCGCCAGCCCCTTAAACGGCGCTGTCATCACTTCGACCTCACCATGATATTCGGTCTCTGCGATGAGCAGGCCTGCCAGCAGTGCGCCGACAATTGGCGAAAGGCCTGCGAGCGAAGTCGCGATACTTGAAACGATGACCACCAGCAGACTGGCCGCAAGGAAAACTTCAGGGCTTTTGGTCCGCGCGGCCTGGCTGAAAATGTGTGACAGAAAAATGCGGCCAAGTACTAGCATCACCGCGATCGTGATGCCGCCTTTTAGCAACGTATCGGCCAGTTCGCCCCAGGCACCGTCAGGACTGGAGGCTACCGACGGCGCGAGCGCGCCGAGCATGAATATTATGGGGACAAGCGCCAGATCTTCAAACAATAGCATCGCGAACGCGGCCCGCCCCACGGCGCTTTGCGTGCCCACCATAGGGAGCACCACGGCCGTTGAGGAAAGGGCCAGGGCAAGACCCAATCCGACAGCGCCTGCGGTTGGTTGTCCCAGAAAGTAGAGGCCCAAAGCAATCAGCGACGCGCCGCCGATTAGTTCGGCGGCACCGACCCCGAACACTTGGGCGCGCATTGTCCAGAGGCGGCGAAAGCTGAGCTCAAGCCCGATCGAGAAGAGAAGTAATATGACACCAAGCTCAGCGAATGGTTCAATCGCTCCTCTGTTTGAAATGGTGACATGATAAAGCCACGGATATTCAGCGACCAGCGCGCCAAGGCCCGATGGGCCGACAGCTAGCCCGACCAGAATGAAGCCAATGACGGGACTGATCCTCAAGCGTGCGAAGCCGGGGATCACCAGCCCGGCGGCCCCCAGAATGACGAGGGAATCGCTGAAACTTTGTGGATTGATTGCACCGGCCATACGCCATCATTGCGGTAAGCGCGGCAGAATATCCAGCCTTGCGGCAAATTCACGTCCGATGCGTGATACCCCTGGTGCGGACGGCGGGACTTGAACCCGCATTCCCAGGGGGAGGCGGATTTTAAGTCCGCTGCGTCTACCGATTTCGCCACGTCCGCGTGGCGCTTCCACTGACCTTTCCGAACGCGTAGGTCAAGATGTGCTGGAGTTCACTGCGCCTTGCTGTTCAGCCGTTCGCGCATTTCCTTGCCCGGCTTGAAGTAGGGCACCCGCTTGGCCGAAACAGGGACCTGTTCCCCTGTACGCGGATTACGCCCAGTCCGCGCGTCTCGCGCACGAGTGGTAAAGGCGCCGAAACCACGCAATTCTACCCGGCCGCCACCCGACAGGCGGTCAACAATCTCTTTGAAGAAGAGGTCTACAATCCTCTCGACCTCTTGAAGGCCAAGGTCTGGATTTTCCTCTGCCAGAGTCTGAATTAATTCCGAGCGTATCATTGGTCCTCCAGCTCCCCCTTCTGGTTCCCAGTTTAGTCATAGTGAGTCCCTACCCACATGACAATTATCCAATGTCGGTAGTTGTTTTCTCATTTTGGGATATAAAAAGCCCGCCGGAAGGAGTTCCGACGGGCCTATTACTTTAGTTGTATCCGAAGGGATTAGCCTTCGTTCTTGGCCTTCAGCGCTTCGCCCAAGATGTCGCCGAGCGATGCACCGCTGTCGGACGAGCCATACTGAGCCACGGCCTGCTTTTCTTCAGCGATCTGCATTGCCTTGACCGAGAAAGTCGGCTTCTTGGCACGGTCGAAACCGGTGACCATGGCGTCGAATTTCTGGCCGACCTGGAAGCGTTCCGAACGCTGCTCGTCGCGGTCGCGGCCAAGGTCGCTGCGCTTGATGAAGCCGGCGGCGCCGTCTTCGCCAGCCTGGACTTCCAGACCGCCGTCACGCACTTCCAGAACCGTCACGGTGACGATCGAGTTCTTGTTGAGGCCAGCAGCAGCGGCAGCGGTGCCACCAGCGGCCGGACCACCACGCTCAAGCTGCTTCATGCCGAGGCTGATGCGCTCCTTCTCGACGTCGATGTCGAGAACGACGGCCGAAACCGTCTCGCCCTTGCGGTGCAGAGCCAGCGCGTCTTCGCCCGAAATGCCCCATGCGATGTCCGACATGTGGACCATGCCGTCCACGTCGCCGTCCAGGCCGATGAACAGGCCGAATTCGGTCGCGTTCTTGACTTCGCCCTCGACGGTCGAACCGATCGGGTGACGTTCGGCGAAGCTGTCCCAGGGGTTGTTCTGGGCCTGCTTGAGGCCGAGCGAGATGCGGCGCTTTTCGGGATCGACTTCGAGGACCAGAACTTCGACTTCCTGGCTGGTCGAAACGATCTTGCCGGGGTGGACGTTCTTCTTGGTCCAGGACATTTCCGAAACGTGGACCAGACCTTCGATGCCGGCTTCCAGTTCGACGAACGCACCATATTCGGTGATGTTCGTGACGCGGCCCGACAGCTTCGCGCCGACCGGATACTTGGCGGCGGCGCCTTCCCACGGATCGCTTTCCAGCTGCTTCATGCCGAGGCTGATGCGCTGGGTGTCGCGGTTGATGCGGATGATCTGAACACGGACGGTGTCGCCGATGTTGATCATCTCGTTCGGGTGGTTGATGCGCTTGTAGCTGAGGTCGGTGACGTGCAGCAGGCCGTCGATGCCGCCCAAGTCAACGAACGCACCATAGTCGGTGATGTTCTTGACGACGCCCTCGATGATCTGACCTTCGGCCAGTGTCTGGATGAGGCCGCTGCGCTGTTCGGCGCGGGTTTCTTCCAGAATGGCGCGGCGAGACACGACGATATTGCCGCGGCGGCGATCCATCTTGAGGATCTGGAAGGGCTGCGGCAGGTCCATGAGCGGGCCGACGTCGCGCACGGGGCGGATGTCGACTTGCGAACCGGGAAGGAACGCCACGGCGCCGCCGAGGTCGACGGTGAAGCCGCCCTTGACGCGGCCGAAGATGACGCCTTCGACGCGAGCATTTTCGGTGAATTCGGATTCCAGCTTGTCCCAGGCGGCTTCGCGGCGAGCGCGGTCGCGCGACAGCATGGCTTCGCCATGGGCGTTTTCGACGCGGTCGACATAGACTTCGACTTCGTCGCCGACCTTCAGGTCAGCCTTCTGGCCCGGCGCAGCGAATTCGCGCAGCGGCACGCGGCCTTCCGACTTCAGGCCGACGTCGATCAGCGCCATGTCGTTTTCGATGCCGGTAACGGTGCCCTTTACGACGCGGCCTTCGAAGCCGCCGTCCTCGCCACCGAGAGAATCATTGAGAAGCGCGGCGAAATCGTCGCGCGAGGGGAATGCCGTAGAGGCCATGGTAGTTCCTTCACTCGTCATTGCTGGCCTACCGGTTGTATCCGGTGGTCTTTCAGGCCAAACCGTCCGCACGGCCGGATTGCCGCGCGAACATCCGTTCGGCCATGTCGGGTGAGACGCTCTTTGGATAAGCGAAAAGGGCGCCCGGGAATCCCAAGCGCCGTCATCGCGTCAGGCATGTTGCCGACGTTCCAACTGGGCGTCCACCAGAGCAATCGCCTGCTGGACGGCGGCGTCTATAGTCAAATTGCTGGTGTCGAGCAAGTCTGCGCCATCAGCCATTCGCA
>CBFGPQ010000252.1:0-4245 GCA_965650705.1 uncultured Asticcacaulis sp. | reverse complement strand
ATCCTCAAGGTCGGCCAGAACATCAAGTACGACCTGAGCGTCCTGCACCGTTACGGCGTCGATGTGGCGCCGATCGACGACACCATGCTGATCTCCTACGTGCTGGAAGGCGGCCTGCATGGCCACGGCATGGACGAGCTGTCGGAAATGCACCTGGGCCACAAGCCGATCGCTTTCAAGGACGTCGCCGGCTCCGGCAAGAAGGCCAAGAGCTTCAAGCACGTCGAACTGAAAGAGGCGACGCGTTACGCCGCCGAAGACGCCGATGTGACGCTGCGCCTGTGGAACCTGCTGAAACCGCGCCTGCAGCGCGAGCGCATGACGACGGTCTATGAGACGCTGGAGCGCAACATGCCGGCCGTCCTGTCGGACATGGAGCTTAACGGCATCCGCATCGATCCGGATATCCTGCGCAACCTCAGCCAGGATTTCGGTACGCGCATGAACGCCATCGAGCAGGAGGCGCATGCCCTGCTCGGCCGGCCGTTCAACATCGGCAGCCCGCAGCAACTGGGCCAGATATTCTTCGACGAGATGAAGCTGCCGGGCGGCAAGAAGACGGCGTCGGGCCAATGGGCGACCGACGTCAAGGTGCTGGAGGACCTGGCCGAACAGGGCGTGCCTTTAGCCAAGCTGGTCCTCGACTATCGCCAGATGTCGAAGCTGAAGGGGACCTATACCGACAACCTGGTCGAATATGCCGATCCGGAAACGCGCCGCATCCACACCAGCTTCCACCTGGCGGCGACGCCGACCGGGCGCCTGTCGTCCAACGAGCCGAACCTGCAGAACATCCCGATCCGCACCTCAGAAGGCCGCAAGATCCGCGCGGCATTCGTCGCCAAGCCGGGCCATAAGCTGATCAGCGCCGACTATTCGCAGATCGAACTGCGTATCCTGGCCCATATCGGCGACATTCCGCAGTTGAAAGAGGCCTTTACGCGCGGCGACGACATCCACGCCATGACGGCGTCGGAAATGTTCAACGTGCCGATGAACGAGATGACCTCGGAAATTCGCCGGCGCGCCAAGGCGATCAACTTCGGCATTATCTATGGCATCTCGGCCTTCGGTTTGTCGAACCAGCTGGGTATCGAGCGCGGCGAGGCGGGGCGCTACATCGAAACCTATTTCGACCGTTTCCCTGGCATCAAGGCCTATATGGACGGCGCCCGTGACTATGTCCGCGCCAATGGCTTCGTCATGACCCTGTTCGGCCGCAAGATTCACATTCCGGAAATCAACGGCAAGGGCGCGCTGCGCTCGTTTGCCGAACGCGCCGCGATCAATGCGCCGATCCAGGGTACGGCCGCCGACATTATCCGCCGCGCCATGATGCGTATGCCGGACGCCTTGGTGACGGCCGGCTTTACGACCAGGATGCTGCTCCAGGTCCACGACGAACTGATCTTCGAAGCGCCCGACACCGAGGTCGAAGCTGTCATGCCGCTGATCAAGGATGTGATGTCACAAGCCGCCATTCCGGCCGTCGATTTCAGCGTTCCGCTGGTCGTCGAGGCTAATGCTGCACTGAACTGGGACGAGGCGCACTGATCTTGTGTAATTACAAATTTGTAGTTACATTATGAAAACCTATTTCGAATGGGATGCGCTCAAGGCTGAGATCAATCTCAGTAAGCACGGCGTTAGCTTCGAGATGGCGCAGCGCGTCTTTGCCGATCCGAATGCCCTGATGGTTCAGGATCGCATTGAAGGCGGTGAGATGCGCTGGCAAACCATCGGAAGAGTTAATGGATCACTATTGCTTTTGGTTGCGCATACCCTTTGGGAAGAGGATGAATTCGGCGAGGAGGTCGAGGTTATACGCATCATTTCCGCGCGAAATGTAACGCGAGCAGAAAGGCAACGTTATGAACGCCAAGACGAATAGGGTTCGTCAGGCAGTGGACCTGAACAATCTGCCACCGCTGACGGAGACACAAAAGGCGGAACTGGCGGCTCTGGCCAAGCGTCCGGACAGCGAGATTGACTTCAGCGATATTCCGGAAATGACCGACCCGCAGTTCGAGGCAGCGGTAAAGATTCGCGGAGGCCTCTACCGCCCTGTGAAACAGCAACTGACGACTCGACTCGATGCCGATGTGGTCGCCTGGCTCAAGTCGCAAGGCAAAGGCTATCAGTCCCGCATAAATGCCATTTTGCGCCGTGAAATGTTAGCCTCTTTGAAAAAGCCTGCCTGATGATCGTCAAGAACCTCAACCACGTGAACATCCAGACCCGTGACATGGCTGGAACGGTTGCTTTTTACAACGATCTTTTAGGGCTTGAGGCGCGCGTGGCGCCGCAGCGCGATCCCGCACTGCGGCAGTGGCTCTATGATAGCCGGGACATGGCGGTCATTCACCTCAACCTGTTCGGCAGCGACAATACGGTGCCGCGCGACGTTCAGCCGGGTGCGCCGACGGGCGCCATCCATCACGTCGCCTTTGAATGCGACGGCTTCGATGAGATGATTGATCGCCTGAAAGCGCGTGGCCTTGCATTTGAGCGCGCAGATATCCCGTCGATCGGCCTGCGCCAGATATTCGTAACCGATCCGAACAATGTCCTGCTTGAACTGAATTTCCGCGAATCGGTTTAAACATCAGGCGTTAAGCCATTCGACTGCGTCGTTTTCGATATGCATCCGTTGAATGCGGCCCTTCAATTCGTTGGCGATCAATATCGTATTGTGACCGTTATGACGGCGGAAAAGCGTGTCGGCAAAGCGTTCAAACATTTCAACGTCAGAAGGCCTGGGGGCGAAGTGGGTACGCACCAGTTGCTTGACGGCCTCGCAGGCGATCTCGGGGTCGGTCAGCCTCAGGTGGAGACGCCTAAAAACGAGATCGATGGTCTGATCCAGCATATACACCTCCTGTTTTGCTGCGGTGCGGTATGACTAGAGGAGGGGCTGTAAAAAGGCGATGCGGGCGTGTCGGTAAATCGCTGGGTAAGCTTACTGCTCGCCTTCCGCGCGAAACGCTGAAGTAACCTTAGTGTCGGCGGTAAAAATATACACCAGCAGCGAGACGAAGATGCAGGCCGTCACGTACCAGTAGAAGGCGGTCTCCACGCCCTGTGCCTTCAGGCCAAGCGCGACATATTCGGCCGATCCGCCGAACAGGGACACCGCGATGGCATAAGGTAGTGCTACACCGAGCGCCCGGACGTGCGACGGGAAGAGTTCCGCTTTTACGACTGCGTTGATCGAGGTGTAACCGCTGACGATAACCAAGGCGGCCATGATCAGCATAAAGCCCGTCCAGAAGTCCTTTGTACCCGCCAGAAGGGTCATCAGCGGCACGGTCAGCAATGTCCCCAATATGCCGAAACCGATCAGCAAGGGCCGGCGCCCGACCCGGTCCGACAGAGCGCCAAACAGCGGCTGGAGGCACATGTAGACGAACAGGCAGAGTGCCGATACGGCGGTCGCCGCCTCCTTGGTCCAGCCCGCGGTATTAACCAGGAATTTTTGCATGTAGGTTGTATAGGTGTAAAACGCAACCGTTCCGCCGAGCGTCAGGCCGACGACCTGAAGCGACTGCCACGGGTGGTCGCGAACCAGCGCCCAGACGCTTCCCTTTTGCGCGTTGACGGTCTTCTGAAAGGACTCGGTCTCCTCCATATGGGTGCGGATGAACATGGCGACGACCGCCAGCCCGGCGCCGATGACGAAGGGAATGCGCCAGCCCCAGTCTTCCAGCTGCTCGGGCGTCAGCAGAATCTTTTGCAAGACGATCAGCACGCCAAGCGCGATCAATTGGCCCATGATGAGCGTCACATACTGAAAGCTCGACCAGAAGCCGCGATTGTGGTGGCCGGCCATTTCCGACAAGTAGGTGGCGCTGGCGCCGTATTCCCCACCCACGCTCAGGCCCTGCAGCAGCCGCGCGATCAGAAGCAGGATCGGCGAAAATATGCCGATCGTGTCATAGGCCGGTGTCACGGCGATGATCAGCGAGCCCGCGCACATCAAAAGGATCGAGCCGGTCAGTGCTGTCTTGCGGCCATAACGGTCGGCATACATGCCCAATAGCCAGCCGCCGATGGGCCGGACCAGAAAGCCCATGGCGAAGATGGCGGCGGTATTGAGCAGTTGCGCCGTCGGATCGTCCTTGGGGAAGAAGGATTTGGAGAAATAAAGGGCAAAGGCCGCATAGGCGTACCAGTCGTACCATTCGACCAGATTGCCGATCGTTCCGCCCAGCATGGATTTCAGTTTGTTCGGCGCTCCCATGGGGG
>CBFGPQ010000251.1:0-4292 GCA_965650705.1 uncultured Asticcacaulis sp. | reverse complement strand
TCGCGGAAATATTCCTTGAGATCCATGCCGGCCGACCAGGCGCTGCCTTCCCCGGTCAGGACCAGAACGCCGACATCGTCGCGAAACTCCAGTTCGTCAAGCACCCGCATCATCTGGCGGTTCAGCTTGGGCGACATGCAGTTGCGCTTTTCGGGCCGGTTGAATTTCAGCCAGGCGATGCCGTCGCGCACCTCGAAGGCAACAGTGTCTTCTTCGGCGCGGTCGATCTTGGGGGAGGATTCGTTCATGCAGATACCAGGGTTAGTAAAAAAAGCTCGTCAAATGGGGAAGTGACCAGGTTGGGTCTCGATCGTGATCCAGCGCAGGTCGGTGAATTCGTTGATGCCGGCCTTGCCGCCGAAGCGGCCATAGCCGGAATCCTTGACGCCGCCGAACGGCATCTGGGCTTCATCGTGCACCGTGGCGCCGTTGATATGGCACATGCCCGACTGAATGCGCGACGCCACGTTCAGCGCTTCGGCGATGTTGGTTGTGAACACGGCAGCCGTCAGGCCGTATTCGGTGTCGTTGGCGATGCGGACGGCGTCGTCCGTGTCCTTGGCGCGGACGATCGATACGACCGGCCCGAAGCTTTCTTCGCCATAGATGCGCATTTCAGGCGTGACGCCGTCCAGGACCGAGGCCGGAATAAGCACACCTTCGCCTTCGCCACCCGCGATCAGCTTTGCGCCCTTTGCGATGGCGTCGCGCATCAGTTCGCGGACCTTGTCGCCGGATTTGACATCGACCACGGCCCCAAGCGGCGTCTTGCCTTCCAGCGGATCGCCGGCCGGCATGCTTGCGGCCTTGGCGGCGAAGCGCCTGACGAACTCGTCATAGACGGCATCAACCACGATGATCCGTTCGGTCGACATGCAGATCTGGCCCTGGTTCATGAAGGCGCCGAATGCCGCGGCCTTGACGGCTTCGTCGAGGTCGGCGTCCTTGAGCACCAACAGGGGCGCCTTGCCGCCCAGCTCCAGCAGCGCGGGCTTCAGCTGGGCCGCGGCGCGGGCAGCGATGATCTTGCCGACATGGGTCGAGCCCGTGAAATTGATGCGCTTCACCGCCGGATGGTCGATCAACGCGCCGACGACATCGGCCGCGTCTTCGGGGGCATTGGTGACGAGCGAGACGATTCCTTCCGGGGCGCCGGCGCGGCTAAAGGCTTCAGCGATCAGCCAGTGGGTGCGGGGGCAGGCTTCGGCCGCCTTAAGCACCACCGTGTTGCCGCAGGCGAGCGGCGTGGCGATGGCGCGAACGCCGAGAATCACAGGCGCGTTCCACGGCGCGATGCCAAGCACGACGCCGGCGGGCTGGCGGACGGCCAGGGCGACGCAGCCCGGCTTGTCGGAGGGAATGGTTTCGCCGGCAACCAGGGTGGTCAGCGATGCGGCTTCGCGCATCATATTGGCGGCCAGCATGCAGTTAAACCCGGCCCAGGCCTGGGTCGACCCCGTTTCGGCCTTCATGGCGGCGATGAATTCGGGCGCCATGGCCGACAGCTGGTCAGCCACCTTGAGCAGGATGGCGCGGCGGGCATTGGGGCCAAGGGCAGACCAGGCAGGGAAGGCGGCAGCCGCGGCATCCACGGCTTTCGCGGCATCGGCAACCGACGCAGCGGCAGCTGTTGTTGCCAGCTGGCCTGAGATCGGGTTGAGACGCGTGAAGGTGCGGCCGCCCTCGGCCTTGACGGGCTTGGAGGCGATAATCAGATCGAGTTGCGCGGAAGAAACGGTGTCCAGCATGGCAATAGCTCCCTGTCGCGCCCTTGGATGACGCGTTAATGGTTATGTAACATACCTATTATTGCCGGTCATTATTTATTTTGTCGCATGCGCGAAAAAACAGCGGTACAGACGGGAATGATAAGGACCTGGAGAAAGCCTTGAAAAAGAAGACATCTCTTGTTGATGCCGATCCCGCCGAATTGCTGGAGAGCCAGATAGGCTTCCAGCTGCGTCTGGCGCAGCTGGCTGTGTTTGCCGAGCTTATCGACCGGATGAAGGAGATCGGGCTTCGCCCGGTTGACCTGTCGGTCCTGATGCTGCTCGAGGTCGAGCCCGGACTGCGCCAGCACGTGATTGGTGACCGGTTGAAGATCCAGCGGCCGAACGTGGTCGCGTTGATCGACACTCTTCAGGAGCGGGGGCTGGTCGAGCGCAGGGTTGACAAGATCGATCGCCGCGCCAACCAGTTGCGTCTGACGGAAGGTGGCGCGACCTTGCTTCAGGAAGCCAAGCGTATCCAGCGGCGGCATCTTGACCGGATGTACCAGATACTTGAAGGCGTCGATGTTGAAAACTTCATGAAAGGCTTGCGTTTGCTGGCCTCCATGCCGCCGCGCGACAGCACTGAAGACTGAATTCATCTATTGTGTCCAATTCAACGCGCTTCTCAGCGCGTCGAAAAATTGTCGATTTTATTGTTGACAATCCGTCGGCGCTTGGCATTCTCAATAGTTATAAGAACTAACTAATTGGGAGCGAAACAAATGCCAAAGGGAGTTGCGTATCGTCGTGTTTTGTTAACCGGGGCGGCTATTGCCATGGCGCCTCTTACCGCTCTCGCTCAGGAGGCGCCCCAGGAATCGCCCCAGGAGTCGGACGTCGTTGTCGTCACGGGCTCGCGCCTGCGCGGTACGGCGCCAGTCGGTTCCACAATCATCTCGGTGGGCCGCGATGAAATCGCGAAGTCTCCGGCCGTGACGACCGACCGTATCATCAAGGAAATCCCGCAAGTCTTCGATCTTGGCGTCAGTGAGAACTCGCGCGGCCAGTCGGGCGGTTCCGGCAATATTACTTATGGCAACAGCGTCAACCTGCGCGGCATCGGGCCCTATTCGACCCTGATTCTGGTCGACGGCCACCGCGTCGTCAGCAATTCCCGCTCGATCGACCCGTCCGTCATGCCCTCGCTGGGTCTCGAACGCATCGAGGTCGTTGCCGACGGCGCGTCGGCCATCTATGGCTCCGACGCCGTGGCGGGTGTGGTCAACCTCATTCCGCGCCGGAACATGGACGGCGTCGAAGCCCTCGTCCGTTACGGTTCCGCTGACGGCTTCGACGAAAAGCAGATCGGCCTGGCCATGGGCAAGGTCTGGGACGGCGGTCAGTTCATGATCGCGGCTGAGAAGGTCGAGCGCTCGGCCCTGAAGGGTGCGGACCGTGAGTTCTTCGTGTCCGACCAGCGTCCATTCGGTGGCAACAATTACGCCGTTACCAAGTGCTCGCCTGGCACGCTCAAGGCAGGTGGCACCTCTTACGCCATGCCGGCAAGCCTGACCCAGGCTAACGCAGCCAGCCTGGTCGCCGGCACCTCGAACACCTGTAACGATCTGATTGGCCAGGACCTGATTCCTGAACAGGAATACATGTCGTTCAATTCGACCTACAGCCAGGACCTGACGCCGTGGATGACCATTTTCGCGGATGCCTTCTATAGCCGCCGTGATTTCGTCCGCGACCCGGCATCGGCCAGTGCCACCCTTACAGTGCCCCAAACCAATGCCTGGTTCGTCCGTCCCGTCGGCTTTACCGGCACCAGCTATACCGTCGATTATAACTTCATCAACGACCTGCCGCTCGATCAGATCACCGGTCATGCACAAAGCTGGCAAATTACGCCTGGCGTGCGCTTCAAGCTGCCGAAGGACTGGCAGCTGGAAATCGTATATGGCGTCGGTCGAACCCATGACAATTCGATTCAGACGCGCGGGCTTAACAACGCGGCGCTGAACGCTGCCCTGGCCAGCAGCGATCCGACCAAGGCCTTTGACCCCTATGGCGGCAAGCGTACCTCGGCGGCCGTTCTTGCCAACCTCAGCGATCAGATCTTCATCGCGCCGACGATCGGCCGCTTCGCCGGCGGCGAAATGCGCCTGAACGGTGCGCTGTTCAGCCTGCCGGGCGGGGAAGTCAAGCTGGCGACAGGCCTTGAAGTCCAGCGCAACGAAGTCGATCTGGGTCTTCAGCGCGGCGGTCCCGGCACGCCGATGACGTTCCGCTACTTCAAGCGCAGCGTGATTTCCGCCTACGCCGAGACGCTCATTCCGATCTTCGGCGCAGCAAATGCAGCGCCCGGGTTCCAGAAGCTCGATGTGTCGGTAGCGGTGCGCACGGACGAGTATTCGGACGTCGGCCAAACGACGAATCCGAAATACGGTATCAACTGGATGCCGATGGACGGCCTCACCATCAAGGCGTCTTACGGAACGTCCTTCCGGGCGCCGATCATCCCGCAAATCTATGGTAACTCAAACGGCCTGTTTGGTCAGGCTTACCAAAATCCCA
>CBFGPQ010000250.1:0-4300 GCA_965650705.1 uncultured Asticcacaulis sp. | reverse complement strand
AGCCAGGCGGGCGTCGGTGTCGTCGAGCACGACCAGGACATCGCCCTGTTTGACGACCTTGGTGTCGTTGATATTGGCTTCCTTGACCGGCGCGGACACCAGCGGTGTGACGGCGGCTGAGGAGGCTTCGACATAGGCGTTATCGGTCTCGACCGCCTTGCCGCCTTCGATGACGTGGTAGACGCCGAAGGCCGCGGCAGCCAGCGCCACGACGCCGCCGAAGATCATGAACAGCTGGCGGCGGCGCGGATTGCCGGAAGGCTTGGCGGCGGCGACAGGAGCGCCGGCGGGAGCAGATTGCTCGGTGGACTTGTCGAGCTTAGAGGAGGAATCGTCGGCCATGGGTGTGTGCCTTAGCTAGTTCGATTGGAAACCGCCGCCCAGCGCGGCGATGAAGCGGATACGGTCGTTATAGGTCTGGGCCTTAAGGTTGTTTTCCTCGAGCTCGGCCGACAGCAGCAGCGAGTGGGCGCGCAGGACGTCAATCGTTGTGTCGAGCCCCCGGGCCTGGCGGGCCTTTGAGTTGTCGTAGGTGCCCTTGGCCGAAGCGACGCGGGCATGAGCCTGTTTCAGTTGGTCGGCGGTCGACTGCGTGCTGGCAGCGGCGTCGGCCACGTCATGCAGGGCCTGGATCAGGACCTTGTCATAGGTGGCGACGGCGTCGTTGTAGTCGGCCTCGGCCGAGCGGTATTGCGCCCGCAATTGGCCGCCCTTGAACAGCGGGACACTGATAGCAGGGCCGATGCCACCGATGTCAGACCCCTTGGCGGTCAGGGCATCGAGACCCAGCCCGTCCTTACCCAGCGCCTGCAGGCCGAAATAGGCGTTCAGCTTTACGTTCGGATAGAAGTCCGCCTTGTAGTACTTGATCTGCTGGCCGGCGGCTTCGACCCGCAGGCGGGCGGCCTGGACGTCGGGGCGGCGGCCCAGCAGGTTGAGGCGTACGTCCGATGGCAGCGTATCTGCGGCGATCGGTGCCAGTTGCGGACGGGTCAGAGACAGGGCGCGGTCGGGACCCGCGCCCGTCAGGGCCGCGATCAGGTTGCCCTGAATGCGGATGGCGCCATTGATGCCCGACAGGCGCTGGGCGACCTGTGCCTGGTCATCCTGGGCATCGAGCAGATTGTCGGTGGTGTCGAGATTGTGGTCAAGGCGGGCCTGAACCAGTTCGACACGCTTGTCGGCGCCCTCGCCGATTTCGGCCAGATCGTCGCGCTCCTGATATAGGCGGTTCAGTTCGACATAGGCGCGGGTGATGGCGGCGGCCAGGTTCTGGCGGGCCATTTCGGCGTCGAGCGCAGCGGCCTGGGCCTGGCTCAGCGCACCTTTCGAGGCCGCCTTATGCTTGCCCCACAGGTCGAGGTCGTAATTGGCGTCCAGCGTCACGCGGTTGGCGTACCAGTAGCCGTCCGGCAGGAAGGCCTTGAATTCGTCGGGGAAGCCCATATTGACCGACGACTTGGCGGCTTCGACCGAGCTGTTGAGCGTCAGGGTCGGCGAGCGCACAGCCTTGACCTGGTCGAAGACAGCGGTCGCCTTTTGAATACGGGCGCGCGCCGTTTTCATGTCCGGCGAATTGGCCAGGGCCTCGTCCATCAGGGTGTTGAGCTGCGGGTCATTGAAACCCTTCCACCACTCGGTCTGCGGCCACGCCCCGGTTTCGCCTTTCAGCGTTTCGGCGCTGCCAAGGCTTGACGCCTCGACGGGGGTTTCGGTGGCGGGCGTGGGGACGGCGGCACAGGAGGCGATACCGAGCGTGGCGACTATGATCGCCAGAGTACTTATTTTTTCAAAGCGATGCGCTAAAGGGGAGGGCGTCATCTGGGGAGGTCCTACGAGAAATACCGGAATTTCGTGTCTGTCAGATTTTGGAACACCATTTAGTGAACCGTACTGTACAGTTCGGTCCGTATGCGCTATATGATGCGCACAGTCAACAAAAAACGTACAGTATGGTACAGATTCTTTATGGACACCCAAACCCCTAATTTTCGCGATGAGCGACGGGCGCGTATCCTGCAGGCGGCTCGCGACGTGTTTTATGAGTTCGGCTACGCCGGCGCCTCCATGGCGACGATTTCGGCGCGCGTCGGCGGCTCCAAGGCGACGCTCTACGCCTATTTCAGCTCCAAGGAGGAACTGTTCGGCGCCATGATCCGTGAGCGCTGTGAAGCCATGGGCCGCGTATTCCAGGCCCATATCGGCGCGGACGACCTGCGCAAGGCGCTGAAGGAAATGTCGCTGCAACTGATCAATGTCGTTATGTCCGACTGGGGTACGCGCACCATCCAGTTGCTGATTGAGGAAAGCCGCCGCAATCCGGGCCTGGCCAGGCTGTTCAGCGAGGCCATGGAGGCCAATGGTCGCGCCAGCCTGCAGGCTTTGCTGGAAACGGCGCATGACCGCGGCCAGATCGATGCGCCGGATGTGCCGGAAGCCACAAAGATTCTAAAGAGCCTCTTGTTCGGCGATATCCACTTCAAGCGGCTGCTCGGTATCTGCAAGGATATCGATGCCGACGATCTGAACAAGCATATCGATCGCGCCATAGACGTCTTCATGACCTACTATGGCGCGAAGGATAAGCGGCCTAAGCCGATCAACGCCTGAAAGTCAGGTGGATGACGCCGCTCTCCGCCGTCTCCGATTTGACGGAATAACCGGCTTCCAGACCGCGCAGATCTTCCCAGAGGTTGATGCCCTGGCCGAGCAGGATGGGGGTGATGGCGACGTGCAGACGATCGACCAGTCCGGCCTTGAGATAGTCGCGCACTACGGTCGGGCCGCCGCCGATGCGAACGTCCTTGCCGTTTGCGGCTTTCACGGCGCGCTCAAGCGCATCGGCCGGGTTCGTGTCAATGAAGTGGAAGCTGGTGCCGCCGGCCATTTCCAGTGACGGCCGAGTCTTGTGCGTCAGGACGAAGACCGGGCAGCCGAACGGCGGCTCGTCGCCCCACCAGCCCCTCCAGTCGGGATCGTCCGGAAAGTTATGCAGGCCGAACATGCCGGCGCCCATGATTTCGGCGCCAATGTTGACGAAATAAGCCTGCGCATAGGCCTCGTCCATGCCGGTCGTGCCCTTGCCGCTGGTGTCCTTGAACACGCGTTCCTGAAAGGTCTTCGTCGCGACATAGGCTTGGGTCAGGCGGCCCCAGTCCTCACCGAACGGCTTTTCGGGTGTCTGATCGGTCGTTGTTGCAAAACCGTCCAGCGAAATAATGAGATCGACGCGAACTGCCATTGGGTTTCTCCTTGTGATGGGTTGCGCATAACCGCCCGCGTGCTCGAGTGGAATACTAAGGCACATGGCTTACTATCTTCATCCAAACAGTAAGGCAAGTGCCTTATTATTCTTGACCGCTATTTCGAACGCATTTACGAATGCGTATGCCTTACCACTCGACCTCCCTTGATCTGGCTTTTCACGCGCTGAGCGACCCGACCCGCCGCGCGGTGGTGTCGCGCCTGGCCGACGGCGAGGTGCCGGTCAGCGTCCTGGCCGAACCGTTCGACATGGCGCTGCCTTCCTTCGTTCAGCATCTGAAGGTTCTGGAAGACTGTGGGCTGATTGCCAGTGAAAAGCGTGGGCGCAGCCGCTGGTGCCGGCTGATGAAGCCACGATTCGACGAGGCGGCGGACTGGATGACGGCAGAGCGGCAGCGCTGGGCCGACCGGCTTGACCGGCTGGAAGACTATCTCGACAAGACAGAAGAGAGCGATGGCCATGACTAAAGTGAAGGGCAGGGGTAAGCTTTATGACTGGTCGCTGGACCGCGAAATCGTACTGGTTAAACTGCTGAATCATCCACGCAGCAAGGTCTTTGCCGCCTGGATGAATCCGGCGGCCCTGGCCGAATGGTACGGCCCGGCCGGCCTCAGCATCGAGAGCCATGAGGCCGATATCCGCGAGGGCGGGATCTGGCGCTTCGACATGGTGGGCGTGTTCGAAGGCAAGGAACAACGCTTTCCGAACCTCATGCGCTTTCTGGAAATCGTGCCGGACGAACGGATCGTCATGGACTACGGCACGCCCGACCCGGAAGATCCTGACCGTTTCCGCGTCACGGTGACGTTTGATGAGCAGTCCGACGGCAAGACGGTCCTGACCATGCGTCAGCTCCACCCGACCGCCGAACGCCGTCAAAAGGTCATCGGCTTCGGCGCGGTGGAATACGGCCTGCAAACCCTGGATGGACTCGCCACCTGGCTGGATCAACAGCCGTAATATTGGTTAAGAACGGCGGGTTTTCATTTACAAATGGGTAAACCTTTTTGGTTAACTATGGATCATCCATAAAGG
>CBFGPQ010000249.1:0-4367 GCA_965650705.1 uncultured Asticcacaulis sp. | reverse complement strand
GCCCAGTTCCTGCGCGACCAGGGCCAGCCGAACTATCTCGACGACGTCACCTATGGCGGCGACGAAGAGAGCGGCTCCGGCGAAGGCGGCGGCATGGGCGAAGGCGGTGGTTCGGGCGACGACCTCTACGACAAGGCCGTCTACTTCGTCACCTTCGACCGCAAGGCCTCGACCTCCTACATCCAGCGCAAGCTGCAGATCGGCTATAACCGCGCCGCCTCACTTATGGAGAAGATGGAGCAGGAAGGCGTGGTCGGTCCGGCCAACCATGTCGGCAAACGCGACATCCTGGTCGGCCCGCCGCCGATTTAGGCAAGGCTCCTAGGGTCCGAAGGACCCTGGATCCGGGATCGCGACGATGGAATGCGCTCAAACGAAGAAACCCGCCGGATCGTCTCCGGCGGGTTTCTTCGTTTGACTACTAAAACCGATCAGTTCGTGTTCGACAGGCGCAGTTCGCGGGCGCGGGTCAGGATGGCGTTTTCGATATCGAGCTGGGTCTGCTGCGATACAGGCGCGTCGACCCACTGGCCACCCGCCTGGATCTGCTTGTAGACCGAGACGTTCAGCGCGTCGGCGCGCAGACGGGCGTCAAGGATGTAGATGGTCGTCTTGAAGCGCTCATCCGGCTTTTGCGGATTGGCGTACCAGTCCGAGATGATGACGCCACCCCACGGGTCGGCTGAGTTCAATGGCATGAAGGAAATGGTGTCGAGCGAAGCGCGCCACAGATAGGCGTTCACGCCGATGCCGGCCTGTTCGTTGTAGGACGGCGCGGTAGACTTCTTGCCGCCGAACAGGCCCAGGAACTTGCTGTCTTCCGCAGGCGCCGTCGTCGTCGCGGACGGAGCAGGCTTGCCGGCGCAGGCGCTTAAGGTCAGGCAGGCGGCCAGTGCACCCAGAACCAGGGCCGGGCTAAGCTTCGTCGTCATCAAAAATTCACTCCGCATCGTTGTTGCGCCACATTTTGTTGCAATGGGTCCGCAAGCTCTTGCAAAGGCCCCCATAGGCCACCTGGTGGTTATCGCCGGTTGTCGCCTCTTGATCCAATCCCTCTATAGCATGCGCGCAAGGGGGTGTGACAAGAGTTCGTTTACATCAATCCCAACAGTCCGGCAAATTTAAGTCCAAGATTTCGCAAACTTCGCGGCCTCTGGTACGCTCGGTTTCAATCGCGACACAATTTTGACGATCTTGTTGAATTATCAGCCTGTTTACCTTGATTAACGCCGTTTGGCTAGGAATCCGTGACCAATAAAACACATCTGTCCGGGGAATCCGCTCTGGAGGGGTTTTCGCTGCTGACAGAAATTGACCGCGGTGGCGAATTCGGCTTAATCGGTTTTTGACACATAAGTGCCAATAAGAGTGTGTAGTTTTGATGTGACGGACAGCTAGGCTCGGGATGGGCTGTTTCTCTTTGAAGGATATCGTAAGGTACTCCTTCGGGGCGGACGTTTTTCCACGACAACAGCTTACCGTAATGCCGTTTCTGCAGACGCTGTTCGAGTAAGACCCATGAAACCCGTTGCCGCCTTCGCTGTGACTCTTGCCCTTCTGGCTTCCGCCGGAATGAGCCAAGGCGCGCTGGCGCAAAGCAAGAAGCAGACGGAAATCGCCGGTCTCGCTCCGGTTCAGGTCAGCGACAGCTATATCAGCGAGCAGACCACCACCCTGTCCAAGCCCGAACAGAAGTCCAACATCTTCCAGTTCGACCTCAAGGGCAAATGGGGCCTCAAGTTCGATGTCAACCAGGCTGAAAGCCGTCCGTCGGGTTTCAACGACGTCGACGCCGGCGCCTTCTACAAGCTGACCCCATCCTTACGCGTCGGCGGCACTGTCGGTTTCGGTGAGAAGACCGAGGCCTTCAAGCCGGAAGCCACCGGCCGCAATCAGAATGCCAAGACGCAGCCGCGCGTCCGTCTCGAAACGACGTTTAAATTCTAAGAACTGGTAAGTTCTAATCTAATCCTTCAGACTGAATGCATCTACCGCCGCGACGCCCCAAAGGCCGCTGTCGCGCAATTGCGGGATCGTGTCGCAGCTGATCCCGCCCAGGCCGTAGACCGGCACCGGCGAGGCATCGGCAAAGGCGCGAATGCCTTTTATTCCGAGAGTGTTGGCTTCTGCCGCCGAGGCGCTTCGGCTGGCGAAGACGGGTGAGGCGAAGACCGCGTCCAGAGCGTCGATTTCGGGCCGGTGCAGGGTTTCCAGGTTGTGGCAGGCGGCGGTCAGAATGAAGTCCGGATATTCCGCCGCCAGTCCTGGCGCCTTGTCGAGATTGCGCTCAGGCAGGTGGACGCCATGAGCGTCCACTTCTAAGGCCAGGTCGGCATCATTGCCGATCAGCAGGATCAGGTTGCGCAGGCGGGCGATCCGGCTGAGGAGTTGCGCCCGTTGCAGGGCGTGGGCCTCACCGAAGTGGCGATAAATGATGCCGCAACCTTGGGGCAGATGCTCGGCGATATCTTCGGGATGGGCGATGCGCGCCGGATCGGTTACAAAGAAAAGTACCGGCAGAGAGGCGCCCATAGGGTTCAAAGCCGTCCGCGCCTGCGCTATGACGGTCGCCTTGTCGAGCAGATATTGGAAGCGGGTTGCATATGTCATCGTCGAATACCGAAGACTATCAGCGGATTATAGACCGAATGGCACAGGCTTTAAAGGCCTCCGGCCGCGCAGCCGACAGCGTCATCCTGACGGCCGTTTCCAAGACGCAACCCTGGGAGCGGATTGAACCTGTTTTGGCGGCCGGACAGCGGCGCTTCGGTGAAAACCGGGTGCAGGAGGCGATGGAGCGCTGGGAAGGGCAGCGCGACAATTGGCCGGGCCTGGAACTACGGCTGATCGGGCCCCTGCAAAGCAACAAGACGGCCGATGCGGTCGCTTTTTTCGACGTGATCGAGACAGTCGACCGCGACAAGATCGCCCGCGCCATCGCCTACGAGGTCCAGAAACAGGGCCGGTCGCCGGAACTGCTGATCCAGGTCAATATCGGTGAGGAAGACCAGAAGGCGGGTGTCCTGCCTCTGGACGCCGATGCTTTCATCGCGTCTGTCCGCAAGGACTACGGTTTGACTGTGTCCGGCCTGATGTGCATTCCCCCCGTCGACGGCCCGCGCGGACCTTACTTTGCCCTGCTGAAAAAGATCGCCGACCGCAACGGCATTACGCAACTCAGCATGGGTATGAGCGACGATTTCGAGACGGCGATTGCCTTTGGCTCGACGGAGATCCGCGTCGGCTCCGCGATATTTGGCTCCCGCTGATTTTGTGGTTCCAAGGTCCTTCGGACCTTGGCCGCCGGAGGCCCTTATTCCTTTATTTCTACCGTACTGCCTGGCTCAGCTTCTTTTAGAAGCTCCAGCAGATCATCGCTGGCCAGCGCCACGCAGCCCTCGGTGCCGGCATAGTTGTCGCGCGCCAGATGCATGAAAATGGCCGATCCCATGCCGGCCACGGGCGGGTCATCATTATGCCCCAGAACGACGATAAGGTCGTAGACATGGTCATCGCGCCATAGCTTTTCATGGCTGAACGCGTACGGTAATTTAACGTGCCGGTTGTAATCCTGGCTTTTCGGATCGTCACACCACCCGTCGTCGGGCGACAGGGCAATCACCTCAAGAGCCGTTTCGGGCGGCGCTACTCTATCGGGCCGATAGAAGACGTAACGGATCGGCCATTCACCCAAAGGCGACTTACCGTCGCCTTCCCTTTTATCGCTCGCTAGGGCCACCCCCCCTTTTCCCAAGGCCACCCGAACACTATGTAGGTTTAGACCTAGCCGTCCGTCGCTATATGCGGTAAATTTCTTGACCATTCGGGGTGATTTGCGGCTAACAATTATAAAAAACTCAAAGATACAGGATCATGGTGCAACAAAAAACCCTCCTTGTCGTCGATGATGATGATGAACTGCGCGAAGCTTTGGCTGAGCAGCTGGAACTTCACGAAGAATTCAAGGTCGTTCAGGCGTCCAACGGCGCCGAAGGCCTCCGCCTCGGCAAGAGCATAAATGCGGACCTTATCCTGCTGGACGTTGACCTGCCGGATATGGACGGGCGCGAGGCCTGCCGCCTGTTGCGCAAGGGCGGGCTGACGACGCCGGTCATCATGCTGACGGGTCAAACATCGGATTCGGATACTATCCTGGGCCTCGATGCCGGCGCCAATGACTATGTCACCAAGCCGTTCCGCTTTGCGGTGCTGTTGGCGCGCATCCGCGCCCAGGTCCGTAGCCACGAGACGTCGGAAGACGCCACCTTCCGTATCGGGCCTTACGAGTTCAAGCCGGCGCTAAAGGTGCTGGTCGATCAGACGCAGAAGAAGACGCGCCTGACCGAGAAGGAAACCAATATCCTCAA
>CBFGPQ010000248.1:0-4408 GCA_965650705.1 uncultured Asticcacaulis sp. | reverse complement strand
CCGACGGCATGGAAAGCGACCGCCTTGCCTTCGGCTGGGGCCAAGGTCTTGAAATCAAGGTCGCAGATCGAAAGCTAAAGCTCCTCAAGGCGTTGTGACGCGCCTCCTAACACATCTGGTGTTTCTTTGATTGGAACCCTGGACTACCGTCTAAGACGAAATGCAGGACATAACAAAAAAGCCCACGGCGTTTCCACCGAAGGCTTCTTGTTTGGATGAGCAAATTTGCTTTCGACGCGCTTACTCGAAAGGCGAAACGACAAGGGCAGCAGGAAGCAGCAACAAAAACATCGGGGCAGCCACAATACAGCCCAAAATCAGAAAAAGTCCGTTTGGCTTAGCAGGCGTCGAACGCGTATTCATTTTACTCTCCGCGACAAGATCAAGTGTCCTTTAGTCATTCAATATGGTAAATGCAGTATTAATGAGGGCAATTTGCGGCTTAAGCGAGGCAAGCCCAAACGTGAGACCGGAAGGGAACGAAGCTCCCCACCGGTAATTACGTGGCCGGTAGCCCTATCAATGGCTTGATACGGCAGCATCAATCCTTATCGACCTTCTGATCCAGTTTATCGAACACCTTTTCGAACTTGGCCGACATGTTGCGGCCCAGTTCGTCGATCTTGCGTTCGGTGTTCTGCTGGTAGTTCTCGACCTGGCTTTGCGTGTTCTCGTCAAACTTGGCCAGGGCCGTAACGGAGCTCGTCAGCTTGTCGTTGAAATGGTCGATGCGCTCATTGGCGAGGTTGATCCGCCCCTCTTGACGCATGGCCCAGATGATCACGCCCGCCCAGGTGACGAGCACGCTGAAGCCCACGGCGATCAGCGAGACGATGACGGCGGGCGTCAGGCCAGACACGGTGCTCATGCGCCCTTCCCCGCCGTCTTCAAGCTTCCCTGGGCCAGCAGGTTCGTCTTCGCCTGGCCACCCGAGGTCGAGCCGAACCAGAAGTTCAGCACCTGCGTAAACGCTGTCCCCAGCGCCCCCAGCATCAGCCACGCCGCTTGATCCGTGCCGGTCGTCTGCGCCCACCCCGACAGCACAAGAAACAAGGCGGCGAAGAAGCCCGTCACCACAAACGCCGACAGCGCCATCTGCGGCCAGTGGTTGACGCGGAACAGCTCGCGCGCATTGCCGCGATCCCGCACCTCCAGCTCGAAGACATTGACGCCCAGTTGCGCCATCCGCGCCTTGAAGTCGAACTCGGCAGTCTTGATCGCCGTCAGCACCTCGGGCGACGCGCCGACAATGGCGTTGGCTAACTCGTCGTCGGACGCACCATCCTTCCCCAGCACGGCCTTAGAGATGGCCGTCACCGCCGCCCCGGCCAATGGTCCGCCGAGCCCTGCGGCGATCGTCGGCGCCACGCTTTTCAGTATGTTTTTCCAATCCGACATCACGCCCTCATCAGGTTTTCGGCGATGCGCTGCGCCCAGCCGCGCCCGAATGCCGGCCATTCGTCCAGGTTGTTCAGGAAATCCAGCCTGTGCCCGTTGAACCGCGCCTTCAGCCCTTCCGGGTCCGCACCGCGCAGCGCCTTCAAAGTCACCGGGCCGATCTCGCCGTCGTCCTCGACCCGCGCCGCCAGTTGCAGCAGGCGCACCGCCCGGCTGAGGCCCGAATTAACCGCCGTGTCGAAGAGATCGAAGCGCATCGCTTCCGGCACGCGCTCGCAGCCCGACCGGATCCAGTAGTCGCGATAATAGATGGCGCGTGCCCGCTCGATCGTCAGACCACGAATATCCTCAAAGGGATAGGCGCGTTTGCTGATACCAAACTTCGTCTCGCCGCCGGGGTCACGCGGGTCGTTGACATAGCCGCCTTCGTGGCCGATCAGAACCCTGAACGCCTCATCGAATGTCATTGCCTTGGTTCCTTATCAAAGCGCCTTAAGCGCGTCGCGCAGGGTATTGATTGCCCTCAGGATTGCGGCGGCCTGTTCATTGGTGACAGCGCCTGAAGCGATGCCGCCGAAGCTGAGCGAGGTCTTCAGGTAAGTGTCGCGCGACCGGCCGAAGTAGATGTTGTTGACCGCGTCATCGGCGAGCACCTTGGCCGCCTGCACCGGTTGGCCGCCGAACATATAAATCGACTGCGACGTGTTGTCGGGCGTCCACGCCATGCCGAGGCGGTACGGGATGGCGCTGCCGAGCGCCGGCGCCGCGAGCGGGGTTTCGGTCAAAAGCTGGCTGTAGTCGCCGCCGTCCAGCCGGTGGAACGTGCCCCGCCAGTTGGCCGACGGGTGGGTCCCGAAGGAGAAGAACGGCCCGCCATTGCCGTTCGACGACTGCTCGGAGTCCAGCAGCTCCTCCGACCCGCCGATTATGGCGATGTTGTTCTTGTCCGTGCCGTGTTTCGCTGCGGACCAGCCCGTCACTTCCGAATAGGCGCCGATGTGCGTTCCGGAATACTTGAGGCCGATTTTCGCCGTATGGCCAATCGATCCATAGGTTGTCAGCGGCCAGTCGCTGAACAGCATGTTGGTCTTGGCGACGGCCAGGCTTGGCCCCATCATGGCGTAGAACGCCTTCACAACACTGACGTCCATATTCGAGGAATCGTAGACGCCGGCGGCGATCAGGTCGTGAAAGAAACGGTCATAGGCCAGGCGTTCAGCGTCAGTGAATGCCGAAGATCCTGCTGCCACGGCACGCGCCTCGAACGCATCCGTTTCAGGCAACCAGTCCGGCACGATCGCGCCGCCGTGGTATTGCCAGGCGTCGGTCTGGGCCGCTCCGGCCGAGACATAACCCCACGCGTCGCCCGTGTTTATCCGGCTGGCGCCGCGCCACTTCAGGCCAGCCTGGTTATGCGGCGATCCCCGCGCGGCCAGCGATACGGCAGGCACGCAGACCGGACCCAGCGGCACCCAGGCCGAGCCGTTGTACTGGATGCCGGCGCCGTCAAAATCGTTGACACTGAGGATCTTCAGCCCCTTGAACGTCCACGGAATGGCTATGACTTCCGACAGGTCCATCGGGCCATGCACGTTCATTTCGGTCGATGCCAAAGGATCGATCGTCACGCTACCGCCGCTGCGCACCCAGGCCGCCGGCACGTTGATCGTGCCGCGCTGCCAGCCGGCCTTGATCAGGACGTTCCCGGCAAGGTAGGCGCAGTTGATCGTCGAATTGACGCCGGCGCGCAGACGCAGCGCCCAGAGCGTGTTCGCGTTTACACTGCCGCCCTCGAAGCTGCCCATTTCGATGGCGACATTCAGCGTCTTGTTGTCGAAGCTGAGGCCGAAATCTTGGATTTCCTCAATACCATCGCTGCCGGTGCGAACCGGGCCGGGATAGGTCTCGTCGCCGACATCGAGGCCGGCGGGCGACGTACAGCGCCGCATCTCGACCGTCAGGTTGCAATAGCCCCTGACTGAGCCGATCGTCATCGTCGCTTCGTCGGTCAAAGGATTTGCTTGTCCGGCGTCGTTCGTCTTGGCCAGGTTGAAGATGATCCGGCCGGTGACGTTCTTAGGGTTGGCCAGATAGACGTTGCCGTTCAGAAGCTGGATGACGTTGAGGTCGAGGTTGAGGTGACAGCCGCCGGCCGTGTGACCATCCGTCCGGCTCCCGGCCCACATCAGACGGCCGGTACAGCCGCGAATTTCACCGATCCACTTTTCCGACTTTCGCGTCATCACCACGGCGGCGTAGTTGCCGGCCCCAGGCGTCAGCGCTTCGACATTGCATTCATGCGTGATCGACGCCTGCACGCCGTCCATGCCGTAATAAAGGCGGTCGCAGGCCGTGCTGTTGTGGAAAACCTTGACCTCATCGACGCTGTCGGTCGCACTGTAGCGGTCCTGCACGGCGTCATAAGTCTGGGTCGAGCGCACGGTCAGGCAGTAGCCGCCACGGATCTCAAGGCACTGCAGGAAGATGCATTTCTTTTCGGTGTTGTCCTTCAGTTCCAGACCATCACCCAGATGATCGGAGACCGTCAGTTCATAGCGGGTATTGGCGCGTTGATCGTCCCTGATACGCAGAGCCACCGTCGCCTGCGTCTGGTTGGCGCGGTAGCCGATGAACGATAGCCGCTTTGTCAGGTGTTGGTTGACACTGACCGTATTGCCGCCAATATCGATGACCGGCCCGACGATCTTCTGTACGATCTCGTGGTTCACGTGCGGATCGCCCTGAACATAGGTCGTGATCGGCAGGCCATTCAGGCTGACCACGTCGGGCTCGGTAAGCGCCTTATTCAGATTGGCGATATTGTTTCCGGCGCCAATCAGCAGCGGCGGCAGGTCGATGTTCCGGTTCTCCCAGTTTTTGTAACCGCTCACCGAAATAAAGCCGGCATTACCGGTCAGCACCTTGTTCGTGACACCCAAGGCGTCGTAAACCGCCGCCGCGGCCGCATTCAACGCGGCTTCATTGGTCCCATAGCTGCCGACATTGACCT
>CBFGPQ010000247.1:0-4441 GCA_965650705.1 uncultured Asticcacaulis sp. | reverse complement strand
TCAAGCACATGCGTTTCGTCTCGAAGCCACTTCCGCATCTGGCGCGTATCGGTGGGTCTCCATCCATATTTTGCCTATATTGATGTGACAACGCGCTGCTGATATCGTACCGGATGATCCCAGCTGGCTATCTTTTGAAGCACGTCGCACCAAGACCCGATTGGCTTAAGGCGCCGCACGTTAACTTTATTTATAGTACATCCAGTTGCTGCAGCGGAGACGTCGTTGACCTACAGTCAGAGTGGCTGTTTAACAGTTTTGGCGTAGCAAATGACCCGGCATTGCTTTGGCGATTGGCTGCTAAGCAAGAGAAGTCTCTGTCCGGTGCAGAGCTATTCTATTACGAGGCTTACGAGCAAGGGATGGACTCCGCCTGCTTCGGCCCATCTGAATGGCGACCGTTTACTGACTTTGAGGTGATCGAGGGTCAATTGGCTGTTAGTCCGCCGACTGATCCAGTACATCTGATGGGTTTTGATGTTGTGATATTTGAATGGCAGCATCTGGGATGCTCGCCATTATCATGTAATTCAATGGCTCAAGAGCTTGTCGTAAATGAATACTGCCTATTTGAAACTTTCGAGGAGGCAAAGCAAGCTGTAGAGAGCGGAACCTTCACACAATGCGAACCGGGAATCTATAACATTTTCGCAGTATATCGAGTCAGTACGCATAGCTGACGACGACATGCGACCTATTTCCGCAATTGGGATAAAGCAGAAGCCACGTTCTATCGCCGCAAGACCTCAAGCCACGCCCTTTGCTGAGCGCTGATCAGGCTGCCGGGCGTCAGCACGGCGTCCTTGAGCGCGTGGCGGATATCATCGGGCGTGTCGCTGAACGGCGCGCGCACCAGTTCGGCCAGGAGCGCCCTGCCCTTCGCGACCGAAGTGGCATAGACTTCGAGGAAACTTGCGACGCTGACGTGGCTCGCCGGGTCGTCCATCCAGCAGTCGTAGTCGGTGACGACGCAGACGGTGCAATAGGCCATCTGGGCCTCGCGCGCCAGGAAGGCTTCGGGCACATTGGTCATGCCGACGAGATCGCACGCCGCCGCGTCCCGCAGGAAGAAGCTCTCAGCGCGGGTCCCCAGGCGCGGGCCTTCGACGCAGGCATAGGTCTTGTCCAGGTGCAGCGGCTGTCCGATGCGGGCCGCGGCGGCGGCGATGTCGGCGCTTAATGCCGGACAGGCCGGATGGGCGGTCGAGACGTGCGCCGCCACGCCATTGCCGAAGAAGCTGTAGTCCCGCTTGCCGCGCGTATGGTCGAAATACTGCGACACGACGGCCAGGTCGCCCGGCCGGATGTCTTCGCGCAGGGACCCCGCCGCCGACAAAGAAAAGACGCGCCGCGCACCCAACTGTTTCAGGGCGAAGATATTGGCGCGGTAATTGACCTCATGCGGCAGCAGGCGGTGCCCTGCCCCGTGGCGCGCGAGGAACAGCAGCGGCTGCCCCAGATACCGGCCTTCGACAACGGGTCCGGACGGCGCACCGAATGGCGTGTCGATCCGGTGTTCTGCGGTGATCTCAAGCCCGTCCAGCGCGTAGAAGCCGGAGCCGCCGATGACGCTCAGCATGGGAGTGGTCCTTATGGAATCAGAGCGGCCACATTGGCGTAATTTCGTCGGGACTGGAACCGTGCGACGCATACGGTCCCGGTGAAAACGAAATATCCTCACCGGAGCGGCACGTGTTTCAGAAATAGCCGTCTACTGCCACGCCTCGCCGCGCGCCAGGGCGTCGAACATCCTGGTCATCAGGGCCTGGCGTGTTTCTTCGCGCTTCACCGTCGTCAGGCGGTGGTACATGGCATAGCGCTGCGCCTTCTTGAGGCCGTCGAACGTCGCCTGGGCCGTGGCGTTCGCTGCGATCCGGTTGAGAAAAGCTTCGGGGAGTTCCATGGCCGAACTGGCCTGATAGGCGGCGTCCCAGCGCCCGTCGGCCCTGGCGGCTTCGACGTGGATGAGGCCGGACGGCTGCATCCGCCCCTCAAGGATCAATCGTTCGCAGTGGTCGCGATTAATCTTCGACCAGATGGACTTCGCCTTTCGCGGGGTGAAGCGCTGGTACCAGGACACATCGTCATTGGCCTTCTTGATGCCGTCGATCCAGCCCCAGGCCAGGGCCTCGACCACCGCCTCGGCCCAGGTCAGCGACGGCACGCCCGAGCCCTTCTTGTAGAGCTGAAGCCACAACTCGCTCTGCGAGGCGTGGTTGTCCAAAAGCCAGCCCGAAAAATCGGCGGGCGTGGCAAAGGCGCGAACGCGGGCGGGATCGACGTTCATTCGGGGACCTCGAAGATTGATGAATCAGTTAAGAGTAGCCATTTCTTATACCTCCCTGGCTTTGCCGGGGAGGGGGACCGCACGAGACCGTGCTTGCGCGGGCGAGATGCGGTGGTGGGGCTTCTTCTTTTCTAAACACATAGGCATTCAGCTGGACATCGGTAATGGCCAGTAGACACAATGGTGCTTTTAAACAAGAACCCTACCACCACATCTCACTCGCTATCTGACGATAGCTCGCTCGTGCGGTCCCCCTCCCCGGCAAAGCCAGGGAGGTATCAGCGAACGGTCCTCTTTCTATTGCCACGCACAATAAATACTATCGTGCGCTCTCTTCTTTCCTGCCCCCAAATGACTCAACCGCCAAAACGTAGAATCGCCCAGGCCCGCCGAATGCGGAAAGCGCTCACGGGGCCGGAATACCTTTTGTGGGAGCGGCTGAAGGTTCGTAGCGGCGATGGGCTGGTCTTCCGGCGGCAGCACCCGCTCGGCTCCTACATTCTCGACTTCTACTGCTTTAAGGCCCGGCTTGTGGTCGAAGTCGACGGTGCTCTCCACGGCGAGGACGCGCAGGCCGCGAAGGACGGCGCGCGAGACAACTGGCTGCGCGAGCAAGGCCTTGAGATCTATCGGATTCCGGCCGCCGAGGTGTACCGTGATGTTGATGGCATAGCTGAAGGCGTCAGACTCCTGGCCATCGACCGCGCGGCCGAAAGATAGGCAGGCCCTCGTTCAATCCGCTTGCCGTCCCGGCACACGAATGATATATGATTCATATACATTTCATATAGGACGCGCCAAATGGGCATTGTAAACATTGACGACGAAATCCACGACCAGTTGCGCCGGGCCAGCAAGGTGTCGTGCCGCTCGATCAACGCGCAGGCCGAATACTGGATCAAGATCGGCCGCCTCTGTGAAACGCACCCGACCCTGACCTTTTCCGAAATCATCGAACGCGAAATGCGCGCCGCCGGGGTCGCCGCCCCGCCGCTGAGCCAGGCATGACCAAGTCGCCCGAAGACCTGGCGCTGATGGCCGAGTCCGGGCGGCTGCTGTCCTCGGTGTTCGGCATGCTCGACGCCACGCCGCTGCTGGGCAAGACGACGCTTGAGATCAACGACATGGTCGAGCGCTATATCGTCGATGACCTCAAGGCGCGCCCCGCCAGCAAGGGCCAGTACGATTTTGCCTTCGTCATGAATACGTCGCGTAACAACGTGGTTTGCCACGGCGTGCCGTCCGCCGAAGACGTGCTGAGCGACGGCGACATCGTCAATTTCGATATCACCCTGGAAAAGAACGGCTTTATCGCCGACTCGAGCAAGATGTACGGCATCGGCCAAGTCCACGCGGCGGCGAAAAGGCTGATGCGCACGACCTATGACGCGATGTGGCAGGGCATCCGCGCCGTGCGGCCGGGCGCGAAACTGGGCGATATCGGCTTCGCCATCGAACGCCACGCCAAGCGCCACGGCTATAGTGTCGTGCGCGACTATTGCGGCCACGGCATCGGCCGCGAGATGCACGAAGCGCCGCAGGTCCTGCATTTCGGCAAGCCCGGCACCGGGATGACCCTGCGCGAAGGCATGGTCTTAACCATCGAACCCATGCTCAACCAAGGGCGGCGGCACGTGCGGACACTCGATGACGGCTGGACGGTGGTGACGGAGGACGGCGCGCTGTCGGCGCAGTGGGAACACACGGTGGCCGTAACGCAATCCGGCGTGGCGGTCCTGACGCTTAGGGCGGAAGAGAAGAAGAAGGCCGGCCAGGGGGAGCCTTTGAGGAAGCGACCTGACCGGCCAACGCCTTATGCCCGAAGAACAGGCACCGGCTGATTGTGGCGGATCAGGCATAAAAACCGAATATGCTTAAAAGCTTAGCCGCATCAACGATCTCCAAGTCGTTCGCGCACCGGCCTTCGGGCGCCCCCGACCGGACGCTACCGGCCAGTCATCTGGCCTCGGCCTGTTCATCGCCACGGCGCACGGCGGCGCGATTCGGTGACCTCCAGCCGGACGCGCGGCTTTAAACCTCAACCTTCTGCAGCGGCTTCACCGCCGGGCCTTGCAGGACCTGGCCGTTGATGTCGAACTGCGAGCCGTGGCACGGGCAGTCCCAGCACGTCTCGAAGCTGTTCCAATGGACAAC
>CBFGPQ010000246.1:0-4452 GCA_965650705.1 uncultured Asticcacaulis sp. | reverse complement strand
AGCGGCAGGACGAATGAGGTGATCTTGCGCGAAATGCCGATGGTCGGCAGGCCGGCCAGAAGCTTCGGATATGCCGCTTCGGAACTGGCGGTCGAAAAAGCGAGCAGAGCCGGTTCGCGGATAACGCTCAGCAGCTTGAGCGTCCGCGCGCCGATGAACACAAAGGCCAGTGCGATCAGGATGACCCACAGGATGCCCATCGAGGCATAGAAGCCGCCCATGAACTTGGCGTAGGTGATCAGGATCGGTAGGCCCTGCTCGGCGACGACCTTGGCAAGCGCGCCGAAGATGGCGAACGGCGCGAACAGCATGACGATCTCGGTTACCTTGAGCATGATGTTGGCGGCCTGTTCGACCAGCACCATGACCTGGGGCGCCTTGTCGTCGAGCATGGCGACGGCCGTGCCGACAAAGACGGCGAAGACGACGATCTGCAGGATCTCATTGTCGGCCATCGCTTTGACAATCGACGACGGGATCAGGTGTTCGATAAATTTCACCAGCGTGAAGTTAGAGGTGTTTGGCACGGCGACGGGTTCGCCCGCGACCTGGAGGTTCATGCCGACGCCGGGCTGCAGCCATTCGACCATGATCATGCCCAGCACCAGCGACACGACCGACATCAGGATGAACCAGCCGAGCGACTTGGCGCCGACGCGGCCCACCGCGGCGGCATCTTCCATATGGCCGATGCCGGCGATCAGGGTGAACAGCACTAACGGCGCGATGATCATCTTGATCATAGTGATGAATATCTTGGTCAGCAGGCCGTAGCCGGTAATGAACCCGGCGGCGGTTGCCTCATCGAGATATTGATTGGTCGCCCAGCCGGCGGCGACGCCCAGCACCATGGACAGCAGGATAAACAGCGCCAGACGGCTTTTCATGAAGGGCCCTAACTCACGAAGATCGTTCCAGGCGCGACTATTCCCCGCCAAACGGCGCGGCGCAACGTCTTTTTTGTCATGCCATGCCGTTTAAAAGGCCGCACCTTTCCCAAACAGACACTCGGTGCGGCCTTCGTCATCTTATTAAAAGATAAGGATTATACTTTGATCGGTATCCATATTTCCAATCCACCCTCACCTGTCACGCCATCAAACGACGGCCCATATTTTTCGAAAAAGGGCTGAGGCAGTACGGTCAGCCCGGACTCGGGGATCCGCTTGTCCCAGATTGCACACCAGGTGCTGCGTATGGCCGAGATGTGGCCAGTGTGCTTAAAGACCGCATAGGTTTGGGTTGCGATATCGAGTTTGGTGAACTCCGGTGGCAGGTCGGCGTTTAGTCCCACCTCCACCGCGCACAGGTAATCGAGGCCATCGTCGTTCGCGTTATAGCAGACGCCATAGGTGGTATCGGCATCGCCCGTCTGCCCGTCGATATGACCGAGATAAGGCTGGAATGTCTGCCATTGCGAAGGAATGTTGGCGGTCTGCCCGGAGGTATAGTGGCCGGTCAAACCAGCGACGCGAAAAGCGCGGCATGTACGGATGTCGTGTGGGCTCGGGGTGTTGATCTGTTGCAGATCCATGGGAAAAGGTTCCTGTAAAGCACTAGGATTATAGGGTTTTCCCTCCCTCGCCGCTTCGGGGGTAATGCCGAATCGGTCGCGGAAGGCGCGTGTGAAGGCCTCATGCGATCCGTATCCCGCCTCCAGTGCCACCGCCAGGATGTCTGGTGCGCCCTCAGCCAGCCTGCGCGCCGCGACGGTCAGACGCCGGCCGCGGACATAGGCCATGACGCTCAAGCCCATGTGCGCATCGAAGACGCGCGCCATGTGGAAGCGGCTGACGCCGGCGGCATCGGCGATATCGTCGAGCGTCAGGTTCTTGTCGAAATGGTTTTCGATGAACCAGACGGCGCGGCCGGCGGGATGGGAGGAACTCATGATCTGCCTTTACTTGCGGATACAATCCTGTGGGACGGCAAGGTACGCCGCTTGATCAGGATTGCGCTGCCGGACAAAAACAGCCGAATGATCGCCGGGAGATGTCAGCATGCGCCGGTAAACGGCGCTGCCGTTTTCAATGCCTAAGCTTAATTTCGCCAATAATGGCCGGGCCGTGGGTGGCTTTCGCCTTGCCGTCGCCATCGAAGTCGGACCACTGGCTGCGCGCAACGAAGACATAGCGGTCGCCGGAAACCACGCCATTGGTCGGCTCGTCGAGTTTGCCGCCGCGCAGAAGAACTTCAACAGAGTCTATGGCTTTCCAGTCCGTACTCATGTGGATTCGCAGGATGCGCGCTGGCTGGATGCCGTTCTGGATGACGATCAGGTCATTGCCGAATCGCGCCACGCCGTCGATGCCGACAAGCGAGGCGGTCTTGGGCACATCGAGGTGCAGGATATCGCCGCTGATGAGGTCGACGCGATAGAGACCCGAAGTGTAATCCGCCACGACCAACGCCTTGCCATCGGCGCTCTCGGCCAGGCCTTGCGGCGACGGCAGGCGGCCGGCCGGAAGGACCGTCGTCCACGCGCCTGTGGCCGGATCAAGGCGTAGCACGGCGCCGGTCCCGCCGTCGCTGACATAGACGTGGTGCGTGCCGAGCGCGATATCGCCAAACCGGCTGGCGGCAGGCCCGGGAAATGTCTTCGGAGCGCCTGGAGACGCTGGATCGAAGCGCAGGATTTCCGACGGTTGCGCGGCGGCCGATGCGGTCTGCGCCTGATCGGGCGACGCCACGACCCAGATGCCGCTGTCGTTCGCGGATATGCCATAGGCGCCCCGGCCTTCCGGCAGCGGGTAGACCGGCGTGGCCCTGCCGGCTTGATTGAGCGCGCCGTCGTGGATGGTGGTGTACCAGATCTTGCCGCCAGCGATCGCGACGCCTTCGACCAGGCGCAGAGCGTCGGTCTGCGTGACCGTCGTGACATCGCCAACGGGCTTGCCGTTTTCGTCCAGCGTCGCCCTGTCTGTCGGATTAAGGTGCGCCGCCAGAGCCGGATTGCGCACCGGATCGAACCACAGGCCGCGTCCGATATAGTCTTTCAGCCATGCCCTGGCCTCGTCGGGTTTTTGAGCGGCTTCCGCGATCCGCGCGCCCATCAAAAGGATCGACGGCGACGATGGCAGAAGCGCCCTGGCGGCGTTGATTTCCGCCTGCGCGGTCGCGAGGTCGTCGCGCTTGGCCGCATCGGCGGCGGCGGTCCTGTGCCCGAAATAGGCCTTCGCGCTGAAATCCTCGGCGAATACGGGCGCCGACTGCAGGGCCATGATGGCAGCCAGGGTGAGGAAATGTCGCATGGGAGAGTCCGTTTTTGGAACGGTATCACACCGACGGAGTGGCGCCAGTTACAAAATCGAAAAGTGCAAGTTATGCGCCCACAGCGCCCGACCGGGCGCCGGCAACGTTTTGCCGCCCTCGCGGAGGCACGCGCGAAGCGCGTTAGCCGTGAGCGAAGTAATGGTGCGGATGAGAGGACTCGAACCTCCACGCCTTGCAGCGCTGGAACCTAAACCCAGTGCGTCTACCAGTTCCGCCACATCCGCAGGTCCATCTCAGGCACGTCAGTACCCGAGGGCGCGGTCATGAAGCAAACGGGCCTACGCGTCAAGCCGGATTGCCACAAAGGCTCCGATATCTTGCGCTGCGGCAAAGTCCTCGTGCGGAGTGCGGGCCGGCGACTCGCGTGAAATGCAGGCCGTGGTTAATTTTCCCTTTATGCACGACGAATCTGCGCTAAAACGCATTTTCTTCTGTCTTTGTCCGGGGTTTGGGTTTACACGCAGCCCGTCCGCGCGTTCACGCATCGTAAAAGATCGTTACAGCCATGTGAGGTTGCTACCCGTGAAACGGCTTGCAATCTTGCGCAATGCAAACATTTTACGACGCTGAACGGTCTAAGTTTTATGGATTGCTCATGAAAAAAATCGAAGCCGTCATCAAACCCTTTAAGCTCGACGAAGTGAAGGAAGCCCTTCAGGAAATCGGGGTTCAAGGCATGACCGTCTTGGAGGCCAAGGGATACGGCCGCCAGAAGGGACATTCCGAGCTGTATCGCGGTGCGGAATATGTCGTTGATTTTCTGCCGAAAATCAAAATCGAACTGGTCGTTGCCGACGACCTCGCTCCTGCCGCCCTGGAGGCCATCCAGACCGCGGCGCGCACGGGCAAGATCGGTGACGGCAAGATCTTCGTGAGCGACGTCCAGGACGTCGTTCGTATTCGGACCGGGGAGTCAGGACCGCAGGCCGTCTAAAGCCTGGGGACCACTCTCCTAATAACAAAGGTAATGGGGCGTCTTATGACAGCAGCAGACATTCTCAAACTCATCAAGGAAAAGGACGTCAAGTATGTTGACGTGCGTTTTTCCGACGTGCGCGGCAAGCTTCAGCACGTCACCTTCGACATTGATCTTGTCGATGAAGAGTTCCTGACGGACGGCACGATGTTCGACGGTTCGTCGATCGCCGGCTGGAAGGCCATCAACGAGTCGGACATGAA
>CBFGPQ010000245.1:0-4460 GCA_965650705.1 uncultured Asticcacaulis sp. | reverse complement strand
GATCGGGGTTTCAGGCATACTGTGCGCAAACCGGTTTCTGGCGGAACCAAAATAAGACGGAAAAAGTGGTTCAGTTGCGCCGATTAAGAACGAAGTCAACACTGTCGCGCAAGTATCGCGCCTTTCCACCGAAAATATCAAGCCTGGATTTGGCCTGCTCACTAAGCATTTTGACGCGAGCCTTGGCCTCGTCCAGCCCCAGCAGTGTCACGAAGTTGGTCTTGCCCTTCTCGGCGTCCTTGCCGCCCGACGCCTTGCCCATCTCCTCCGGGTCGCCTTCGACATCGAGCACATCGTCGGCGATCTGGTAGGCCAGGCCGAGGTCCTGGGCGAAATGCATTAGGGCCATGCCGTCGCGTTCCGGCGCGTCGGCAATGACCAGCGGGATTTCAAAGGCGTAGACGATCAGCGCGCCGGTCTTCAGACGCTGCATCCGCGCCACGCCGCCCAGGTCGTCGTGTACGCCGATCAGGTCGATCATCTGGCCGCCGGCCATGCCCAAAGCACCGGAAGCCTGAGCCAGCAGGCGCACCAGTTCGCAGCGGACCGCCGGGTCCTCGTGCGTGTCTTCGCTAGCCAGGATTTCGAAGGCGATGCTTTGCAGCGCATCGCCGGCCAGGACGGCTGTGGCTTCATCGTAGGCGCGGTGGACGGTCAGTTGCCCACGGCGGATATCATCGTCGTCCATGCACGGCAGGTCGTCGTGGACCAGACTATAGGCGTGAATACATTCGAGCGCGCAGGCCGCACGCAGCACCGAGTTCTCGTCGGCATCGAACAGACGCGCGGTTTCCAGCGCGAAGAAGGGCCGGATGCGCTTGCCAGGCCCGAGCGCCGCATAGCGCATGGCTTCGGTCAGGCGGCTCTCGGCCCCCTCGCCGCGCGGCAAGAGCTGATCAAGCGCCAGGGTCACCAGGTCGGCCGTTTCGGCTAGCCGCTGCTGTAACGGGGGCATGTCGGAATTGGCGGCGACCGGTGTGAACATTACTCGAAGCTCGCCGGCGCAGTGCCTTCGACCACACCCGACTTCGACAGCGAGATTTTTTCGACCTGCAGGCGGGCGGCCTCGAGACGCATTTCGCACAAGGCCTTGAGCTCAGCGCCGCGCTTATAGAGGTCCAGGGACTTTTCCAGCGGCGCCTGCCCTGATTCGAGCTCGGAGACGATCTTTTCGAGTTCCTTCAGGGCTTCTTCGAAGGACAGCCCGTTTACTTCACTCATCTATCGCTCCTTCAACTCGTAGCGGCGGCACCCCCAGTACTGAAACCCCTGCTCTACCGTCTTTATATAGCCCATTTTCTTCAGTTCAAGGCTGATCATCAGGTTGAAATAGCCGTGGGCGAGAACCAGCACGTCGCCGCCTTCGCGCGCCTTTTCGACCAGGAAATCAGCGGCCTTTTTTGCCCGTTGCACGGCCTGGTGACGCGTTTCCGGTGCATTATGATTGTCGGTGTACCACCACCACAGACGCGACACCGTCCCCCACCCCCACGACTTCGGCGACAGCTTGATCCAGGTTGGCAGGTGCGGCGGCGGCAGCGGCGCCTCGACCAGCATGTCAAGCTGTTCAAACGGCCGTTTGCCGCAGACAGCATGGGCGGTCTCGATCGAGCGCCTGATGGTGGAGGAATAGATGTAGCGCGCTTCGCGCGCGAACTTGTCCAGGCAGTGCGGCGGGGTCTGGCCGGCCAGCAACCCGGCGGCCTCGTATTTTGCCCACCATTCCTCATAGCCGCGCCAGTCGAGCATCACGCGCCGCGACAGGTCCGGCTCGCCGTGGCGGACAAGAGTGATGGCGCCCGGTGACGCCGTGACGACAGGCCTTGCGTTCGTTCTTACGCCCTCGCCCTCATCCACTCGTGTTATGTCCTGCACCGCGCCCCCAAATCGCCGAGCCCGGGTTCACCAGATTCGGAATTGGTTGTTAATCGAGCGACCGTCGTAACGTCAGTGCCTTATCGAGACAAGTGTTTTATGGCGCGGCCGGCTCAGTCTGCCCGCTGCAACTGAAGGTGGACGACATTGGTCCGCTCCGTGCGGAAACCGGCTTCACAATAGGCCAGGTAGAATAGCCACAACTTGCGGAACGGGTCGTCAAACCCGTGGATACGTCCCTCGTGCCAGGCCTTCTCAAACCGTAACGCCCACTGCTTCAGGGTTTCGGCATAGTCCTTGCCAAAGGTGAAGTCGGACACGAGCTTAAGGCCCGCGGCGCGCGAATGCTCGGCCAGCTTGGTCAGAGACGGTAGCATGCCACCTGGAAAAATATACTTCTGGATGAAATCGGCGCGCTGGCGATAATCTTCGAACATATCGTCGGCGATAGTGATGATCTGGAGGCCGGCCTTGCCGCCTGTCTTGAGCACCTCATGCACCTTATCGAAGTAGGCGCCCCAATAGCTTTCGCCGACCGCTTCGAACATTTCGATCGACACCACGGCGTCGTATTCACCTTCGATATCGCGGTAATCCATCAGCTTGATCTCGACCTTGTCACTCAAACCCAGGCGCTCCATGCGCTCGACAGCATAGTCGAGTTGAGCCTGGCTTATGGTTATGCCGGTGACGTGCGCGCCAATGGTTTCAGCGGCGTACTGGGCAAAGCCACCCCAACCGCAACCGATTTCCAGCACGTGCTGGCCGGGCCTGAGGTCGACCAGTTTCGCCAGCCGCTCATATTTGGCGATCTGGGCGGCAGTCAGATCATCCTTGGCCCCGCCGTCGAACAGGGCCGACGAATAGGTCATGCTCTTATCGAGCCACTTGTCGTAGAAGCTGTTGCCGAGATCATAGTGCGCAAAGATGTTCCGCCGCGAACCCGCCTTGGTGTTCTTGCGCAGGGCGTGGACAAGTCGGTTGATCATCCGTGTGACGATATTGCCGGTGAACAGTTGGCCCAGCTTTTTCGAATTGAGCGTCAGGACTTCCAGCAGGGTCGCGAGGTCAGGCGTATCCCACTCATTGTCCTTGTAGCCGTCGCAAAAGCCGATATCTCCCGACGCCAGGACCCGCTTGATGAAGTTGAAGTCCTTGACCTGCAGGACGGCTGACGGGCCGGGCTTCTGCCCATGTAGCAGCAGGTGCTTGCCGTTGGGAAAGACAATGTCGAGACGGCCTACATCCCACGCCCTCTGCAGCATGGCCACGCCTTTGCGCGCCATCAGCGGAACATCGTTAAGAGCGGCCTTTGGAAGGCTATCGGAAAGCGTTGCGGCGGAAGCGGACGACATGCGGAAACAGCCTTTCGTTTAAGTGATTCAACACCTTGTACGACACGCTGCTGGAGCCGGATCGGTCACCAACTCCGTTAAATATGAGGGACAAAAATCAGAAAACAATATGGCTCAACCGGCCCATGTTTTCCACCGAAGGGCAAGACCTTTGGCAAAGTCCGCGCACGGGGCGCGCGATACCCTTCTTCCCTGGCGGACCGCCTTGTTTCCCTCGGCTTCGAGACGGTGATGGATCAGCTTGCGGATGGATTGCAGGCGCTGCGGGGCAAGGGGCATATGGCTGGCCAGAAGCTGCGCTTCCAGTACGGCCAGATCATGATGATGACCGAGTGTCTTGGCCAGGCCCTTCAGCCGCGCATCCAGCCGCCCTACCCTTTTGGGCCAGACGTCGCGCACCAGTTGAAGCTGATAGTGCAGCGCCTTCACCTGCTTGCGCCATTCGTGAAGTGTGTCCGGCGTCGGTTCCCGCCGCGCCGCGCGCCGGGCGGTCTTTTCGCGCCGGCAGGACGCGCGATAGGCCTGTTTCAGCGGCTTGGCGCGGCCAACGCGTTTCAGCGGCAGTTCGGCGATGCGCCGGCGAGCCTCAGTAACGGTCGCCTTCACGGCATCCAGGACCGTGGCAAGGTCTTCGCTTTCCTTCTGTGGGCCCGGCAGGGCATTCCGCGCCGCGGATATATCGTCGGCGTGCGCGTCGTCCGGAAAGGCGGCGCGCAAGGACTCGACGCTTTCGCGCAGGACATCGGCATCGCGCTGCGCACTCAGGCGGCGCGCCAGGTCGCGAAATATCCGGTTCTCAAATTTAAAGGCGTCATCACCAACGGCGTCACGCAACAGGCGCATCCAGGCGCGGATCTTTTTACACGCCACACGCAAGTCATGGACCAGATCGGCGTCGTTCGCCGATGCACTGCCCATCATATCAAGCTGTTCGAGGATGACGCGCCGGACGCCATCCTCGAAGTCATCCCATCTTTCCAATACTGTCATGGTACGGACATTACCGCACCATTACGTAAAAGATAAATGTCAGAGAGTTTCCGATTGCTTCGCATCGGGACTCTCTGACCTTTTTTAAGTGCGCTTCAAATCCGAAAACCGCGCTACACTTTTCGGGAAGCGCTAAGGCTTCGTCACCGTCACGGCGCTGCCGTCATAGGCCACTTCCTTGCTGAACTCGTCGAACTTCGTCGTCGCCGTGCCCGGCGTGATGAAGCGGACGCGGAAGGT
>CBFGPQ010000244.1:0-4558 GCA_965650705.1 uncultured Asticcacaulis sp. | reverse complement strand
GCGGCGCCCAGATTCTGGGGAATATCGGGCTGAAAGAGCGCAAGACGCATGAAAACCACACTTTTAACGAGGATTTTTCCGGGCAGCATTTGAAAGCGCTTTAGCACAGGCGGACGCCGCCGCCGCAATTCGATGCGAAAAATGGCAAAAGGCGGTTTGTATCTATGACGCAATTGTGGTTATAGACGGATTTGCCGCCTTAGGGCGGTGTCCTTTTCCGTTTCCCGGAGCTTTCCGACCTTCACGAGCCAGGTGCTTCTCCAAGCCCGGCCAAGTCCGGACAAGCTTTGCCGCGCCGTTCGTGTGCTGCCGGGGGTGGTGAGGGAGCATTTGAGCTTTTTTAAAATTCGTCTATGTAGCTTCGGCATCCGGAGCGGCAGCGACTCGCGGAATCGGCGCTTCTGAAGACCTTCCTTACCGGAGGCCGTCTTCATGGGGCGTTTTGGTATTGAATGAGGTGGCAAGGTGAGCGAGGCATCGCACAATTCCGTCACGACCGGGGCAGACCCCAGCCGTCGTGACTTTATATATATCGCGGCCGGCGCTGGCGCCGCGGGGGCCGCCGGCATGGCGCTCATCCCGCTGATCGGCCAAATGAACCCGGCCGCCGACACCCTGGCTCTGGCCTCCATTGAGTACGACCTTTCCAAGGTCACCGAAGGCATGCAGGCCGTCGTCAAGTGGCGCGGCAAGCCGTTGTTCGTTCGCCACCGCACGCCGGCCGAAATCAAGGCCGCACAGACCGCCGACGTCAAGGGCATGCGCGATCCGCAGACCGACGCCGAGCGTGTCAAGGAAGGCAAGGAACAGTATCTGGTCGTCATCGGCGTCTGCACCCACCTGGGCTGCGTGCCGAACTTCGGCGGCGGTGAGTTCAACGGCTGGTTCTGTCCCTGCCACGGTTCGGACTACGATACGTCGGGCCGTATCCGCAGCGGCCCCGCGCCCTTGAACCTTGAGGTGCCTCAGTACGAGTTCCTCAGCGATACCAAGATCAAGGTCGGTTAAGGGAGAGCCACATGAGTGACCATCAATCGACCTACCAGCCCAAGACGGGCATCGAAAAGTGGCTGGACTCGCGCCTGCCCATCGTCCGTCTGGCCTATGACAGCTTCATCGACTATCCGACGCCGAAAAACCTGAACTACTGGTGGACGTTCGGCGCCATCCTGTCGCTGTGCCTCGGTATCCAGATCATCACCGGCGTCGTCCTGGCCATGCACTACATCGCCAGCACAGACCACGCGTTCAACTCGATCGAGCGTATCATGCGTGACGTCAACCATGGTTGGCTGATCCGCTACATCCACTCGAACGGCGCGTCGATGTTCTTCTTCGCCGTCTACATCCACATGTTCCGCGGTCTCTACTACGGATCGTACAAGGCGCCGCGCGAAGTCCTGTGGCTGTTGGGCTGCGTGATCTACTTCCTGATGATCGCGACCGCCTTCATGGGTTACGTCCTGCCGTGGGGCCAGATGTCCTACTACGGCGCCGTCGTCATCACCAACCTGATCGGCGCGATCCCGGTCGTCGGCCCGTCGATCCTGGTCTGGCTGCAGGGCGGCTTCTCGGTCGACCAGCCGACGCTGAACCGCTTCTTCTCGCTGCACTACCTGCTGCCGTTCGTCATCGCCGGCGTCACCGTCCTGCACATCTGGGCGCTGCACGTCACCGGCCAGAACAACCCGACCGGCGTCGAAATCAAGTCCAAGGAAGACACGGTTCCGTTCACGCCGTTCGCCACGATCAAGGACGCCATGGGCATCATCCTGTTCCTGATCATGTTCGCGGTCTTCGTCTTCTTCGCGCCTGAAGTCCTGGGTCATGCCGACAACTACGTGCCGGCCAACCCGCTGCAGACCCCGGCGCACATTGTGCCCGAATGGTACATGCTGCCCTTCTACGCCATCCTGCGCGCCATTCCGGACAAGCTCCTGGGCGTCATCGCGATGTTTGCGGCCATTGCCGTCATCTTCGCCCTGCCGTGGCTGGATACCTCCAAGGTCCGCTCCATGCGTTACCGCCCCGTGATGCGCTGGTTCTACGTCCTGTTCGCCATCACCTGCGTGGCGCTGGGCTGGTGCGGTGGCCAACTGCCGACCGACCTCGTCATCTCCTTCGGAGCCGATAAGGCGGGTACGCCGATCGGCCTGACCGTGACGACCCTGTCGCAGTTCCTCACCGCCTACTACTTCGCTTTCTTCCTGATCATCATGCCGTGGATCGGCCTGAAGGAAGAGCCTCTGCCGTTGCCGGCTTCGATTTCCGAAGCCGTCCTGGCCGCCCACAGCAAGAAAAAGGGCTAAGTCATATGTCTTCGTTTTTGACAAACAGCCTGAAACTTCTGTCCGGAGCGATCGTCGCGGTCGCGCTCGTGACCAGCGCGCCGGCCCTGGCCGCCGGCGGTCACGGCCGCAAGCCCGTCGATCCCGGCTTCTCCTTCGAAGGCCCGTTCGGCACCTTCGACCAAGGCGCGCTGCAACGCGGCTACAAGGTCTATCGTGAAGTCTGTTCGGCGTGCCACAGCATGAAGCTGCTGTCGTTCCGCAACCTCGGCCAGAAGGGCGGTCCCTTCTATGATCCGAAGTACAAGAACCCGAACGATAACCCGGTCGTGAAGCAGATTGCTTCGGAATTCGAAACCGCGGAAATCGATCCGGACTCGGGCGACGAAGTCATGCGTAAGTCCACGCCTTCGGACCGTTTCCCCTCGCCGTTCAAGAACGACGAAGCGGCCAAGGCGTCCAACGGCGGCGCGATTCCGCCCGACCTTTCGGTCATCAACAAGGCCCGCAACGGTCACGCACCCTATATCTACTCGATCCTGATCGGCTATGAACCCAAGCCCGTCGGCCTCGAAATTCCGGACACGCAGCACTACAACGCCTATGTTGCCGGCAACCTGGCGACCCAATGGAAGGGCGATCCGCACCACGTCCCGGCCGGCGGCGTTCTGGCCATGCCGCCCCCTCTGACGGACGGCCGCGTCACCTTCGACGATGGCACGCCATCGACGTTGAAGCAGCAGGCCAAGGACGTCACGACCTTCCTGGAATGGGCCGGTGATCCCCATATGGTCGCGCGTAAGCAGACCGGCTTTGCCGTGATCCTGTTCCTGATTCTGCTGGGTGGGATTGTATATCTGGCTTATCGCCAGACCTGGAAAGGCCACCATTGATTGACGGCGCGGACTGATGGCCTGCAAACCGCCATCTCTTTCCGCGCCCTCGCTCATGTACGAAAGTACACTTCGCTTCGGGTGCTCAAGAGCTAACGGTTTTCGGCTCATCATCCCGCACCTTCTGAAGCAGTTATAAGGAAGCCCGCCGGATCTATCCGGCGGGCTTTTTTGTTGGTTCGGAGCCTGAGACGGCAGTGCTACTGACGTAGCGAGTCCGAGTGCAGGGGCCGTGCCCTGCTAGACGTTGAATCGGAAGTTCATGATGTCGCCGTCCTTGACGACGTACTCCTTGCCTTCCTGGCGGAACTTGCCCGCTTCCTTGCAGCCGGCTTCGCCGTTGTACTTGACGAAGTCTTCATAGGCCATGGTTTCGGCGCGGATAAAGCCCTTCTCGAAATCCGTGTGGATGACGCCTGCGGCCTGGGGCGCTGTGTCGCCGACGTGGATCGTCCAGGCGCGCGCTTCCTTGGGGCCGACGGTGAAGTAGGAGGCGAGGCCCAGCAGCTTGTAGGCCTCGCGGATCAGGCGGTTGAGACCGGGCTCTTCGAGGCCGAGCGTCTCGAGGAACTCCTTGCGCTCCTCCGGATCGAGCAGGGCGATTTCCGATTCGATCTGTGCCGAGATGACGACGGAGTTGGCATGGTCGGCCTTGGCGCGGGCCGCGACCTTGTCCGACAACTCGTTGCCCTTGTCGGCGGCACCTTCTTCGACGTTACAGACATAAAGGGCTGGCTTGGAGGTCAGCAGTTGCAGCATCTCCCACGCCTTGGTGTCTTCCTTGGAGATCTTGCCCTTTTCATAGGCGATACGCGCCGGCTTGCCGTTGCGCAGTTCCTCAAGCGCCGCGTTGATCAGGCCGACCGTGATGGCGGCTTCCTTGTCGCCACCTGACTTGGCGCGCTTTTCCAGCTGCGGCAGGCGCTTTTCCAGGGACTCGAGGTCGGCCAGCATTAGCTCGGTCTCGATGATCTCAAGATCCGAGATCGGATCGATGCGGCCTTCGACGTGGGTGATGTCGGTATCGACGAAGCAGCGCGCGACATAAGTAATGGCGTCGCAGTCACGAATATTGGCCAGGAACTGGTTGCCCAGGCCTTCACCCTTGGAGGCGCCGCGCACCAGGCCGGCGATGTCGACGAAGTTGATTCGGGCAGGAATGATTTCCTTGGAGCCGACGATCTTGGCCAGGACATCCAGGCGCGGCTCCGGCACGGCGACGTCGCCTGTGTTCGGCTCGATGGTGCAGAACGGGTAGTTGGCGGCCTGGGCGGCGGCCGTTTGTGTCAGGGCGTTGAACAGGGTGGACTTGCCGACATTGGGCAGGCCGACGATAGCGACTTTAAGGGCCATGAAAGAGCGGTCCTGAGAGGGAAA
>CBFGPQ010000243.1:0-4694 GCA_965650705.1 uncultured Asticcacaulis sp. | reverse complement strand
GATCCGCTACGCAGCTCATCAGAGTTCAAGCGGGAAGGGACAGCCACAATAACAGGACCCCTCCGGTGCAAACCGGAGGGGTTTTTGTTTGGGCTTAATACAGCAAGATCGGGAACGCCGAGCGCCTGAAGATATGGCATCTTGTCTTTATACACAGGAGCCAGCCATGAAACCTATACAGCGCGTCAACTACGCCGACCGTATCGATCGTGTCCTTCGTCACTTGGAAACGCTCGATGCCGACACACAGCCGGAGGTCAATGCCCTGGCCGATGTCGCCGCCCTGTCGCCCTTTCATTTTCACCGTATCTACCGGCTGATGACTGGCGAAACCCTGGGGGAGACGCTCAGACGCATCCGCCTGGTCCAGGCCTTACCGCAATTGGCGGGCGAGGCGCCGGTCACCGCAGCGGCGGGTGCGGCGGGATACGCGACGCCCCAGGCCTTCGCCCGCGCACTCAAGGCGGAAACCGGCTTCACAGCGTCCGATATCCGTATATCGTCCGCCATCCGCAGCCAACTCGACGAGACCCTGCGCCGTCCGGCCGGCGGCGACCAGCCCATCGCGGTCGAGATCGTTTCGACCGAGCCACTGCAGTTGGTGGCGTTGCGCAATGTCGGCGCCTACGCCGAACTCAACGCAGCCTATCACCGCTTGTTCAGCCAGGTTTTCGCCGAACTGCCCATGGACGCGCTGCGCGGCCTATACGGCTACAAACACGACGATCCGCGCTTCGTACCGCCCACTGAATGCCGCGCGGAAGTGGCGATTGACGTTGGTGGCCGATATTGTCCAAGCGGTAATCTGCACGCGATTGAGGTTCCGGCCGGCCGGGCATATCGTCTGCGCCACTTGGGCGACTATGATGCCAGTCAGCCGACCGTCGACGCACTTTACGCCGCCGCGATCGAGGCCGGTGAGGACCTAGCCGACCGGCCGCCTTTGTTCCACTACCTCGACGACCCGGAAGAGGTGGCGGAGGCCGACCTCCGTTGCGATATCTACCTGCCGACCCTGTAACAACGATCCGCATTGACACTTTATACGCGGGTGCTACCAATACAGGCGTTCAGAGATGGGGTGTCATGGGTCGAGTCGTTGCTTTGGGACGAGTGTTTTTCGGACTGGTCGTGGTCGGCCTGCTGGCCTCCGCGTGCGTCCACAAGCCGTCTGTAGCTGTCGCTGATCCGGAACCCGCGCCTGTCGAAGTTGGCGCCGTTAAGCGCGGTGAGAATCTCTATGACGTCGTCTATATCGGCGACGCCAAGGGCTCGACCGAATATGTCCGCGACATGACTCTTTACCAGTCGGCGGAGCTGTGCCAGTCGCAGGGCTTTGCCTATTTCCGCGCCAGCCATGCACCAGCCTATTCCACCCATGAGGCACCCAAGACGCCTGCGGTCGAACAGCCGAAGCTGACCATGCAGGTCTCCTGCCTGCTGGCCGCCAATGACGCTACAGTGTCCTACGGCGTCAACGAGGTCATCGACCGCGTCCGCATCAGCTATAATCTACGATAGTTTTTGCTTTATCGCGATATTTAAGCCGAAGCCGCTGCACTCCTTTCGGCATATCGGTCGATTTGTCAGTCCTTTTGCGGACTTTGGCGGCCCCCGATCTGGCATTGAATGCCGCCTGTTTCTACCCTGCCTGAACAGGAGGTATCCATGATCTTGATTGGCCAATACGACTCTCCCTTTGTGCGCCGCGTTGGCATTGCCATGACGCTCTACGGCTTTGTGTTCGAACACAGGCCGTGGTCGACTTTTGGCGACGGTGAATTGATAGCGCCGTTCAACCCGTTGCGGCGCGTGCCGACCCTGGTGCTCGACGACGGCAGCGTCATTATCGAAAGCGCCTGTATTCTCGACTGGATCGAAGAGCGGAAGGGCGACGGTCACCTGATCGCCAAGTCCGGCCCCGAACGGCAAAAGGCTCTATATTATATGGCGCTCAGCATGGGCTTTTCCGATAAGTGCGTGGCGATGTTCTACGAGAAGGTGCTGCACCAGCAGACATCGGATATTTGGCTGGGCCGGCTGGAAACCCAGATCGCTTCTGTGCTCGACCGACTGAACGCCATCCGCGCCGAGGCGGCCACGCCGTGGCTGCTGGGACAATATCTCGGTCATGCGGACATCGCGCTTGGCTGCGCCGTCCGTCACGCGCGCGAGGCGCACGGTGATTCTATAGACTGGACCCGATGGCCGGCACTGATCGCCCACAGCGAAGCCTGCGAGGCCCTGCCGGTCTTCGACAGCATCTCGCAACCCTTTATAGGACCGTCCACTGACTAGCTGTTGATTTTGTTAACTACCTTCGTTTCCGGCGTTTCAATCATGTTACGCTATGGTCGGCGGCAAATTGCTACCTTGCCCGCTGGACACCAATGCCGCAGACCAACCGCATCGAGATCATCCGTCCTCAGGACTTGACGCCTGAAGACGAGGGCCTGTGGACCGCTTTCTTGAGCGAGCGGCCGGATCTCCACGGTCCCTATTTCGACCTGCGCTACGTCAAAGCCATCGGCCGCGACGTGCCGCACGCCGGCATTGCCCGTATCTGGCAAGACGGCGAGGTCGTCGGCTATTTCGCCTACCAGGTCCGTTCGGGCACACTCCAGCCGCTGGGCGCGCCGCTTAGCGACTATCACGGCATCGTCGGCAAGCCCGGTGTCAGTGTCGATTTCGAAGCCTTGTTGCGCGCCGCCCATGCGCGCCGTCTCGAATTTCAGGGCTGGGTCGGCAATATGACCGAGCGCGCGCCGGGCGTGCAACTGACGCGCCGTGTGGCCGACGCCAGCCAGGGATTCGACCACTGGTGGGGCACGCAGGATGCGGCGCACCACAAGTTCTTCAAGAACATCTCGCGCTGCCAGCGCAATATCGAAAAAGACTTCGGCGGCTTTGAATTCAGCTGGGAGCGTGTGACGCCGCACCTGTTGAACTGGGTGCTGGATATCAAGCGCGAACAGTATCGCAAGTCCGGCATGCACGACGTCTTCGACTGCGGCTGGACGCGGACCCTGCTCGATAACCTGGCGGCTTATGACGATGAGCGCTTCGGCCTGCGCGCCGGCGTCTTCCGCAATGATGGCCGCATCGTCGCCGCGGAGATCAGCCTGACCGACGGTGAGGACGTTCACCTGTGGTTCCCGGCCTACGATCCCTACTATTACCGCTACTCGGTTGGCATCCTGCTGACGGTCGCCATCATTCGCCACATGGCGCCTGATGGCTATAAGCGATTCGATTTCGGCACCGGTGGCGAGGACTACAAGTCACCACTAACAACCGATGGTGGCGTGTGCCTGGAAGGTGAATACACGCCGCACCCGATGCTGATCAGCACGCTGATTAATGCGGCGGCCAAGGCGTTGCCAATGGCCGAAGCGGAATTCGAGGCGGCGCGCCTCAGTCTGCGCCGCCGCATGAAGCTGATCCGTGCCACCGAGCTGGGCATGAGCGGGTGGGGCAGGGCGCTGCTCAGCTTGTCGCAACGCGCGGTCATGCGTTTTACCGACAAGGCAGCGTAAGCCTTACTTCGCCTCGAATCGCGCAAGGGCCGTGGTGCGGCCCTTGTCGAGCGACAGGGTGGAGCCCGTAAGCGTGTAACTGTCGGCCTCGGTGAACACGGCCAAATAAGCCGCTTCCGTCTGCATCCCATCAGCGCACGCCATCCGCGTCGAACCCACGCCGTTGAAGCGTATACGCTTTTCCGGCAGGATTTCGTAATTGCCGAAGAAGCGGTTGCACCCGCCATTGCCGTTGATCTTGTTGTCGGTCGTCAGGTTCAGCGTTGGTGGCCGTTCCAACTTGGCTATTGCCTGGCCGTTGAGTTCCACCAGCATCCATTCCTTGCCGGCCAACTGAAAGCTGGCTTCCGCGGGTGGTGCGGCCGAATAGGTGCCGTCGCTGGAACACGCCGCCAGAAGACCGGCGGACAGGCAAAGCGGCAACAGGTGTTTCATGGTGCATCTCCGGGCACATATAACGTGTAACGTGCGCCCACATGGTCAGCGCGATTGCAATTTTTCAATGTGGAGTGCAATAGGGCGGGCAGGGTGGTGCTTTTTCGCAAAAGCTTATTTTATCCCCGGTTTCGTAAAATCGCCTCTTGACGTACGTGGCCCTCGCAAGTATGTACGCGCACTCTGTTAGATCGGCTGTGGCGCTGAAGCGCTAGACGCGGTCTGCAAGCATAATAACCAGGCCGTCCGGCAACCTCTATCTAAAGAGACCATGGATGGTTTGATCAATGGCCCGCGGCGGGTTCTCCCGCTGTTGGGCTTTGTTTTTGCGGATTACGCGTCCGGACTGGTGGGCCTCTCTTCGGAGAACCTCGAGTTACGGGCTGGTCTTTGAAATGGTTCACTGGACGCGTTAAACGCCCCTTTGAGGAAAACGAGCGATATGGATCGTCAAAATATCCGCATCAGGCTCAAGGCCTTCGATCACCGCGTCCTGGATCATTCCACGCGCGAAATCGTCAATACGGCCAAGCGCACTGGTGCCACCGTACGGGGCCCGATTCCCCTGCCTACGCTTATCGAGCGTTTCACCGTCAACCGTTCGCCGCACGTCGACAAGAAGTCGCGCGAGCAGTTTGAGATCCGCACGCACAAGCGCGTGCTTGATATCGTCGATCCGACCCCGCAGACCGTGGACGCGCTGATGAAGCTCGACCTGTCGGC
>CBFGPQ010000242.1:0-4757 GCA_965650705.1 uncultured Asticcacaulis sp. | reverse complement strand
GGGTGATCATCGGATCGATCTCGATCTTGCCGTCCATGTACCAGTCGACGATCTTCGGCACATCGGTGCGGCCCCTTGCGCCACCGAAGGCCGAGCCCTTCCAGACGCGACCGGTGACAAGCTGGAACGGACGGGTCCGAATCTCGGTGCCGGCAGGCGCCACGCCGATAATGATGCTTTCGCCCCAGCCACGATGACAGGCCTCAAGCGCTGTGCGCATGACATCGACATTGCCGGTGCAGTCGAATGTATAGTCCGCACCGCCACCCGTAAGTTCGACAAGGTGCGCGACCAGGTCGCCGGAGACCTTGGTCGGATTGACGAAGTGCGTCATGCCAAAACGCGTCCCCCACTCGGCCTTTGAGTCATTGATATCGACGCCGACAATCTTGTCGGCGCCGACCATCTTCAGCCCCTGAATGACGTTCAGACCGATGCCGCCCAGGCCGAACACCACCGCATTGGCGCCCGGCTCGACGCCGGCCGAATTGACCACCGCGCCGACGCCCGTCGTGACACCGCAGCCGATATAGCAGGCCTTGTCAAACGGTGCGTCGTCGCGGATCTTGGCCAGGGCAATTTCCGGCAGGACGGTATGATTGGCAAAGGTCGAACAGCCCATATAGTGGTGGATGGTCTGGCCCTTGTACGAAAAGCGCGAAGTGTTGTCGGGCATCAGCCCCTTGCCCTGCGTGGCGCGGATGGCTGTGCACAGATTGGTCTTGCGCGACAGGCACGACTTACACTGGCGGCACTCCGGCGTATAAAGCGGGATGACGTGATCGCCGGGCTTCAGCGACGTCACGCCCGCTCCGACCTCCACGACCACGCCCGCGCCTTCGTGACCGAGGATCGACGGGAACAGGCCTTCGCTGTCGAAACCGTCCAGCGTATAGGCGTCGGTATGGCAGATGCCGGTAGCCTTGATCTCCACGAGAACCTCGCCAGCGCGCGGCCCTTCCAGGTCGACCTCGACGATTTCCAGGGGTTTCTTGGCTTCAAAAGCGACGGCGGCACGGGTCTTCATGGAGTTTCCCTTTTCAGAAGCGATACGCCGAAAAGTGTAAGCGGTTTTCGGCGAAAGTATCGCGACATACAAAAGTTCGGCCCTGATGAACATCAGGGTCGAAAGATGTTTGGCTTAAGGAGATGCGCATAAACCGTCAACAGAATAGCGGCGTTACGGCCACCTGATACCGCAGACGGGTTATTAATCAAACGCGTGTAGCCTGGATAACCCGGTTCTGCTTACTCGTGGCAACTCACATGACCATTAAAGCCAAGATCCTATCGCTCGTCGCCGCCTTCGCCCTTATGGCCACGGCCATAACAGGCCTCAGTCTCATGACCATGGCGGACTACGACCAGGTGATCGACGACTACAAACGTGCATCGAACAACGCCTTCCGCGCCGAACGGCTGAACCTCCTGCTGTCGCGCGCCGTGATCGAGGTGCGCAACGTCTACATCGCTAGAACTCCCGAGCAGCTTGAAGCACGCATCACGGCCATGAACTCCCGCATGCAGGAGATTGACGGTCTTCTCAACACATGGAAGTCGGAACTCAGGCCCGGCGAGATTCCGCAATTCAACGCGGTCGAGAAAGATGCCCGGATCGTTATCGGCTTTTCCAGCAAAGTCGCCGAGGTCGCACGTGCGCAATCGCCTCGTGAAGCCGAACGACAGGGCGCTACCGATGGCGCGCTGGCTTGGCGCGAAGCCTTCCAGGGCCGGCTCGACGCGATGGTCGCCGGCATCAAGACGACGCTCACCGCCCGCGAGGCGCGGCTGGAAGCCTACAAGGCCCAGCGCAGCCGCGATTTCGTCATCGTAGCTGGGTCCACGATCGTCCTGGTCCTCTTCGCATCGCTGTGGGTGGCCATCCGCTCGATCGCCAATCCGCTCAACCGCGTGACCCAATCGATCATGAAACTGTCGGAGGGCGCCTACGACACAGCTATTCCCGCCGCCAAAGGCCAGGACGAAATCTCGCGTCTGTGGGGCGCCTTGAGTATTCTTAAGGCCCACGCCATCGAAGCCAAGCGGATCAACGACCAGAAGCTGGAACTGCACCTGGACTAAAAAAAATCGCGTCCTTCGAAGAAAAATTTCGGACGACTGTCGATTCCCGTACTCTCCATTCGATGAGGTTACATAGCCGGCGCTGATCCGCAGTGGCCGGCGGTCAACCCCGAAGGAGATACGCACATGAAAGTCATCGTTTTCGTCAAGGCCACCGCCGATTCCGAAGCCGGCACCCCACCGACCGCCGAACTGCTCACTGCCATGGGCAATTATAATGAAGAGCTGGTCAAGGCCGGCATCATGCTGGGCGGCGAAGGCCTGAAGCCCTCCTCGTTCGCCAAGCGCGTCCACTTCGATGGCCCAAACCGCACCGTCATCGACGGCCCCTTCACCGAGACCAAGGAGCTGGTCGCCGGCTTCTGGATCTGGGAGGTCCGCAGCATGGAGGAAGCCGTCGAATGGGTGAAGCGCTGTCCGAACCCGATGTTCGGCCCGTCCGATATCGACATCCGCCCGATGTACGGCATGGAAGACTACCAGGAATGGGACAAGGAAGGCGGCTGGCTTGAGCAGGAAGAGCGCCTTCGCGACGAAATCGCCGCGAAGGGCTAGTTTTTTATTAAGCTCAAACGCCGCATGGCTCCTCGCATAAAGCTCGGGCGGCCGGTCGGCCTTGCCAAGCAGCCAGGCTGCTTGGAGATCAGTTGAAAGCCCCTTGGCGAAACTGAAAATCTGAATATGGTCCGGGCATGACCACAGCGATTGCCCGGACCATCGACGCCATCTGGAAGATGGAAGCCGCCCGCATCATCGGCGGCCTCGCCCGCCGGGTTCGCGACGTCGGCCTGGCCGAAGATCTGGCGCAGGACGCCCTGATCGCCGCCCTCGAACAATGGCCGGCGAAGGGCATCCCGCCCAATCCCGGCGCCTGGCTGGCCATGACGGCGAAGAACAAGGCGGTCGACCGTCTGCGCCGTGACGCCAATCTGCGCCGCAAGCTCGATGAACTTTGGCACGAACTGGATGAGACCACCATGCCCGCCGATATCGCGGAAGGCATTCAGGACGACGTGCTGCGGCTGATCTTCACCGCCTGCCATCCCCTGTTGCCGCATGAGGCCCAGATCGCTCTGACGCTCCGTATCGTCTGCGGCCTGACGACCGAGGAAATCGCCCGCGCCCAGCTCGTGCCGGGACCGACCGTCCAGCAGCGCATCGTCCGCGCCAAGAAGAAGCTGGCCGACGCCTGCATAGGCTTCAGCGACATCGCGCCCGAAGACTTCGACGCGCGCCTGGGCGCTGTGCTCCAGGTCATCTACCTCATCTACAACGAAGGCTATTCGGCTTCGAGCGGCCAGTCCTACCTGCGCCTATCGCTGTGCGAGGAAGCGCTGCGGCTGGCGCGCATGCTGGTCCACGCGGCCAGGGACGAGGCCGAGGTTCACGCCCTGCTGGCCCTGATGGAGTTGCAATCGTCGCGCGCCCGCGCCCGGACCGACGCCACCGGCACGCCCATTCCCCTTCCCGAGCAGAACCGCAATCTTTGGGACCGGCTGCAGATCGCGCGCGGGCTCAAGGCGCTGGAAACTTCGCGCAGCCTGGGCGGGCCGCCGGGCGTCTACTACCTTCAGGCAGCGATCGCAGCATGTCATGCCCGCGCCGTTACCGGCGACGTTACCGACTGGCCGCAGATTTCGGCGCTATACAGCCTGCTCTACGACATGACGCGATCTCCAGTGGTAAGACTCAACCACGCGGTGGCCGTCGGCATGGCCTATGGACCGGTAAGCGGCCTGCAACTGCTGGCGCCGCTGCAAACGGAAGCCGCGCTCAAGGACTATCATCCGCTATGGGCCGCCCGCGGCGAGCTTCTATATCGCGCCCAACGCTATGACGAGGCGCGGACGGCCTTTGAGACGGCTGCCGGCATGACGCGAAACGCGCCTGAAAAGACAGCCCTTTTGGCGCGCGCCGCCGCCTGCGGGGGTTAAAACCTATCGCGATATCCCGCCGAAACCCGCTGACACTTTTCGGTATATCGCTCCGGATACACGCGTGAAGGGAGTTCGTCACCTTCCATTAACCGTAAGCGAAGTATAACTGCAAAATCTCGCTGTAATAACAGCCGCTTATAGTATGGGATTACCCACATGACGATCAAGTCACGTATCCTTTTGCTGGTGGGATGTTTCGCTCTGATGGCAGCCGCCGTCACCGGACTAGGCCTCCTGACAATCCAAGATTACAACCGCATCTTGCGTGAAGTCAGCGAGGCGCATGAAAATGCCTACCGCGGCGAACATCTCAACCGCCTCGTGACGGCCGCCGTCATGGAATCGCGCGGCGTCTACATGTCCAAGGATACTGACGAAGCCAAGAAATACGCCGACGGCGTCGATAAGAACCTCGACAAGATTCAGAAGCTGTTGGCCGAATGGCAACCAGCGTTGAGGCCGGGACAACTCCCTGAATTCGATGGGGTCAAGGCCAAGGCCGACGAATTCGTCGGCTTCCGCCGCGAACTGGCGCGCCTGGGCCGTGACGTCTCGCCCGAAGCCGCCAATGTCCAGGGCAATAACGAAGCCAACCGGTCGAACCGCAAGGCCTTCCAGGAAAATATCGACGCAATGGTGGCGCACATCCACACCGACCTGGAAACCACGGAAGCCAAGCTGGTCGCCTATAAGGAAAAGCGCATCTGGCAATTCCTGCTGATCGCCGTCACCGGCATC
>CBFGPQ010000241.1:0-4762 GCA_965650705.1 uncultured Asticcacaulis sp. | reverse complement strand
CCCACGGGCGCCTTGGAAAACTTGCATGTGTTTTCTCCTTTTCTGCTCGTTTTCAGATTGGTTTGATAGAAATGAAAAAGCCCTTTCGACCGGGTCGAAAGGGCTGGATGCGAAACATCAGACAACACGTGTCCTATGGTTTTCGGATACAGCCCGGAATGTAATCGGGGGTCTGGCGCAGCAGGCATGCGTCGACGCCGTTCTCTTGCGAGACGGTCGGCTTGCTCATCTGGATATGGCTGCTTGTCGTAAACATGCGGGCCTTATTTACCATCCGAAGTGACGGGTCAAGCCGCCAAAGTTGCATATGCAACAGTGTCGCCCGAAAGCCGCACGGTTTGAGATAGCGCTTGGCGCCACTTCGATCCGCCGGCCTATGCCTTGAAATAGGCGTGACCGCTCTTGATCGCGCGGTGATAGTCCAGCCGGCGATAGAAGGCTTCCGGGTCCTTGGGCTTAACCACCCAGGACGGGTCGTGGTTGAGCAGGTCATAGAGCCGCGTCAGCGTAAAGCGCACGGCCGAGCCGCGCGCGAACAGGGGCAGGGCCGCGATCTCGGCCTCGGACAGTGGCCGCACGGCATTATAGGCATTGGCGAAGGCGCTGATCATCTCCGGCAGCGGCTGCCCGCCCGGTGTGAACCCCCAGGCGTTGAGCGACACCGCCAGATCGTAGGCGTAGAAGTCGGTGCAGGCATAGTAGTAGTCGATGACGCCTGTCACCTGACCGTCGTCGTTCATCAGCACGTTATCGGTGAAGTAGTCGGCATGGATCGCGCCTTTGGGCAGGCTTTTTGTTTGTCCTACCGCTTCGCTGCTTGAGGACTGCGGCCATCTTTCCCGCAGCCAGTCCAGCTCCCGCCGAAAATCCTCCAGCACATCCTGGGCACGAGGTGAGGTCACGGCCTTTGGTACGCAGCGGTCGATCAGGCCTGGCCAGGCCTTGGGTCCCATGCTGTTTTCGCGCACCTGCGGGAAATCACCGCCTAAAAGATGCAGCTTCGCCAGGTATTCACCGGCCGACGCGGCATGACGAACATCCGGATTGCGCGGCCACCGCCCCGGCAGCCATTTGATCAGGGCGCAAGGCTTGCCGTTGATCTCGCCTAAGGACTGCCCGTCGCGTTTCAGCGCAGGCCCTGGCGCCGGATAGCCCTTGCGGTCGAGATAGAGGGTATAATCCATGAACCACGGCAGGTCGTCCCATGGCGTCGCGGCTTCGAACAGGGTCAGGGCGTAGAGCCCCATCGTCGTTTCGACTTTGAAATTGGTGTTGGAGACGCCTTCCTCGATGCCTTCGAGGTGGATCAGCTCGCCGATGTCATAGTCGCGCAGGTAAGCCCTGGCGTCGTCTAATGAGACGGGAGTGAAGACAGCCATTTTGGCGCGGACCTGCATCCATTGGAAACGTAAGGCGTCTGCTATAGAGCGAGCCCTGGCGTCCGCGCAAGATCAATCAGGCTTTGCGGGTTTTCGGATTGCCGAGCACAAGTTTCACGAGTGCGCCGCCCAGTGTCGAAATCACGAACCGGTTGGCCACGCGGAAGCAAACGACGCCGAAGCGGTCGAGCAGGGATTCATTCTCCTGCACCATCTTGTTTTTGTTATCGTTTTCCGACATGCGAAGCCCTCCCACCATTATATAATAAACAATCCACCCCGCAGCCAGTCCCGCGAGTATGGATATTATAAAGCTTAGGACGGCCATTAACAACTCCATAACCATGTCGCCCGTCCGCCGCCTTGAAATAAGCGTCAGAAAAATAAAAAGGCTATGCGTTTGTCCCCGGTTACATCGCGACACACGGCTCTTGCCGTTACGTGGCAGGATGACTAAATCGCGCCATTAGAATCCATCGCTTGGGCAAACGGCGGCAATTTGTTAGCTAGCCTCACCTTTTTTGAGAACCATTCCCATGTCCGCACCTGTCAATTCCGTCGTCGACCTGATCGGAAACACGCCGCTGATCCGCCTGAAAGCGGCATCCGAAGCCACGGGTTGCGATATCTATGGCAAGGCGGAATTTCTCAATCCCGGCCAGTCGATCAAGGATCGCGCGGCTTTGTGGATCATCCGCGACCATGAAAGGAACGGCCGCCTCAAGCCCGGCGGCACGATCGTCGAAGGCACGGCCGGCAATACCGGCATCGGCCTGGCCATGGTCGCCAATGCGCTGGGCTACAAGTGCGTCATTGTCATTCCGCGCACCCAGGCGCAGGAAAAGAAGGACGCCATCCGCCAGCTCGGCGCCGAGCTGATCGAAGTCGATGCCGTACCCTACGCCAACCCCAACAACTATGTCCGTTATTCCGGAACGCTCGCCCGGGAACTGGGCGCCGTGTGGGCCAACCAGTTCGACAATGTCGCCAACCGCCAGGCGCATATCGACGGCACCGGCCCGGAAGTCATGAAGGCGCTCGACGGCAAGCTCGACGCCTTTATCTGCTCTGTCGGTTCGGGCGGAACGCTTGGCGGTATGAGCCAGTATCTGAAGAGCCAGAACTCCGACATCCAGATCGGTCTGGCCGATCCGTTCGGCGCGGCGCTTTATAGCTACTACACGACCGGCGAACTGAAATCCGAAGGCACCTCGATCACCGAAGGCATCGGCCAGGGCCGCATTACCGCCAATCTCGAGGGCATTCACGTCGATCGCTCCTACCAGGTGTCGGACGAGGAGTGGCTGCCAGTGCTCTACGACATGATCCAGACGGAGGGATTGTGCCTTGGCACCTCAGCGGCCCTGAACGTCGTCGGCGCCATGAAGATGGCGAAGGACCTAGGGCCGGGAAAGACCATCGTCACCGTGCTGTGCGACTACGGCAACCGCTATGTGTCGAAGATTTTCAATCCGGCCTTCCTCAAAGAAAAAGGCCTGCCGACCCCGCCGTGGTTCCCGGATACGGGGGCTGCTGCGTAAAGGTGTCAAGCGTCGCGTCCTCCCGTAGCGAAGACTTTACGTCTAATTCCCTCCCCGTTTACGGGGAGGGGGGACCGTCGCTTGCGACGGCGGGAGGGGGAACTACCGCAAGCTTTAAAGACAGGACTTGGGGCTCTCCCCCTTCCATCATTTGCGCCGCAAACGCCACCTTCCCCGGCCTCGGCGGCAGCCAAAACGGGAAAGGGAAATCGTCAGATATCCTGGGCAGCGAACACGGGGCGTTCCCTGGCGCTGCCGATCACAGGTTCGGCGCTACGGGCTTCGGCGCGCAGCCAGTCCATGAAACGCAACTGGGCCGGGCTGGGTTCGCGCGTCTGCGGCCACACCAGGTAATAGCCAAAGTTCAGCGGCGCATCGGCCTCATCGAACAGCACAATCAGCCGGCCCGCCTGCAAATCGGCCTCGGCAATCGTCCGCTTGGCCAGGGCCACGCCACGGCCGGCAACAGCGGCCTCGATGACCATGGACGCCTGGTTGAAACGCGGGCCTCTGGAGGCGTCGATGCCTTCGACGCCATGCGCCTTGAGCCACATGGCCCAGTCCGGGCAGCTCGGGTCGGTCTCGAAGCCGACATCGTGCAGCAGGACGTGGTGCGCCAGGTCGGCGGGCTTCTTCATCGGCGCGGCTTCGAACAGAAGCGGCGAGCACACCGGCACGACGGATTCGGCCAGCAGGTGCTCGACGTTCAGCCCGTTATAGTGACCGTTACCGTAGCGTACGGCCAGGTCGATGTCGGAGACGGCGAAGTCAACCGGCTGCATGTCGGCGCTGACCCAGACGTCGATGTCTTCGTTAGCGGCGCTAAACTCGTAGAGACGCGGCATCAGCCACTTGGCGGCGAAGCTGGGCGCGGCAGAGACGGTGACGCGGCCCTTGCTGATGCCGGCTTTCATCAGGCGGGTCGCCTCGAACATCTTCTCGAAGGCTTCCTTGAGGATCAGGGCGGACGCCTTGCCGGCATCGCTCAGGACCACGCGGCGGCCATCGCGGACGAAAAGTTCGACGCCGACATGTTCTTCGAGAAGGCGGATCTGCTGCGACACCGCGCCCGGCGTGACGAACAGCTCTTCGGCCGCTTGCTTGAAACTCTCGTGCCGCGCCGCCGCCTCGAACACGCGAAGCGCCGACAGCGGCGGCAGTCTATCCCTGGACATGCCGTAACCCCTGCTAAATTCAGCGCCCTAATATAGCGCTTTTCAGTTTAACAAAACTATCTATCTGCCTCTGGAGACAAATAATGACCGACGCAAACCCCCTGCACCAAGTCGACGCGCTGGAAGCGGGTCAGACCTGGACAACGGACGTCGTCGTCATCGGCGCCGGACCGGTCGGCCTGTTCAGCGTCTTTGAGCTGGGACTTCTAGACATCAAGGCCCACCTGATCGACATCCTCGATAAGGTCGGCGGCCAATGCGCCGAGCTGTATCCGGAAAAACCGATCTATGACATTCCCGCCTGGCCGATCATCTCGGGCGACGACCTGACCAAGCGCCTGCTGGAGCAGATCCATCCGTTCGGCGCCAAGTATCACCTCGGCGAAATGGCCGTGGCGGTACGCAAGATCGAAGAAGGCGAGGAAGACGCGGGCCTGTGGGAAGTGACCACCGACCAGAAGACGGTCGTGCGCGCCAAGGCGATCATCATCGCCGCCGGCGGCGGGTCCTTCCAGCCGAAGAAGCCACCGATTCCGGGCATCGAAGGCTTTGAAAACATCGGGCCGGGCAAGGGCGTTCACTATGCCGTGCGCAAGATGGAGACCTTCCGCGGCAAGAAGATCGTCATTTCGGGCGGCGGCGACTCGGCGCTCGACTGGACGCTGAA
>CBFGPQ010000240.1:0-4937 GCA_965650705.1 uncultured Asticcacaulis sp. | reverse complement strand
AGGGTACGCCGGGCAAGAAGGCTCAGGAACGTGCCGCTGAACGCGCCCAGCGCGAGCAGGACCGTCTGGACGCCGAAGCCGCTGCGAAGGCTGAAGCCGAAGAAGCCAAGAACGCTCCGGCTGCCGAAGAGGCGCCTGCTGCTGAAGAAACCCCGGCTGAAGAAGCCTGAGGCGTTCGGAATTGATTACGGAAAGGCCGGAGCCCAAGCTCCGGCCTTTTTCCGTTTTAGCCGCTGTAACTTGCTTTCGCCGCGCCTATTGATTATGCGCACACCATGAGCAAATCCCAATTCATCTTCGTCGCGCAGGTCGGCGCCGCCCACGGCGTCCAGGGCGAATTCAAGTTGATCAGCCATATGGACGATCCGATCAGCGTGCTGGAATACGATCCGCTGCTAAACGAAAAGGGTGAGCCCGTCCTGTCGATCACGGCGGCGCGCGAACACAAGGGCGCGCTTCTGGTGCGCGCCAAGGAAGCGCCGGACCGGACCGCCGTGGAAAAACTCAAGGGCCTGAAGCTTTATATCGACCGCGCCGATTTGCCGGAACCCGATGAAGACGAGTATTACATCACCGATCTGATCGGTATGAGCGTAGTCGATACGGCGGGCCAACCGGTTGGCACGGTCGCCAATGTCGATAATTTTGGCGCTGGCGACCTACTGGATATCAAACCCCTGGAAGGGGCAAACTTCTATCTGTTATTCATTGCGGAAAATGTTCCTGATGTTCGCCTGAGCGACCGAGTCATTGTCGTCGATCTGAGCGGCACCTGACTATCAGGCGTGAATGCCACCGGAAACCTCAATCCGCTGACCGTTCAGCCAGCGGGCCTCATCCGACAGTAAGACCGAAACAATTCCTCCGATATCGTCCGGCAGGCCTACCCGGCCAAGCGGTGTGCGACTGGCGAGCATGGCGTTGAGCTCCGCATTGTCCCGCACGCGGCCTCCACCGAAGTCCGTCTCGACGGCGCCCGGCGCGACGGAATTCACCCGGATACGGCGCGGACCCAGTTCGAGGGCCAGATAGCGTGTCAACACATCGATCGCGCCCTTCATTGATCCGTAAGCAGACGATCCTGGATAGCTGAAGCGCGCCAGGCCCGACGACAGGTTCAAAATCGCCCCACCATCATTCATGATCGGCAGCAAGGTCTGGGTCAGGAAGAATACCCCCTTGAAGTGGATATTGACCATGTCGTCGAGCTGCGCCTCGGTCGTTTCCATAAACGGCACGTAGAGGCCCGTACCGGCATTGTTGACGAGATAATCGAAGCGATCGGCATTCCATGTTGTCTTCAAGGCTGTGCGAACCTGCTCCGTAAAGGCTTTAAACGTCGCAACCTTGCCCGTATCGAGTTGCAAAGCCACCGCCTTGCGGTTCATTTCTTTCAGTTCCGCCACCAAACTGTCCGCCTGTTCGCGGTTGGAGTGGTAAGTAAAGATGATGTCGACGCCCTTGGTGGCCAGATGATGCGCCATGTTGCGGCCCAGGCCGCGGCTGCCGCCGGTGATCAGTGCAATAGTCATTGGAACCTCCTGTCTGTTTGCGTGCCAACATTTACTTGATCGCTCATTCCGGATAAATTTCGTAAAAGCGACATCACTGTTCGGATTTTTGAGACAATGAACCAGCTCGACGCCATCACCGCGTTTGTCCGTGTCGCCGAACTGTCGAGCTTTACCCAAGCCGCCATTTCTCTGGGCCTGCCAAAGTCGAGCGTATCAGCCGCCGTGCTGCAACTGGAAACACATCTGCGCGTCCAGCTGCTCTATCGCACCACGCGCCGCGTCCAGTTGACTCACGACGGCCAGGCCTATCTTGATCGCGCACGCGATGTGCTGGCCGACCTCGAAGACATGGACGGCATGTTTCTGCACGCGCCGGCGGAACTGACCGGCACATTGCGCGTCGATATGCCGGTCGCCATGGCGCGTAACCATATCATCCCTAACCTGGCGCAGTTTCTCGACCGCCATCCCGGTCTCGAGATCGAATTGAGCTGCACCGACCGGCGCGTCGATGTTGTCGCTGAAGGCTTCGACTGCGTCATCCGCGCCGGCATCATGGGCGATTCCGGCCTGATGGCGCGGCAGTTGGGCGCCATGCCGATGTGCAATGTCGCCAGTCCCGCCTATATCGCCCGCTTCGGCATGCCTGAGACGCTGGATGATCTCGACCACCACCGGCTGATCCATTACGTCATGCAGTTGGGCAGCAAGCCGTTCGGCTTCGAATACTGGGACGGCCAGACCTATCAGAGCCGACCGGTGTCTGGCGTGCTCAGTGTCAACAACACCGCCGCCTATAACAGCGCTGCCCTGGCAGGCCTTGGCATCATCCAGGCGCCGAAATCGGGCCTACAGGACAGCCTGGCGGATGGATCCTTGGTCGAGGTCCTGCCCCAATATCGCGCGGAACCATTGCCGATCGCGCTTGTCTATCCACGCCGCCGGCATCAGGCTCGCCGCGTCCGCGCCTTTATGGACTGGGTAGCCGAGGTCATTGGGGCCTACCTTGATTGACAGGGCGGCATATCCTGTCATGCTGCCGTGAATAACAACAAAGATGCCATGAAGCGCCCCACCTCCTTCGACATCGCAGCCCTGGCCGGCGTCTCACAGGCGACCGTGTCGCGCGCCCTGTCGAACACCTATCCGGTCAGCGAGGACGTCCGGCGCCGCGTCTATGAAGCCGCCGCCAAACTCAACTACACGGTCGATATCAACGCCCGCAAACTGCGCTCGAAAAAGATCAACACCATCGCCGTTCTGGTGTCCGAAGACCTCGACAGCGACGACAGCCGCATCAATCCCTTCTTTCTGCCGCTGATCGGTTCGATCCTCGACTATGCCGGCGACAAGGGCGTCGATGTGCTAGTGAGCTTGCAAAAGCAAAGCGCCAACTGGGGCGCTGATTATGGCTTTGCCCGCCGCGCGGATGGGATCATCTTCCTCGGTTATCGCGATTTCGAAACCTACAAGCAGAAGGTCGATGTCCTGCGGGAAATCGGCGAGCCGTGGGTCGTCTTTGGCCCGGTCATGCAGGACGAACCCGACCTGTTTGTCGGCTCTGACAACGAAACCGGCGCCTATGAAGCGGTCGCGCACCTGATCCGGTTGGGCCGTAAGCGCATCGTCTTTCTCGGCGAAGCCTCCGAACGCCATTCGGAGTTTTTCGAGCGCTTCAAGGGGTATCAGCGTGCCCATGCCGAAGCGGGCCTGAGCGTCGATCCGGCCCTGGCGATCGACTGTTTCATCTCGCGTGAGGAAGGGGCCGCCGCCGTGCAGCGCCTGCTTGATCAAGGTATCCCGTTCGACGCCGTCTTTGCCGTAACGGATTTGCTGGCCATCGGCGCCATCCAGACACTGCAAAAGCGCGGCCTGCATGTCCCGAAGAACGTTTCGGTCATGGGCTTCGACGACCTGTGGGTCTGCACCTGCATCAATCCGGAACTGTCGACTGTTCGTCAGGACACGACGACGGCCGCCCGCGTGCTGGTGGATACGCTGGCCAAGCTAATCGATGGCGAAAAGGTCGAGATGACGCGGATACCGACTAAGTTGATTATTCGCGAGTCGTGCGGGGGCTGACAGCTACTTCCACGCCTTATTGACGGTCCTGATCCATTCGCGCGCCATCAGGCCATGGCCGGCATAGGTCGGGTGGACGCCATCCCACGACCAGTGTTCCGCCGGCGCCTGCTTCATCGCTTCGTCGAAGGCGCGCTGATATTCGACCAGCGGCAGATTGTACTTGGCCGCCAACTTGCGCGCAACGGCCTGGCGCTTGGCCAGTTCGGCGCGCTTAGCGTCATAATCGGCCTGGTAACCACCCGACGGCAGCAGGAAGGATTCGCCGAGCACGATTTTGACATTAGGCAGCGCCTTGAGCGTCTCGGCAATCAGCGTGTCGTAGGTCTGCTCATAGGTCTCGATCGACTGGCCGTTCGAATAGAAGGTGTCGTTGACGCCGACCATGATGCTCAGCACGTCAGGCTTGAGCGCAATCGTGTCGGCCTGCCAGCGATCAGCGAGATTGACAACCGTATTGCCGCTGACACCACGATTGATGAACCGCAGCCGGCGTTCGGGATAGTCAAGGCCGATCTGCGCCGCGACGATATAGGCGTAGTCTTGGCCCATGATGTGATTTGGGTCGTCACCCGGCCAGCGCCCGCCTTCGGTAATGGAATCGCCCTGAAACAGAACGGTAGCGCCGGGCGTCAAGGCCTTCAGCGCAGGCTTGGCGTAAGCCGGCATGGCCATGGCGGCTAACATCAGAACAATCCCGAACAGTTTGCGCATGATGATCCCCGTACCGTGTGGTCAATCTGCTTAACATATGGCGTCTGGGGTCCGCGACCCCAGAAACCCTGTCTTTTCCAATAAGAAAGCCTCGCCCCCAAAAAGGGCGAGGCTTTCTTATGGACCAGGTAAGACTTGGGGCCGCAGGCCACAAACCTCGATAGGATCAGAGGATCGACTGGCCCGTCTTGGCCCAGTCGGCCAGGAAGGTTTCAAGACCCTTGTCCGTCAGCGGGTGCTTGACCATGTCCTTGAACAGCGACGGCGGCAGGGTCGCACAATCCGCGCCAGCGAGGGCGGCTTGTTCGACGTGCTTGGTGTTGCGCAAGGAGGCAGCCAGGATTTCCGTGTCGAAATCGTAGTTGTCATACAGCGCACGGATGTCGTGGATCAGCTGCATGCCATCGGCGCCCTGGTCGTCGAGACGGCCGACGAAGGGCGACACGAAGGTCGCGCCGGCCTTGGCCGCCAGCAGCGCCTGGTTGACCGAGAAGCACAGGGTGACATTGGTCATCAGGCCTTGCGACGAAAACTCGCGCGTCGCCTTGAGGCCATCGATCGTCAGCGGCACCTTGATGACCACGTTCGACGCGATCTTGGCCAGCTTTTCGCCTTCCTTGATCATGG
>CBFGPQ010000239.1:0-4998 GCA_965650705.1 uncultured Asticcacaulis sp. | reverse complement strand
GTGGCGGAATTGGTAGACGCGCAGCGTTGAGGTCGCTGTGCCGCAAGGCGTGGAAGTTCGAGTCTTCTCGACCGCACCATCCGGATGAAGTTTTGAGCGTGGCGCCGGAAACTGGGCGCCGAAAGGGGAGGCCTGAGCCATGAGCCAGAAGTCCGACGCCGCTCAAAAGAAAACCGACTCCGACATCGACACCAGGAATGGCCGCGATGACGACATCGGCGGCGAGCTGATGACGCCCGAGCAGATCGAGGATTTCGCGCTCAAGGACGACTACGCGCTCAATCCGCAATATATTACCCTGGTCATCGACGCCGCCGACCGTGGCGACGGCATGCGCCTGCGCGAGCTGCTCGACGCCCTGCACCCGGCGGACGTCGCCGACCTGCTGGGCTTCCTGTCCGAGGACTATCGTGAGCAAGTGATTCCGTGGATTCCGGCCGACGCCATCGCCGAAATCCTGCCGGAACTGGATGACGATATCCGCGAGGAGGTCATCGAGACCCTGCATACGGCCGATATCGCTGAGGTTCTGCAGGAACTCGATTCGGACGACGCCACCGCCGTCTTCGAGGACCTGGAGGAGGACCAGCAGAAGGCCGTCCTGGCCGCCATGCCCGAATCCGAGCGCGAGGCCTTCGTCACCTCGATGACGTTCGAGGAGGAGACGGCCGGCCGCCTGATGCAGCGCGAAGTCATGGCCGCGCCCAGCTTCTGGAACGTCGGCCAGACGATCGACCATATGCGCGAGAACGGCGACGACCTGCCGGAACTTTTCTTTGATATCTATGTGCTCGACCCCAGCCATAAGCCGGTCGGCGCCTTGCCGGTGTCGCTGCTGATGCGGTCGAGGCGGGAACTGGCGCTCACCAGCCTTATGGAGCCGACGACCGAAATCACGGTCGACCAGGACCAGGAAGAGGTGGCCTATATCTTCGAGAAGTACCACCTGATCTCGGCGCCGGTCGTGGATGCCTCGGGCCGCCTGGTTGGCCAGATCACGGTCGATGACATCGTCAACATCATCCAGGAGGAAAGCCAGGAGGACATGCTGGCCCTGGCCGGTGTTTCCGAAACCGGCCGCCGCCAGGGTGTGTTCGATACCGTAAAGTCGCGCCTGCCGTGGTTGAGTATCAATCTGCTGACGGCCTTCATTTCCTCGTCGCTGATTCTGATGTTCCAGGACGAGATCCAGAAGCTGGTGGCGCTGGCCGTGTTAATGCCCGTGGTGGCGTCGATCGGCGGCAATTCCGGCACCCAGTCGCTGACCGTCGCGGTGCGGGCCCTGGCCGCGCGTGAGCTAACAGCTGCCAATGCCCTGCGCACCCTGTGGCGCGAGGTGCGGGTAGGCCTGGTGAATGGCGCCGCCATCGCTGTGGCCCTGGGCGTCGCCGCGGGTCTGTGGCAGGGAGTCCTGTTCGGGATAGTCATTGGTTCGGCGGTGATGATTAACCTGACGGCGGCGGCCCTCGCCGGAACGCTGGTCCCGCTGGGACTGTCGAAGATCGGGCGCGATCCGGCGGTGGCTTCGCCGATCTTCGTGACCATGGTTACCGACTGCGTGGGATTCTTCAGCTTCCTTGGCCTCGCAGCGATGATTCTCTTGCCCAGGCTCGCCTGATAGTTATCTGTTACAATCCTCTTGTAAGTCGCGCGCGGTATGTGGTTTGCTAGTTAACGATTGTCACGCTATTTGGCGTTTTGTTTTGGGGCATAAGGGGCAGTCATAAGCTCCGTATGGACCATTTTGGGTCAGGATTAGGGATGAGAGCGCGTTTGAAGGTTTCCCGCGCCGGGGTCGAGCTGATCAAGAGTTTCGAGGGCCTGCGATCCGTCGCTGCGCGTCTGCCCGATGGCCGGTGGACGTTGGGTTATGGTCACACCTTCTCCGCCCGCGAAGGCGCCACCTGCACGCAGGAAGACGCTGACGCCCTGCTGCGTTTTGATCTGCTGCCGATCGTCGACGCCATCAACAACCTGGTCCTGGTGCCGATCAACCAGAACCAGTTCGATGCCCTGGTATCGTTCTGTTTCAATATCGGCGTCGACAATTTCGGCCAGTCGACCGTGCTGAAGCGCATCAACGAAGGCCGCATGACCGAGGCGGCCCTGGCCATGGACGCCTGGCGCTCGGCTGAGTTCAACGGCCAGACCTATGTGCTGGCACCGCTCATCCGCCGCCGCGCCGCCGAAAAGAACCTGTTCCTGACGCCGGACGATGTTGCCGGCAACGCGCCGTCCCTGCTGGTCCGCCCAATGGAGGACACGGCTGACGTGCAAGGCCCGATCCCGGCCGAACTCAATGCGCCGGACCGCAACGGCATGTTGTCGGCGCATCCGGTCGGTGAAGCACCGTCTTCGGTTGTCCCTCTGGCCGCGACGCCGGCGGCCTTTGACATTTCCGCGTCGCCGCCCCCCGTGCCGCAACCGGCCGCCCAACCCGTGGCGCAACCTGTAGAACGCCAGGTCATCGATCTGGCTGCCTTTGCACCGCGTCCGATCGAAAACGCTCCGGTCGAGCCCGCGCCATCGGCGCCTGCCGCGCCCCTGCCGCCCCCCTACAGCGCGTCGCCTTACGCCAGCAGCCCGACGCCCTACACCTACGACACCACGCCGGCGATGAGCCCTGAGATCCAGGCCGCTATCGCTCGTGCCCAAGAAGACCAAAAACTTCTGGAGCAGCGCCAGCAGGAACTGCGGATGGAGGAGTTGCGCCGCCAGGAGCAGCAACTGGTTGAGCAGCGCATGCGCGAGGAGGCCCAGCGCCAGGCCGAAATGCTGGCCGCGGCGCGATTGGCCGAAGAGGCGCGTCAGCGCGAGGAAGCCCGTGTCCGCGAAGAGGCTCGCCTGCAGGAATTCCAGCGGCTGGAGGCCCAGCGCCTGGAACTGGAACGCCAGGAACGCGAACGTATCCAGCGCGACGAAATGGTCCGCGCGGAACTGGCCCGCCTTGAGCACGCTCGTCAGGAGCAGGAACGGCAGGAGCAGGTGCGTCTTGAGGCCGAGCGCCTTGAGCAGGAACGGCAAAACCAGATGCGCCTTGACGCCGAGCGCGAGCAACAGGAAGCGGCGCTGCGCGAAGCGGCCCGTCTGGAAGCCATGCGTGTCGAGGCGGAACGCATCGAACGGGAACGCGCGGAAGCGGCCCGTCTCGAGCAGGAGCGCCTTGAGCTGATGCGACTTGAACAGGAGCGAGAGCGCCAGGAGCAGCAGCGACTGGCTCAGGAACGCCTGGAAGAAGAGCGCCGGGAGCGCGAGCGACAGGAGCAGGCGCGCCTCGAAGCCCAGCGTATAGAGCAGGAGCGGCAAGAGCGCGAACGCGTGGAAAAGGAACGTCTGGAACGCGAACGCGTCGAGGCCGAAAAGGCCAGCGCCGCCCAGCCACAAACGACTTCCGCGCCGGTCGCCGCTGACGGCGCGTCTGCGGAAGAGGCTGAGAAGGCGCGCAAGGCCGAAGCCGCTGCGGCGCTCATGCGCCTCTATTCGCCTTATGGCGCGGGCGGTCTCGGTCGCCCCTTGGCGCCGCAGGCTGCAAAGCCCGCGCCCCAACCGAAAGCACAACCGGTTTCGCAGCCGATGGCCGCGCCCAAGCTGGTTACGCCGGAACCCAAGCCGGCGCCCGTACAGCTATCCAAGGCCGCCGATCCTGAACCCGACGACGAACCTCTTCCTGCGGTTGTTAGCTTTGCGCTAAAGCCCGCGCAGTCGGTGTCGAACATGCCGCCACCGCAGATCACGGCACTCAATCCCTATGCGCGTCCGATCCCCAAGGACGAGACGGTCGTCGAGGTCCCGCGCCCGAAGGCCGTCGATTTGTCGGCCGCTCCCCAGGCGGCGGCGCCAGTCGAAGCGCCGAAGACCGACAGCCTGAACTGGCGTGAGCAGCTCCAGCGCCCTTTGCCGCCAGGCTACCAGGCGTCTCAGGCGACGCCAGTGCAGGCGGCGCCGGCCCCGGCTGTTGACGCGACTTTTGAGGATGCCTTCGGCAATGACGGCGACTGGACCAACGGCGATGGCCGCGTGGCCCTGACAGTCGACGAGGTGAGTGAAGACGGTGCATCCTGGTGGAAGATGATCCGATCGACCTTCTGGTGGATACTGTTCAGCGCAATGGGCCTGGGCTGCCTCGGCTTCGCCGCCGCGACCTACTACCGCGCGCGCTATGATCCGAACGTCGCCCGCATCCTGGGCAGTGAAGCCAGCCTGACCATGGTTTCCATCCTGTCGGCGGCAGGTGGTATCCTGTTTGTCTGCGTCTCAGTTTGGCTGATCATGAAGCGCCTGGGGGGGCTGAAGGACTGATTGTCGCACGCACAAGCTTGAATGAAAAGGAGGGCCGGCGCCCTCCTTTTTTTATTGCTCAGCTTGTTTATTCGCTTTGGGACGCGGCTTGCGGTCGGCCTTGGAGGCGGGCTTGACGGTCTTCTGGCGTTCAGGCGGCGTCTCGGGAATCTGTGCCGCCTGGGTAAAGCTGTCATCAGGGGTGAAGGCCGGAACATTGGGATGGATGCTGCGGCCCATCTTGCGCAGTGTGGTCACCGGGCTGTCCAGTTGCGACAGCGCGTGCACGGTCGTCTGGTAGCCGTTTTCGACAGCCTTGTCATAGGCTTTCCAGTCGCGGATCTCGACGCCGTCGGGCTCGGGGATAATCAGCAGGTCGGTCGCCGCGCGCGACTGCGCCAGGTCGGCGGCGGTGGTGATGGTGGCCGAGCGCATCATGACCGAGACGATCGGCGGGCCGCGCCGCCAATCGCCGCGCGCGAACCACGCGGTCAGCTTCTTGGGCACGGACAGGGCCCTGGGGTCGACGCCGCGCGCTCGGGTAACATCGACCCCAATGACCGTGCCAAGGTGTGTATTGCGCATCATGGTAGCGGGGAAGGAGCGCATGACCGCGCCATCGACCAGCACTTCGTTGTCCTGGACGACGGGGGGGAGAACACCCGGCAGCGAGATCGAGGCGCGCAGGGCGTCGCGCAGTCGCCCGGTCTTGTGCACCTT
>CBFGPQ010000238.1:0-5117 GCA_965650705.1 uncultured Asticcacaulis sp. | reverse complement strand
GACGCGTTGATCTCCACCGTATCGAAGGTTTCGGCATAGTGCGGGAACCACTGGCTGGTCGGCATCTGGCTGGGGTAGAAGAGGCCCTTCCAGTCCCAGTAGAACCAGCCAGAACAGCCGATATTCAACCTCGGCAGCTCGACGGATACCGGTGCGATGGGGTGTTCCAGCCGGTACTTGTGCATCTTCTCGGCGCGCATCGGGTTGGCGGCGCGCTGCTTGGCGCGGCGTTCGGCGCGTTTGCTGAGCGGCTTGTCCGTAGCGGAAACGATGTCTGAACTGCTGTCTGCCATGTACGCAGACTGCCGGTCAAAAAATCAAATCTCAATCAGACCCAGGTCGTGTCAGCGGCTCCAGGCCGCAAGTCCGCCCCACATCGCGATGAGGATGACGAACAGCAGCCAGTAGAGAACAAGGGCGCCGTGCAGGTATTTGCGCCACAGCGGCCAGTCGTCGCCGTAGCGGCCCTCGGCATAAACGAAGACAAAGGTGGCGGCCTGGAAGACGGTGCCGATAGATGCCAGGAGCGCGACCCACGCCGCGACCTTGACCGGCGCCGCCGGCCAGTCGCTGAATAGCGAGGTGGCGTCGTCGGACAGGCCTTCCAGCCACTGCCGGAAGACGAAGATCGACAGCAGCCACAGCGCGGCCAGGCCCAGCGAGATGATGGTCGCGCGTGCCTGCCATTCCGTCGGGCGCTCATTGCGGCCCGGCCGGATCATCAGTGAGGCGAAGACCGCCAGGCAGGTCAGCACCATGATGATGGTCATGGCGTGTACGACTTCCGGACTGTGAAACAGGTCGACCCGCTCGTAGCGGCTCATATTAGTTGCGGTCTCGAAGGCCTTGACCGTCTTTCCCTGGGCATCGAACAGGAAGTGCAAGCCGCCGGTCTGCGCCGCCGGGCCGGGATCTTCGCTATCCTGCGGATTAAAGAAACCGCGCGCCGTCGACGGCACAAACGCCGAAAGGCCGTTTCGCGTTGTCAGAATTAGTCGGCCGTCAGCGTCGACATCGACCTCGACTGTGTTGATCAGCCGCGTGATCGCGCCTTCCAGACCGCTGTAGGCGCGCCGCGTCGAGACATATTGCCCCTTGATGGCGTTGTAATAGGCCTTGTTGGCGGCATAGGCCTGCTCTGGCGTAGGTGTCAACGGAGCACGGCTCTGCACGCCGGCCAGGTGCTCGATCAGCAGGTTGGGATAGGAATCGGCCAGTGGCGCGCCGGTCTGGGTATTGGTACTTATGAATATGCCGATATTTAGTTCCGGCACCAGCACCATGTTTGAATTGAACCAAAGGGTCGAGCCGGCATGGCCGATCGTCGTGTGCCCCGACGGCGCCTCGCGGACCATCAGGCCCGAGGCCCAGCCGTTATACCCTTCCGGCATCTTGAGCAACGGTGTGCGGAAAGCGCGGGCGGAATCGGTGTTGAAAAGCTGGACGCCTTCATACTGGCCGTTGCCAAGCATCAGCGACATGAAGCGCGCCATGTCCTTGGCGGTCGATGAGGCGCCGAGCGCTCCCGACAGCGGAGCGGCATGGTCGAAGGGCTGCGGCTCAAAGGTCGCGCCGTCCCACAGGAAACCTTGTGACAGTCCCTGCGTCAGGCCGCCCGGCATCGGCGGCGGCAGGTCTTCAATGTTCGATGCCGGCAGGGCGTAAGGCTCGCGCAGGGTGGTGCGATCCATGCCGAGCGGTTGGAAGACGCGCGCTTCCATCAGGCTGGGCACATCCTTGGCCTGGGCGGTTTGTGCGAGGGCACGCGCCGCCAGGGCGGGGCCGAAGTTGGAATAAGAGCTGAACAGGCCGGGTTCGCGCACGCGTCGGGGCTTGTGCTGGCGGAAATAGCTGTCGGGCCCTTTGAGGCGCGCGGGGTTGAGTTCGAAGAGATGGCCGAGGCTTGTGTCCTCGAAGCCACTTGTATGGCTCATAAGAGCGCGCAGGGTCAGCGGCTTGTATTTCGTCCGGTCGCTATAGACGTCGGCGGTAACGTAGGTACCGATGGGTTCATCCATCTTGATGCGCCCGGCTTCCAGTTCCTGGCGCGCCACAACCCATGTGAAGGTCTTGGTGATCGAGCCCAGACGGAACAGGCTGTTGGCAGCATCGACCCGACGGGCCGGCGATATGCGGTCGTAACCATAGCCCTTGACCAGGATTGGCGTATTGCCCTGGACCACCGCGACGGTGGCACCCATGACGTGATCGCGCTGCATGAGGGCGCGCACCACGGAGTCGGTAAAGGTCTCGACGTCCTCAGCACTGATCGGTGTGGAGGCATCGTGGGCCAGCGGCGCCAGAGTGGTCGACGGCGGCAAGACCGTTGGTGGCGGCGCCGCCACGCCCGGCGCCCCGTTGATGGTCGGGAAGGTGGCGGCTGCGCCGGTGGGCTGGGGCGCCGGTTGAGGCGCTGCCCGAGAGACTGTCTGGGGCGCCGGCGGTGCGACGGTCTGAATGGGCGAACGTGGTGCTGTTGTTGTGACCGTCGGTGTGGGAGCGGCGGAGCTCGCCGTCACGGCCGTCCGCGCTGGTCGTGGACGGCGCGGTGCGGCAGACGTCGGACTGGCGCTGGCTGAGGACGCGGCTGGCGGAGTAGGAACTGGCGCTGGCGCGGCGGCAGGTGCGGACGCCGCCGGCGCCGGTTGCTCGACTTCTGGCTGGGCCTGGGGCACGAAGGGTTTCAGTTCGGGAAGCGGGCGGCTGTCCTGTGGCGCGGCCGGACCTGCGAAGACTAAGACGGTTGCCAAGCCTACGCCGGCGAGCGCGCGCGCAAGGAATGTAAATCCGGCCTTGTCACCGTGAAAGGCCGTGGGCCCTGCCGTCAAACGCCGCCAATTCATCTGTTTCAAGGTCCGCTGCTTGTCCGCCGATTGCGTGCAATCCAAGCTTAAGAAACTATGCGATTCTGCTATGCTTCGCCCGACTTTTTTGGCGAAAACTACTTCTTGCGAAACTGGTCCAGCGAAACGATCTTGGGGGCGTCGGCCTCGTCCTTGACGGCTTCGGTTTCTCTGACGGCCTCCACTGCTGCCTCGGCTTCGCCTGCGGCCGGGTCGAGGTCCTGGGTCAGGGCCGCCGGATCGTCGGCTTCGAATTCCAGCATGAACTGGGCGTGCGGGTCGTGGAAACGCGTAATGGCTGCGTAAGGTACGGTCAGGATTTTCGGTACCCCCCCAAACGTCAGAGTAACGCGCATGAAATCTTCGGTGACACGCAGGTCGCGAAACTGATGCTGCAGGACGATGGTGATTTCGTACGGATAGCGGGCCAGCAGGTCTTCGGGAATCGACACCCCGGCCGCGCGGGTGAGGAAGGTGATGTAGAAGTGGTGCTCGCCGGGCAACCCCTCAGGCGACGCCGCGCGCAGCAGGGCCTGGCGAATGACGCCGCGAAGCGCATTCTGGGTGATGGACGCATAGTCCATCAAATCGACAGGGACCTGATCTTCGGACATAGGGGGCAGCGTAAACCTAAAGGGACTGGAGAGGAAGCAGGCTTATCACGCAGCTTGGAAAACGGAACTAAAAAAAAGCGCGACCGGACAAAAATGCGTGAGAGTGCACATCTTGCCAAATTTGCATGACCTTGCGGGAGCCAATAATAACGATTGCGTAACCATGTCCGCAGTAGCTTGTGGCAAAGTTTGTAGCATTGCCAGGTGAGCGTCATGATTGAAACCGCACATTCCGAGTCATCGGACGCTTCGCGTCTTGCTTTCGCCCGGATAACGCGTGACGAAATTGCCGAACTGCGAAAAGTGTGGACACTGATCGCTCCGAAAATCCCTGAGCTTCTCAATGGTTTTTACCGCCACATCTCCAGCGAGCCCGCGCTGGCCGCAATGATCGGCGAACGAACCGAACGGTTGAAAGGCGCCCAAACCCGACACTGGGAAAACCTGTTCACAAGCGGCTTCGACAAAGCCTATTTCGACAATGCCGTGCTGATCGGTCGTACCCATCATCGCATCGGTCTGGCGCCGCGTTGGTATATCGCCGCCTACCAGTTTATGTTGGATGGCATCGTGGACATCCTCACCGCGCATTACCGCTTCAACCAGTCCGCCGCCAGCCGCAGCCTTATCGCGGTCAACAAGGCGTTATTTCTGGATATGGATATCGCCTTATCGACCTATCAAGAGGCCAGCGAGGCTCAGATTCGCGAACGGGCCAAGGTGACAGACGATGCCATCGATGTCTTCCGGAACGAGTTCCAGGGTGCGGTCGAGGGCTTCACGAACAGCGCCGCCGGACTGCAATCAACCTCACATTCGCTGAGTGACGCCGTTGCGCAGACTCAGGCCAGTTCGCATGACGTCGCCATTGTCGCCAATACGGCCTCGAACGATTCGCAATCGGTTGCAGCCGCGTCTGAAGAGCTGTCGAAATCGATCCAGGAGATCAGCGCCCAGATTAATGGTGCGTCGCGCAATGTCCGAGAGATCGTTCAGATGTCGGAGACCTCCAATACCGAAATCGTGCAGCTGTCAGGCGCCGTTGACAAGATTGGCGAAATCCTCAACCTCATTCAGGGCATTGCTTCCCAGACCAACCTTTTGGCGCTCAACGCAACCATTGAGGCCGCGCGCGCAGGTGAGGCCGGCAAGGGCTTCGCCGTTGTCGCGTCCGAAGTGAAGCAACTGGCCTCCCAGACGGCGCGGGCGACAACCGAAATCGTCCGCCACATCCAGGATATCCAGGCTTCGACGGAAAAGGCCGTGTCCTCGAACCGCAACATCATGACCGCTATCCACGGCGTTGAGGCTGCGACGACTTCGATCGCGGCAGCCATGGAAGAACAATCGACGGCGACCAACGAAATCTCCGACCGCATCCAACACGTCTCGGACTCGGCTTCTCAGTTGTCGCAGCACATTACCAGCCTGGACACCACTGTGCGCCAGGCGCGCGAAGCCACGTCTCGGGTCGACGGCGCGGCACAGGACCTTGACGCCCAGTCGACAGCTCTCAGCAATTATGTCGAACAGTTTTTCCGCCGGCTTCAAGCTTAAAGAGATATGGCGAAAAGTGTCGAAGGCTGCAATTTGGGAATGAGGGGGAAAGTGGCAGGCTTCTGTTGCAAGGCGCCTGCCGGGCCCCGCCTAGAGGGCTTAG
>CBFGPQ010000237.1:0-5156 GCA_965650705.1 uncultured Asticcacaulis sp. | reverse complement strand
CCCTGCACGACGTGGCGGCCTATGTCCACGGCCTGCACCTGCGCAGCCTGAAGGGTTGACACAGGGCGACGACGCTTTTTTCGTTGGCAAGCGGCGCCGGGCGTTTTAAAGCCTCCCGGACTTTATCCTAGGCTTTTCAGATGTCCGACGAAGAACTGCACATTATCTGTACCGACCGTGAAGGCGTTACTCACACCCTGCCGGCGCTGGAAGGCTGGCGCGTCATGGAAATCATTCGCGACAACGGCCTGCCGATCAAGGCGGAGTGCGGTGGCGCGCTGGAGTGCGCCACCTGCCACGTCTATGTTGACAATGACTGGCTCCCGAAGCTGGTCGAGAAGACTGACGAGGAAGACGAAAAGCTCGATGAAGCCTTCATGGTGAAGCGCAACTCGCGCTTGTCGTGCCAGATCATCATGCGCGAAGATTTCAACGGTCTCAAGGTCACGCTGGCGCCGGAAACTGATTAATCCAGCGCATCCCCAAAAGTGTCCGACGGTTTTGGGGTAAGATGCGCGTTAAAGAATGCGTTTCATATGGTTGACACGGGCCGTGGTTAAGCCTGTAACAGTATGCGTGACGCGAAGGTAAGCACCATGAAATTCAAGACGCTTGTGACCACTATGATCATGGGCTCGCTGGTGGCGACTCAGGCACTCGCCTGGGGAGATCACGGCCACCGCATGATCGGTGAAGAGGCGATGCGCGCCCTGCCCTCGCATATGCCTGCCTTTCTGCGTACGCCGCTGGCCATCTCCAGCGTCGGCGAGTTCTCGCGTGAACCCGACCGCTGGCGCAATTCGGGCAAGGTCCACGACTCGGACCGCAACGCCGCGCACTTCGTCGACCTGACCGACGACGGTAAGACCTTTTCGGGCCACACCCTGGATAACCTGCCGGGCACACGATTTGATTTCGACGCCGCGACCCGCGCCGCAGGCTTCGATCCGTGGAAATCGGGCTACCTGCCCTACGCCTTGATCGACGCCTACCAGCAGGTGGTCAAGGACATGGCGCAGTGGCGCGTGCTCAGCCTGATGGAAGCGCGTGAGACCGATAAGACAAAGAAGGCCTGGTACCGCGCCGACCGCCTGCGCCGGGAACAGTTGATGCTGCGTGACATCGGTGTCCTGTCGCACTATGTCGGCGACGCGACCAATCCAATGCACCTCAGCATTCACTATAATGGCTGGGGCGACTATCCGAACCCCAAGGGCTACACCAATGAGAAGGTGCATGGCCCGATCGAAGGCGATTTCGTGTCCGCCAACCTGACGCCGGCCGATGTTCGTGCTAATATGGATGCGCCGGCCAGTTGCACTGCCAAAATCGAGATCTGTTTCGCCGACCGTCTGATGAAGAGCTGGAACGGCATCGAGCCCATGTACGCGCTCGAAAAGGAAGGCGGCTTTAAGGAACAAGATCCGCGCGGCAAGGCCTTCCTGGCCAAGGCCATCGGCAAGGGCGCCGCGGACCTGCGGGACGTGTTGACCGACGCCTGGCGGGACTCAAAGACCATTGGGGTCGGCTATCCGGTTGAAGGCACGTCCTATGACGACTTCGTGGGCAATAAGGTCGACAATCCGTGGAAACACCTGCACGGCGAGTAGCCGTTACCAATTGTTTCAATGATGTGATGGGCGCGGCATCGCGATGCAACATACACTTGCCCTGAGCTCTTTTTCGCAAGTGTATGAACGTTCTTATCATCGATCCTGACGAAGCCCGCGCCGCATCCGTGGCCGAAGGTATCCGGCTGGACGAAAGTCTCCAGGACGCCGTAATCCATCACTGGCCGCGCTTTGAGCTGGCGCAACTGCGCGACGTCAATCCCGACATGGTCATCATCGCCTGTGAAAGCCCTGACCGCGACACGCTGGACGCCTTGCAGGTCGCCAACGAGCAGGCGCCAAGGCCGGTTGCCATGTTCGTCGACCGTTCGGACGCCAATACCACCGCCAAAGCCCTGGAAGCCGGAGTCGCCGCCTATATCGTCGATGGCTATGCGCCGGGCCGCATCGCCTCGATTCTGACCCTGGCGACGCACCGCTTCAATCAGATGCAGACCCTGATCAAGGACCTCGATAAGGCCAAGGCGGACCTGGCCGCGCGCAAGACGATCGACCGCGCCAAGGGCGTCCTGATGGCGTCACGCGGTATCAACGAGGACGAGGCTTACAAACTTCTGCGCAAACACGCCATGGATTCGGGACGGCCCATGGCCGCCGTGGCAGCGGACATCCTGTCCATCGCGGACCTGCTGAAAACCGGAGGGGCGTCATGATCAGCCTGAAGATCGCATTCAGCCCGTTGAACGATGCCGCCCTGGTGCTGGTCGCCGAAGCTCTGGGCTTTTATGAAAGCGAGGGTTTGAGCGTTACCCTCAGCCGCGAACCCAACTGGTCGAACATCCGCGACAAGCTGGCCTATGGCATGGTCGACGCCGCGCACATCCTGGCGCCTGTTCCCCTGGCCGCGGCGACGGGACTGGGCCCGGCAATGGGCGGCCGCATTATCGCCCCGATGGCGCTGGGTGCCAACGGCAACGCCGTGCTCATTTCCAACGACCTCAAGGACCGCCTGGAAAGTGACGGCCAGCCACTTGGCTCGCTAACGCAAAGCACGCGCCTTTTGTCGCGCGAAGTCGACCGCCGCCGCCGCGAAGGCCTGGGGCGGCTGGTCTTCGGCGTACCATTGAACTTCTCCGCCCACCATTTTGTCCTGCGCCATTGGGTCGCCGCCGCGGGCCTCGACCCCGAACGCCATATCCAATGGGTGGTCGTGCCACCATCGCGTATGGCGGACATGGTCAAGGATGGCGTCATCGACGCCTATACGTCGGGATCGCCCTGGCCCCAGGCCGGGCAGCTGCTGGGACGCGGAACGGTCCTGTTTTCCGACCCGGACTTCTGGAGCCTCAAGCCCGAAAAGGTGCTGGCGGTCCAGTCGAGCTGGGCGGAACAACATCCGGCCGGTGCGATCAGCCTGGTTCGGGCGCTGCTGCGCGCGGCAATGTGGGTCAGTGATCCGGCGCACAGCGAAGACCTGATCCGGCTGATGGCGCGGCAGATCTATGTCGACGCGCCGGCGGACGCCCTGAGGCTGGCCCTGGCGCCGGCGAATCATCCGCGCGGCGGCGCCGGCCTGATCTTCGACCCCCAGACCGTCACCTTCCCGTGGATCAGCCACGCCAAATGGTTCCTGGGCCAGTTGGTGCGCTGGAATTTCGCCACGCCCGACCACGACTTCGACGCCATTGCCCGAAGCGTCTATCGTCCGGACATGTGGCGCGAAGCCGCCGGGTCTCTGCGGCTCAACCTGCCACTCAACGACGAAAAGGACGAAGGCGGTCATCCACAGCCGTGGAGCCTGCAGGCGACGCCGCATGACATTGTGATGCCGCCAAATGTCCTGTTCGACGGCGGCGTTTTCCGCTGCGCCTGACCTGTACCGATCAGGTCCAGCATAACTGCGCCCCGCCATCGCCGGTCGCGCAAGGTTTCGACTGAAACCATTTGGTGCGTTTTTTTTCAATGCACGCTTAGTCTCCAAAATAGACCCTGCAACGGATTTTTTGTGACAAATTTGCAGCGCTGAATTTGTGCGGCGCAGAAATATTCAAAAACAACTGTCTTGACGATTGACGAAAGGCCGGGTTCGGACAAACCTTGTCTCATGCAGCCAAGGATGGCGGCATACGAAACACTCAGGCGCCAATGCTGGCGCCGCTACATAAGACAACGACGTCTCAAGTAACTGTTCCGAATTTCGGAACTGTTCGCTTGGGGCGTTTTTTTATGCTTTCTTCCAAGGGGATACAGGTGAAAGTACGGGACATTTTGGCAGCAGGCTGCGCGATGGGCGCCCTGCTGGCGGCCGCTGAAGTGCGCGCTGAAGACACGATCGCCGATGCGCTGGCGGCTTCGAAGCCGATCGTTGAATCGAGCCTCAGGCTCGAAGGCGTCGACCAGCAGGGCATCGCCGCGAAGGCAGAAGCGCTAACCTGGCGCAATCGGCTCGGCCTGCAAAGCGGCGAGTTTCATGGCATCAAGGCGCTGGTCGAAATCGACAGCGTGATCGCACCGATCGAAAAATACAATTCGACGATCAACGGCAAGACGACCTTTCCAAACGTCGTCGATCCGGCGGTGACCGAGATTAACCGCGCGCAACTGACCTGGACGCCGACCGCCGCAACCACCCTGACGGTGGGCCGCCAGCGCATGATCCTCGACGATGCCCGCTTCATCGGCAATGTCGGCTGGCGCCAGGACGAACAGACGTTCGACGCCGTCCGACTCGACACAACCCTGTTCCGCGTCAAGCTGACCGCCGCCTATCTTGGCCGCATCAACCGCATCGTCGGCGACGCCAAGGACTGGAACTCCAACTCCTACGTGCTGAACGCCACCTACAGCTTCAACGAAGCGGTCAAGGTGACAGCCTTCGACTACAATCTGCGCTTTACGACGGCCGCCAAGGCGCCGGTCGCCGCCGACATCAACAACGCCCTGATCTCGTCTGTGGACACCAAGGGCCTGCGCGTCTTTGGCACCACCTGGGTATCATCGGTTAAGCTGGGCTACATCGCGCAATACGCCGAGCAGGAACCGACCGGCGCCAATCCCGCCGTCTTCGACCTTTCCGCAAGCATGTATGAAGCCAATGCTACCTGGGACATCTTCACGCTAAAGCTGAACTACGAGTCGCTGGAAGGCAACGGCACGCAGGGTTTCATCACGCCACTCGGCACCGTCCACGCCTTCGAAGGCTTCGCCGACGTCTTCGCTTCGACCGGCGGCAACAAGACCTTCGCCGACGGCATCGACGACCTCAACCTGACCCTGGTTGTCGCCGGCCATACCCGTCCGTGGGCGCCGTGGTTCATGAACCCGACCCTGACGGTTGTCTATCATGACATGAAGACCAACCGCCTCGAGCGTCCGATCGGCAAGGAATGGGACGCGGTCCTGACCGCCGGCCTGACCAAGAATCTCAGCCTGATGCTGAAATACGCGGACTTTGAGCGCGCCAGCCCGACCATGCCGGCATCGCGCACCAAAACCTGGATCATGCTGCAATACAAGCTTTAAGGACTTTTCGACCATGACCATCATCAACAGACGCGAAGCCCTGTTTGGCGCCGTCGCTACCGT
>CBFGPQ010000236.1:0-5227 GCA_965650705.1 uncultured Asticcacaulis sp. | reverse complement strand
GCTCGTCAGGCTCATAACCTGAAGGTCGTCAGTTCAAATCTGGCCCCCGCAACCATTCTTCCAACAGATCCGAGTAAATTACACGCAGCCCCTTGCGCTTGTCGCATCTCTCCCCCGGAGAGATACGACGGCGCTCACTCCTCAGGCTCATAACCTGAAGGTCGTAGGTTCAAATCCTGCTCCCGCAACCAAAAAACAAGCCCCAACAAAGGGGCTTTTTTTGCGCCAAAAAATCCCAAGCCAAACACAAAAGCACGTTGCAACACGCGCAGGCGTAATTTTGTGCCCCGGACGTGCCGTAGACCGGCCGCAATCCTGATGTTAGCTTGTGGTTCTATGCGCAGGAGGTGGCATTGATCCTATTGTTCGGCAAACGCGTTTGGTCCGTTGCCGCGCTTCTGCTGCTTACGGCCTGTAGCACCGCGCCCGATTATGCGCCTGGGCCACCGACGACTCGCCGTCCGGACCGCCCAGGCATCAACAGACCGCAAGGCTCGGACGCGGCCTTCGCCAAAACACTCTATGTTTGTGGTGGCATCGCCGTCAGCAACGCGCCGCCGGCGGACACCTCACGCAAGATCGAGAATTTCAACCCGGTCATTCGCGTCGGCGGCGTGCCGCTGGCGGTTAACCCGGCGCCGGGATCGTGCCTGTCGTCCGGCTTCGGAACGCGCAACGAGCGGCTGCACAAGGGCGTCGACTATCATTACCCCAATGGCACCGCCGTCCTGGCAGCCGGCAGCGGGACCATCATGGAGATGGCCTACCGCGCCGACTACGGCAATATGATAGTAATCAACCACGGCGGCGGCGTCTATACGCGTTATGCGCACCTGGCGGGCTTCGACTACAATATTGAGGCGGGGGAAGAGGTCGCGATGGGCCAGCAAATCGGCCTGATGGGTAATACCTCGGACCACCCGATACCAATCCATCTCCATTACGAAATCCTGACCGGCAGCTATGATACGCCCAAAAAGTCCTTCGGCCTTACGCCAGTCGATCCGCTGTCGGTGATGATGCTTCGGTAAGTTTAGAACTGGCGATTGACGGATAGCCAGATTGTACGTGGCCTGAGCGGCGTAATCTGGCGCTGGCCGTTGACACTGAACGGATTACCGTAGGCGAAGCTATTGGTGCGTACATTGGTGAGGTTATTTATGCGCGCGCCGATGCGAACCTGGCCGAGATCGAGGAAGCTCGACACATCCGCCTGAGCGTAGCCGTCCATATAGACATCGCGCAGGGGGCCATAATTGAGCGGCGCCCTGCTGCGATAGGAGATGGTAGCGCTGTTCTGGATTTGCCAGTTCAGGACATGCTGGGTCCAGTCAGCACTAAGTGCAAAGTAATGTTTGGCGATAAAGGGCAGGCCATTGTCCTTGTCCGCGAGGTACAGCGGATTGGGCGTGCTGAGTTTCGGATCATTGACCAGGACAGCGCCGTGCAGCACCAGGTCGGGGGTTGCGCGCCAATCGGCTTCAATCTCAAGACCGGTATTGACGCCGTCACCGATATTGACGGTGACCGGCAAGCCATTGTTGCGCCACTGGTCGCTTTGGATATCGCGCCAATGAATGCGGAACGCCGTCGCTGTCAGACGCAGCTTGCGGTCCCGGGTATTGAGCTTCATCCCGGCTTCAAGACTGGTCAGCGCATCGCCGAGGTAGGTCGATGGTTCGGCCGCCGTACCCTGGCTCAGGGTATTGAAGCCACCCGTCCGGAAACCATCGGCGGTTTGGGCGTAAAAGATCATGCCTTCACGCGCGGTGTAATTGACAACGAAGGTGTGGGCGAACCGATTGGCAGAGGTGTCCTTGCGGACGATGGCCGAGGCGGCGTATCCGCTCAGGGCGACGTCGCGGATGACGCTATAGGTCTCGCGCCGGCTGCCGGTCAGGCGCAGGCCTAGCGACGCCGTCCACCTGGGCGCCAGATCGTAGATGACGTGGCCGAAGCCGGCAAGATCATCGACGCGCTCGCGGCGGACCTCTTCATAGGCGTCGTTGACACCGCCAGAATCGCTCAGGCGGGGCTGAAAGCTTTCCTCGGCGCGCGCCGCGAACATGCCGATCAGCCAGCGCAGGCGCTGATTAGACGGTGACATCAGGCTGAATTCGCCGGTTGTCAGTTCCAGCGCCTGGTCTTCGTTGTAAAGCAGTACATTCGTTGCGGGCGCGGCATTGGCGGTCCCGGACATCAGAAGGGCGCGCACCGGCGCCGCGTCATAGCCTGTGCTGATATCATGGCGCAGGTGATTGACGAACAGCTTAAGCGTTCCCTTTTCAAGCTTGCCTTCAAGGCCCGCTGACAGGTTCACGAAGCGGTTGTCGTGCGGCTCGGCGACATCCAACTGACGTCGAAACGGCGTTGTGTCGTCGAGCACATACTGACTGTTGTCGGTACTGAGCGACTGGGTGGCAAGGGTGCTTTCGAACTGAAAACGGTCGTCAATCGCCCAGGCAATGGCGGCGCGTCCGCCGACGCGACGGGTGGCATTGGTGACTGCGCGGCCATCGACGATGTCTTCGATAAAGCCGCCGCTTTCGTCCTGATAGGCAACGGCGCGCAAGGCCAGCCGGTCGCGGATTAGAGGGAGGTTGGCCAATGCCGTGGCGCGCCACGAGGCGTCGCCACCATCGGTAAAGCCCAGTCCAGCACCAACATCGGCTTCGAAACGGTCAAGGCGCGGGCGGTTGGTCACCACGCGCACCACGCCGGACAGGGAGCCTTGGCCATAAAGCGCGCCCTGCGGACCTTTCAGCACTTCGACGCGCGCCACATCGACCAGGAGCAGGTCTGGATCGGGGGCATTATAGGTGAGGGGCGAATCGTCGAGATAGAGGCCGACGGTGGACTGCGTGCGGCCGGTTATGATGCCATCGGACACGCCGCGCAGCATGATCTTGTTCCGGCCTGGCCCCAGGTTGGTAATCGTCATGCCGGGGACACGCGCTGCCAGCTTGGCGAGGTCGAAATCGTTCTGGATAACGGCGCCGCCAGAGACCACGCTGACGGCGCGCGGCAGCAGTTCGGCGCGCACGGGCCGCCGGGTGACGAGCACTTCTTCGGTATCGAAGGCCTCGGTTGGCGATAGCTGAACAGGAGGGCGCGATGGCGTGGGACGCAGGTCGAGACGGAAGGTACGCGAATCGATGCGTTTCACGTCGCACTGGCTGGAGGCGAGAATGGCGCGCAAGGCCCGTTCCGGCGTCATGCGACCGCGGATGGCGCGCGATAGTGGACCACAGCGGGCAGGATCGACACCACCAATCGATATGCCGGTTTTCAGGGCGAGCGCGACCAGCGCTTGGTTGACAGGCTGAGCCGGAATATCGATGACAATGGGGCCGCCTTGAACGGCAGCCGAGGCCGCGTCAGGCGCCGTCTGGGCGATCGCCAGCAGCGCGGCGAAGGACAATAGCCTTGTCCGTCGTTTTCGCGTCAAGCGGAAGAAACTGTTCCAGCCGCCCGACAACAGCACGCTCCGAATCCAGGGTTAGGATGGCCGTGAGCCTGAGCTTGCCGGCCTCTTCATCAACGACGATCGGCTTGTCGAAGTACCGGTTAAGGTCCTTGACGACAAGCGAAAGCGGTTGATCCCGATAGATAGCATGCGATGTGCGCCACGCAAAGGCCTGTTGCGGATCAGCATTTTTTAGCGAGCTGGTCAGTGCGCCGTTACGGTGGATGCCCTGCTGGCCGGCCTGGACCGTCAAGGCCCGGCTGCCGGCGCCGGCGGGCTTGAGGCTGACCATGCCGGACTTAACGGTGACCTGAACTGCGTCGTCATCGCGCAGCACATTGAACTCGGTACCAATGTCGGTGATGCGCAGGTCTTCGGTGTCGAGCGTGAACGGACGCCGGGCGTCGGCGGCGACCTCAACCGAGATTTCGCCGCGCGTCAGCGTGACTTCGCGGCGAGTACGGCCCATGGCGACCGAAACCTGGCTGTCGGTATTCAGCATCAGCTTTGTACCGTCCGCCAGGGTGATGGCGCGGCGTTCGCCCTTGACCGTGGTGTAGGTCTCGGTCGGAACCGGCTGGGTCATATAGAGGGAGACGCCGATCACGGCTGCGATACTGGCGGCGACGGCGCCGCCGACGCCCCAGCCCAGCAGGTTGCGTCGCTTCGGCGCGGGACGGGCGCGCGAGGACAGGTGGATGACATTATCGACAGGCACGGCCGCCTCGGCAGCGTCACCGGCGTCAAACCAGACCCCAAGCGCCCGGCGATAGGCATCGGCATGGGCGTCCGACGCCTCAAGCCACTCCGTCAAGGCGATAATATCTGCCTCACGAAAGCCGGTGCTCTGGCTGCGGACCGCCCATACGGCAGCCGCCAGTTCGATCACCGACGCATCTTCATGTTTTCCCGACATAATGCTCTGTTTCGCCTTTTCTGCAATGAAGACACCGCGAACGCCCGTAACCCGTACTTTTGCACTTCCCGCCGAAGTGGCCGCCGTTTCGGCGTAGGAATTGCCACTAAATCTAAGTCCCCGCCCCGGGCGGCCTCAGGCGCGCCGTGAGGTGGCGGAGCGCAGTTGCCAGATGCTTTTCGATCGAACTTAGCGACATGCCCATTTTCGTGGCCACCTCGGTCTGCGGCAGGCCATCGAACCGATGCAGGCGGAAGATGCTTTGTGTCTTTTCGGGCAGTTCACTGAGCGCCGCCGACAGCCTTTGCATCAGTTGGCGGCCGTGGGCCTGGTCCTCCGCCGAGGGGCCGTCGTCCGCCGTCTCATCGCCGACCCTGTGACCGCTCAGTTCCTGCCAGGCGCCGTCGCGCCCCCTGGAATTTCTGAGCGCGCGCAGTTGGTTGAGGTGAATATTGTGTGCCATGCGGAACAGAAACGCCGCCGGATCCCCGATCTGGGTGTCGTGCGTCATGCCCGACAGACGGATATAAAGATCCTGGACGATATCCTCGGCCATACTGGGGTCGGCCGTCAGACGCGTGAAATAGCGCACGAGAAGCACACGCTTCTCGAAGTAGGCTTCCAGCAACTGGTTCTGCGCGGCGGGTTTCACAATTGGTTTTTCGTTCCCTGATAACGGCTTTGTCGCATCTGAAGGCCTGGCTGGCAAGCGGTCCGGAGCGGTTGCGGCAGAAAGATGATTTTTTCGCAATATTTTTTTACGGGGTTTCGACGGGGGCGGTGTCATCTGATCGTAGGACGCGCGCGGCGGTGCGAGCCTGCATGAGCGCCGGGGAGGTCTGTTG
>CBFGPQ010000235.1:0-5268 GCA_965650705.1 uncultured Asticcacaulis sp. | reverse complement strand
TCGATGACGTCCTTGTACAGGTCGGCATGGGTCATGTCCGGCGTCAGGATGGCGATGATGGTCGCGTCCTTACAGGCGTCGGCGACGCTGAGAACCGTATGACCGTCAGCCTTTGCCTTGACTTCGCCGGCGCCGCCCGGACGCAGGCCAACCACGACGTCAGCGCCGGAGTCCTTCAGGTTCGAGGCGTGGGCGCGGCCCTGGCTGCCGTAACCGATGATGGCGATGCGTTCGCCCTTGAACGCGTCGGGCGAAACGTCGTCATTCGTATAGATCTTCACAATGGTCTCCGTGGTCGTGAGAGGTTAGACGGCGCGTTTAGGCGCCTGTTGAAATCATGGATGCGTAGCGTTCGGCAGCCGCGCCGAACATTTTCGCGCCGGCCTTCTTTTGGCGAGCGCCGCGGCGGATGTCTATATCCGCCATGATGTCGATTCTGCGGCCAGCGATGTCGATATGGATGATATCGTCGTCCTGCGCGTAGGCGATCGGCCCGCCAGCAGCGGCCGACGGCGCGACATTGCCGATGGCGGCGCCGACGGTGTCAGAACCGATGCGGCCGTCGGTGATGACGGTGACGCGGTCGAGGCCCGAGGCCTGCAGGGCAGAGGCGACGCTGGCCACGCCGCCGGTCGCGAACAGGTCGGCGTCGCGGGCATCGTTGCGGATGATCAGAATATCGCAGTCGCGGATGCGGCCTTTTGCGATCGCTTCCAGGGCGTCGCCGGCGGTCGAGAAGACGCGTGCCGGACCGTCGAACACTTCCGTAATAAAGTCACCAAGACGAACCACGCAGCCTTCCGGCGCGAAGGTGCCATGCAGGATGGCAAAGCCGCTCTGGGCTTTCATGACGGGGGCTTTATCGAACTGGGTCAGGACGCTCATGGTTATGTCTCTGGTTTGGATCGGTTCAGGTCAGTTCGGGCGGATATCGAGATGTGCGAAAAAATCCCGCCCGTTTTACGGAGCGGGAGGATGTTTCATCCTCAAAAGCGTGGGGTCAGCCCTTCGCTACCACTCCATCAAGGGGCGTAGTACGCCCCCAATAAGCGATACGATGCTAATCACGACAGCCGACGAAAACAGGCCCATGCCCAGAACCTTGAGGTTCTTAGCCGTGGTGTTTTCCATCGCTATGGCTCGCGCCGAAGTCATGATTGGGCTCCAAAACGGCATCCTCACGAAGCCGTGACATCTGTATAACCTTAAACCATACGCAAATGCAAACGCATTTTTGGAAAAATTTTCCGCACATTCAAGATATTACGGCGGTGCAGCAAAATTATTTTTCACTTATAGCGGTGTTTTTGAAACTATTTTTCACGGCAAGGCGACAATTGCCTTAAAACGCCACCAGACTCCGGCGAATCCGGAAAGGTTCTGCCCTCGTTGAAAATGATACGATCTGGCGGGTGCTTGCGTGAACGCGACCGACGACTATCATAAGGGCATGTTCGCCCTCTTCGCTAGCCACCGTCTGACCTGTGCCGCAGTTTTGTTTGCGCTGTGCCTGGCCGTGCCTGCGACGGCGCAGGAGCGCAAGGCGGGCGACTATCCTCTGACGGCTGACTCGCTGGTGCAGACGGGTATAAAGCATGGCCGGCTGGAAGGGCCATTTGAGTTTCATTCGAAACTGATCCCCGATACGGTCCGGCGCTATTGGATCTATGTGCCGGTGGGCTACGACGCCAAAACCCCGCCGAACCTGCTGGTTTTTCAGGACGGCCAGCGCGCCACCAATCCGGACGGATCGCTGCGCGTCCAGAACGTGCTCGATAACCTGATCGCCAAGGGCGAGATACCGGTGACGCTCGGTATCTTTGTAACGCCGGGTAATACCGGCGCGGTCTATCCCGATAATCTGGGGATGAGCAATCCGAACCATCGCGCCGAAGAGTACGATGCCTTGTCGGACACCCATACGCGCATGCTGACCGAAGAGCTGCTGCCGCATGTGGCGAAGAGCTATGCCTTTACGTCCGATCCGAAGCGTCGTGTTATCGGCGGCACGTCGTCGGGCGCGATCGCGTCGTTCACGGCGGCCTGGACCCATCCGGAAGCCTTTGGCAATGTCATCAGCATCATCGGCTCCTATACGTCGATCGGCTATAAACCTGCGACGGCTACGACGCCGGCGGTCTATGGCGGCGACACTTATCCAGGCGTGATCCGCAAGTCGAAGATCAGGCCGCTGCGTATCTTTATTCAGGATGGCTCGAACGACCTCGACAACGAACACGGCAACTGGTTCCTGGCCAACCAGCAGATGGTCAAGTCGCTCGAATGGGCCAATGCCAATGCGGACAAGTGGGACCTGGGGCCGCATCGCTACGACCTGAAATATGTCTGGGGCGACGGCGGCCATTCCGACCAGCACGGCGGCGCGCTTCTGCCCGACATCCTGCGCTGGATCTGGCGGGATCAGAAATGACCGCTTCCATCAAACTTTTCCTTCCCCGTTTACGGGGAAGGTGGCATCGAGCGCTAGCGAGATGACGGAAGGGGGGCGCTGAACGACCGCTTCCCCCCTTCCGTCGCCGCTAAAGCGCCGACACCTTCCCCGTAAACGGGGAAGGAAGTATAATCACTCATCCCAAGTCAATTAAGGTTCCTTGTCATGCCTACCTATCGTTCCCGTACAACCACAGCCGGCCGCAACATGGCGGGCGCGCGGGCGCTATGGCGGGCAACCGGCATGAAGGAAGCCGACTTCCAGAAGCCGATCATCGCCGTCGTCAACTCCTTCACCCAGTTCGTGCCCGGTCACGTCCACCTCAAGGACCTTGGTCAGTTGGTGGCGCGCGAAATCGAAGCGGCCGGCGGCGTCGCCAAGGAATTCAACACCATCGCGGTCGATGACGGCATCGCCATGGGCCATGACGGCATGCTCTATTCGCTGCCCAGCCGCGACATCATCGCGGACTCGGTCGAATACATGGTCAACGCCCATTGCGCCGACGCCATGGTCTGCATTTCCAACTGCGACAAGATCACGCCCGGCATGCTGATGGCCGCCATGCGCATCAACATCCCGGTCGTCTTTGTTTCTGGCGGTCCGATGGAAGCCGGCAAGGTCGTGTGGCCGGATGCCGACGGCGCACAAAAGACGCACAAGCTCGATCTGGTCGACGCCATGATGCAGGCCGGTGACGACCGCATCTCGGACGCCCAGGTCCAGGCCGTCGAAGAAGCCGCGTGCCCGACCTGCGGTTCGTGCTCGGGCATGTTCACCGCCAATTCGATGAACTGCCTGACCGAGGCGCTCGGATTGAGCCTGCCCGGCAACGGCACGACGCTCGCCACCCACGCCGACCGCGAGCGCCTGTTTAAGGACGCCGGCAAGCTGATCGTCGATATCACCAAGCGCTATTACGAAAAGGACGACACGGCGGTCCTGCCGCGGTCCATCTGCACCAAGGCGGCGTTTGAAAACGCTATGGCGCTGGATGTGGCCATGGGCGGCTCGACCAATACCGTCCTGCACATTCTGGCGGCGGCGCAGGAAGCCGGCGTCGACTTCACCATGGCCGACATCGACCGGATTTCGCGCGTCACGCCGTGCGTCTGCAAGGTCGCGCCGGCCGTCTCCAACGTCCACATCGAAGACGTGCACCGCGCCGGCGGAATCATGGGCATCCTGGGCGAACTGGCGCGCGGCGGCCTGCTCGACACCAACGCCAAGACGGTCCATGCGCCGACGCTCGGCCACGCGCTCAGCTATTGGGACATCCGCCAGACCAATGACGAAGAGGTCACCGAGTTCTTCAAGGCGGCGCCGGGCGGCGTGCGCACGACCCAGGCCTTCTCCCAGGAGCGCCGCTGGGACGAACTGGACCGCGACCGCGTCGGCGGCGTGATCCGCTCCAAGGAAAACGCCTTTACCAAGGATGGCGGCCTGGCCGTGCTTTACGGTAACATCGCCGAAAAGGGCTGCATCGTTAAGACGGCCGGCGTCGATGAATCGATCTGGCGCTTCAACGGTACGGCGCGCGTGTTCGAAAGCCAGGACGAGGCGGTTTCGGCCGTCCTGACCAACAAGATCAAGGAAGGCGACGTCGTCGTCATCCGCTACGAAGGCCCCAAGGGCGGCCCGGGCATGCAGGAAATGCTCTATCCGACGACCTATCTGAAGTCGAAGGGCTTAGGAAAAGCCTGCGCGCTTCTGACCGACGGCCGGTTCTCGGGCGGAACCTCGGGCCTGTCGATCGGCCACGTCTCACCGGAAGCGGCGTCGGGCGGTCTGATCGCGCTGGTCAAGGACGGCGACACGATCGAAATCGACATCCCGGCGCGGACCATTCACCTGGCGATTTCCGACCGCGAAATCGCCGAACGCCGCGCCGCCGAAGAGCATCGCGGCAAGGCGGCCTATACACCGCACGACCGCAAACGCACGGTTTCTGCCGCACTGAAAGCATATGCGGCCCTGGTTACCTCGGCCGATACAGGCGCGGTGCGTGATCTGGGCCAACTGGACCATTAACCACCTTGCCAAGCCGGGCCTTTGCGCTACGGTATCCCTGAACAGGGGAATTGGCGATGGATCGGCGGACACTGGTTGCGGGCCTGACTGGCTTGGCGGGAACGGCGGCGTGGGGCGAAGCCTTTGCCGCCATCGGCGACAAGCAGGCGCAGGCCGCCCTGCGCCAGATGCTCAATGACGGAACGGTCGCCTCGGTCGAGAAACTCGGCAAGACCGATGGCTACTGGGGCGACTCGCTTGTGCGTATCCCCTTGCCGAAAACGCTCGCCAAAGCGCAGAAGCTGGCAAAGCCGCTGGGGCTATCGGGTGTATTCGACGAACTGCATCTGCGCATAAACCGTGGCGCCGAGCAGGCCGCGCCTTTGGCCCGCGACCTGTTTCACGATGCCATCAAATCCATGACGATCAAGGACGCGGTCGGCATCATCACCGGTGCGCCTACGGCGGGGACGCAGTACCTGCAAATGACGACTACGCCGCGCCTGACGACCGCCTTCACGCCGATCGTCGAGAACGCCCTGCAATCGGCCGGCGCCGTGACCTATTTCGACCGCGCCGTGAAGCGCAATAATCTGCAGAGTCTGATCAAGACCGACGCTAAGACCTATCTCGGCAAGTATGCCGTCACCTACGCGCTGACGGGGTTGTTCCACTATATCGGCGTCGAGGAAACCGCCATCAGACGCAGCCCCGCCAAGCGCGGCAGCCAGATTTTGAAAGCGGTTTTCGGCTAGGTGTGTAGTCCCGGACTGTGATGGTGCATCATCGATCCTGAGGCGTCAGGA
>CBFGPQ010000234.1:0-5338 GCA_965650705.1 uncultured Asticcacaulis sp. | reverse complement strand
GACGACAGGTAGATCGGCGGCATGACGGCGCCGTGCACCGGGTCCGCGTCGATGCCGATATTGATAACACGCGTCGAAAGCTGCGCGTCCTTGAGATAGTCTTTGGTCATGTGCCGGTCTTGTCATCTTTCCCTCTCCCTGCTTGCGGGGAGAGGGTGGTTCGCGATAGCGAACCGGGTGAGGGCATGCCGGTTGAGAGAGGCCCCTCATCCGGCCCGTTGGGCCACCTTCTCCCCGTAAACGGGGAGAAGGCGTAGTTAGCTGAGCGATGTCCGCACGATCTCCGATACCAGCGCGATTTCCTTCAGGAACGCGTCGTGGCCGTAGAGCGACGGAAACTCCATAAAGACGCTGTCGGTAAGCTGTTCATCCAGCGCCTTCATGTCGTCATAGGGGACGAGACGATCGGTCGGCACGGCCGCCAGATAGACGCGCGCCTTGATCTTCGCCGGATCGACGCGGTGGCGGTCCAGGCTGTCCGACATCGAAATCCAGCGATTGACGTCGGTGGCGGTATAGGCGTCGCCGCGTGCGCGCAGGTACTGGCAGACGACGTAGTTGCCGCCGGCTGTGGGCGGCGGGGCGCCATCGAAGCGCTCGGAAAACTCGGCATCCGAGCGATAGGTGGTCATGGCCAGCTGGCGCGCCAGCGATATCCCTTCCTGCGGTTTGCCGTTGTCGCGGCCGAATTGCAGCAGGCGGCGCTGCAGGCCGCGGAAAGCGGTCGCCATCGGATGGGCGCGGTGCGCTGCCGAAATGATACAGAGGCGCTCGACATCGTCCGGATAAAGTTCCGCGAAGGCCAGGCCGATCATGGCGCCGTAAGACGCGCCGATGAAGGAATAGATTTTCTGAACGCCCAACTGGTCGAGCAGCAACCGGACAAGGCGCGCCTGGTCGTGCGTGGTGATGGTGTAGACACGGCTGGCCGGCAGTTGCGGGGCGAACTCGATCGACAGGACGCGGAAGCGGTTGAGGTCCAGCGCCTCGCCGGGCCCAGCGACGCCTTCCCACCAGCCGGGGGCGGTATCGGTGGTGTCTTCCTTGGCGAACAGCACGCGGCCGGCTGAGATGCCGCCGGCGGCCACGACCATTGGCGCGTTCGCTGGACCGTAGACACGTGCAACCACGTCCTTCTGTTCCAGCATTTCACCGCTTTGCAGGCGGAAATCTTCGGGAATGACGGCGACGATGTCGGTGCCGACGAGGTCAGGCTTCGCAAACTCGAAATTTATGGCGTTCATGGTGTGTCCGGTCGCAAGATACTGTCATCGAGACCAGACGGGAAAACATGCCCGCGTCTGCGGACCTGACTTCCTCATCTATCAGGGAAATGAGCCCTGTAGGAGTTGGCACCATACTGAATTTGTCAGCGGTTGCCCCAGCGTCGTCGGGCCTGTCCCTCGGCTGGTCTCGATGAGTAACCACAATATGCCCGATATCTTGCCACGACGTCAAGGGAAGGCGGAACCGTTAAGTGTCGCACGGCTTTCTTTTACAAAGTCTCTGGTGTTTTGACTTTGCGGTGACCAGATAACGGTAACTGCTGCCGAGAGGATTACAGATGACGGCTTTGTTCAAGCGCACGGGGCTGCGCAACCTGGCGCTCGCCAACCGGATTGTCATTTCACCGATGTGCCAGTACTCGGCCCATAATGGTGAAGCCACCGACTGGCATATGATTCATCTCGGTCATCTTGCCTTGTCGGGTGCGGGGCTGATGATTATCGAAGCCACGGCCGTCGAGCCCGACGGCCGCATTACGCCAAGCGATCTTGGCCTGTGGGACGATGCCACCGAGACTGCATTGAAGCCGGCGCTCGCCGCAGTCCGCCGTCATTCGGGGATAGGCATCGCCATCCAGCTGGCCCACGCCGGGCGCAAAGCGTCGTGTGACGTGCCCTGGGCCGGCGGCCATCAGATCGCACCTGGAGCCCTTGGCGGCTGGCAGACCTGGGGACCATCGGACCAGCCGTACCAGGACGGCGAACATCCGCCCGTTGCGCTCGACAGGGCAGGGCTCGACCGCGTGCGTGACGCCTTTGTGGCGGCGGCGCAGCGCGCGGACCGGCTAGGGATCGACGCCATCGAACTGCACGCCGCGCATGGCTACCTGCTGCATCAGTTCTTGTCGCCGCTGTCGAACACGCGCGACGACGACTACGGCGGATCGCTGGAAAACCGCATGCGCTTTCCGCTGGAAGTGTTCGACGCCATTCGTGCCGTCTTTCCGGTAGAGAAGCCGATCGGCGTACGGGTGTCAGCCACCGACTGGGTCGAGGGCGGCTGGGATATCGAGCAAACGCTTGTTTTCGCTGAAGCGTTGAAGGCGCGCGATGTCGACTGGATCGACGTTTCGTCGGGCGGCCTGTCGCCCGACCAAAAGATCAGTTCCGTGCCTGGCTATCAGGTTCCGTTCGCCGAGGCCGTGAAGGCCAAAGGGCTGAGGACCTTCGCCGTCGGCCTGATCACCAAGCCGCAGCACGCCGAGGATATTGTCGCAACCGGCAAGGCCGATTTCGTCGCCCTGGCGCGCGCCATCCTCTACGATCCCCGCTGGCCCTGGAAGGCAGCGGTGGAACTGGGCGCCGAGATCGACGGCCCGCCGCAATACTGGCGCGCAAAACCGCACGGCGTCGACAAGCTGTTCAGGGCATCGAGGCCTATGGAATTGCTCAACGAGGAAGAACAGCCCTTGGTTGGTGAGGAACGCTGACCTTACGCGACCGGCGGCAGCTTCCACGGCGCGCGATAGGTCGGCGTAATCAACGCATTGGCCTTGGCATCGTCGCCGAAGCGCTGCGTGGCCGGGTCCCACATGATCTTGCCGCCGGTTCGGTAGGCGATATTGCCCATATGGCAAACGATGGCGGTATTGGCCGCGTCCTCGATGGTGCAGTTGGGCGTCAGCGACCGGTCCTTGATGCAGGCGATCAGGTTGGCGGCGTGTTTTTCGAGGCCATTGTCGGAGGTCTTCACGGGCTCGATGGCTTCCAGTTTGAGCGCGCCGGTCTTGTCGGCCTTTTCCGGGATAACCATCCACTGGCCGCGATCGACGACCAGGGTGCCGTTTTCGCCGATGAAGGAGACGCCGTGCTCGCGGCCGTAATAGCCGTTGCCGATCGCCAGGCTGTGTTCCCATTGCAGCGAGAAGTCGCCATAGTCATAGAGCGCCGACTGGGTGTCGGGCGTCTCGGCGGCCGAGTCCGGATAGGCGTACTTGCCGCCCAGGGACATGACCGATTTCGGCGCGCCGGCCTTCATGCCCAGTACCGCCATGTCCATCAGGTGCACGCCCCAGTCGGTCATGGTGCCGCCGGCATAGTCCCAGAACCAGCGGAAGGTGTAGTGGAAGCGGTTGGGATTGAAGACATGGTCAGGTGCCGGGCCCAACCACATATAGTAGTCGACGCCCGCCGGCACCGGGCCATCCGGTTGCGGATTGACGATCGGCGCCCACGGCAGATAGGCCCAGACCTTGACCATGCGCACGCGACCCAGCTTGCCCGAGTGGACGTAGGCGATGGCGTCGGCCCAGTGCTGGTTCGAACGCTGCCACTGGCCGACCTGGACGACGGCCTTGTGCCGCTGCTTGGCGGCGACCATGGCCTTGCACTCGGCGATCGAGTTCCCGAGCGGCTTTTCGACGTACATCGCCTTGCCGGCCGAGCAGGCATCCACCGTCATCAGGCAGTGCCAGTGATCGGGCGTGGCGATGATGACGGCGTCGATATCCTTGTCATCGAGCACGCGGCGGTAATCTCGGACGATCGTGGGCGCTTTGCCGGTCAGGGTTTGCAGTTCGGTGCCGCGATCGGCCAGCACCTTGTCGTCGATATCGCACAGCGTGGTGACATTGACGCCAGGCACCTTCATGTGGGCCTTCATATTGGCCCACCCCATGCCCTTGGCGCCGATCAGCGCGATATTGACCTGGTCGCTGGGGGCGGCCTTTTTTGCCTTGATCTTGGTCGCGGCATGGGCGGAGACGGCGGCGAGGGTGGATGCGCCCGTAGCGGCGCCGATGAAGCTGCGGCGGTTGTAACCTGGCATATTTGCCCCCTGAGGCATGTGTTTTCTTGTAATCGATACCAAGCCGCGCTGTTTGTAAAGCGGAATTGCCACAGTGAACGCGCAAAGAAAAAAGCCCCACCGGAGCAGGGCTTCTTTTACCGTTATCAACGCTCGTTTTTACGCAGAGCGCAGGCGGCCGACGAAGTCGAAAACTTCCGCCTGAAGGTCCTCGGAGCGGCGCTCCAGGTCGTTGGACAGGCTGAGCAGGGATTGGGCGGCCGAACCCGTGGCGGATGCTGCTTGGGTGAGGCCCGAAATGTGGCCGGTCACTTCCATGGTGCCGGTAGCGGCCAGGCTGGTGTTGTTGGCGATTTCATTGGTCGCCATGCCCTGTTGTTCGACCGAGGCGGCGATGCCGGCGGTCAACTGGCCGATATTTTCGATTGTCTTGACGATGGTGTCGATCGACCCGACCGTCTCCGAGGTTGCAGACTGGATCTCCGAGATCTTGGAGCGGATGTCGTCGGTGGCGCGGGCGGTCTGCTGGGCCAACTGCTTGACTTCCGAGGCGACGACCGCGAAGCCCTTGCCGGCGTCGCCGGCGCGTGCCGATTCGATGGTGGCGTTGAGCGCCAGCAGGTTGGTCTGGGCGGCGATCGCCTGGATCAGGTTGATAACGTCACCGATCTGGTTGGCGGCGGTATTAAGCGTCTGGATGGCAACCTCGGTCTTCTGAGCCTCGACGACGGCCAACTGGGCGATTTCCGAAGTGCGCGACACCTGGTTGTTGATTTCGCCGACGCTGGCCGACAGTTCTTCGGTGGCGGCGGCCACGTTCGAGACATTGTTGGCGGCGTCGACGGCGGCGTGGTTGACCGATTCCGTGCGTGCCGAGGCGTCGTTGGCGCTCTGCGACAGGGTGCGGGCTTGGTCGGCGACCGTCCGTGACGAGGTGGCAAAGCGGTTGGCCAGTTCACCCATGCTCTGTTCAAATTCGCCGGCGATGCGCAGGCGCTCCTCGCGCATGTTAACGGCAATGCGCTCTTCTTCCTCGCGCTGGTGGGCCTTAAGCGTTTCAGCCTCCAGCGCTTGGTCGCGCAGGGTGCGGATCGAACGCCACAACGACGAGATCTCGTCCTTTCCGCGCGTTTCCGGGATAGCCGTGTCGTAGGCGCCTTCAGCGATGCGCACGACGCTGTCGCTAACGTGTTGAAGCGGGCGCGAAATCTGCCTGAAGGCGACCCACAGCGACGCGCCCAGCACAGCCAGGATGCCGGTGACGGCGATCAGCAGGAATTGCCAGATGCGCTTTTCCTTATAGGCG
>CBFGPQ010000233.1:0-5343 GCA_965650705.1 uncultured Asticcacaulis sp. | reverse complement strand
TCGACGCCCAGGTCGCCGCGCGCCACCATGACGGCGTCGCTAAGGCGCATGATTTCTTCGAGATTGTCGAGCGCCTGCGGCTTTTCAAGCTTGGACAGGACCCAGGCGCGGCCCTTGATGATGCCCTTGGCCTCGATGACGTCCTCGGGGCGCTGGACGAAGGACAGGCCGACATATTCGATGCCGCGTTGCAACGCGAACTCCATGTCGGCGCGGTCCTTCTCGGTCAGGGCCGGGATCGGCAGGACGACGTCGGGGACGTTGACGCCCTTGCGGTCGGACAGACGGCCACCGGTGACGACGACGGTTTCGAGATGATCGTCGCGCACATGCGTGACGCGCAGCTTCAGCTTCCCGTCATCGAGCAGGAGGTGCGAGCCGATCTGGGCGGCGGCGATGATTTCCGGGTGGGGCAGGTTGGCGCGGCGCGAATCACCGGGCGTCGGGTTGAGGTCGAGCCGGAAGGTCTGGCCCGGGTTGAGCACTACGGCGCCGCCCAGGAAGCGGCCGACACGCAGCTTGGGGCCCTGGACGTCGGCCAGGATGCCAATCGGGCGTTTAGACTTGTGCTCCAGTTCGCGGATCAGCTCGATATTGCGGCCGTGATCCTCGTGGCTGCCGTGGCTGAAGTTCAGCCGGAATACGTCGGCGCCAGCGTGCAGCAGCTGCGTCATCATCTCCAGATTCGAGCTTGCCGGCCCGAGCGTGGCGACAATTTTGGTTTTACGGCGGCGAAGGATTTTCAAGGGCGCGACTCTTCGTCTGGGAAGGGATTTTGAGCGCGGGCACAAAGCCCATCTTATGCCGTCGGGTCAAGCTAAAACTTGTTCAAACCTTTGGAAGATCACGGTCGAAACCGTTGCGACCTGAGCCTTCAATTGTCTGATTATTATTCGGGTTAGCGCTAACATCCCTTGCCGGTCTGGATTAGGTGACGTAAAGCGTAAACATGGCTTAATGCGCGGTCGCGCCCCGACCTGGCTTTGGCATCGTAAAAGGACGGTACGGATAGCGTTCTCCCTTGAGGCGCGCGCTCTGGCACGGACACGGCGATGTGTTACAAAGTCGTTGGCGGCGGAAGAAACGCACATTTTTCGCCGCAGGCACTTGCAAAAAGTCATTTTTTGCAATTTGATTTATTTAATCGGGGGAGGCTAGGTGTGCGCCGGCTTTCACCATAACTGTGCACAGGTAGGTATATGTCCTCATCCTCAGAAACGGCTAAACCCGGCGGCCTTGCGCTTGCCGTGGTATACGTTACGTGTCTCTTCTTCATATGGGCGCTGGTGACCAACCTGCTTGACCCACTGCTGAAGACCATGAAGACCGTCTTCACCCTGACGCCCGTCCAGGCCAACCTGACCGGCTTCGCCTTCTTCATCGCCTATGGCGTGATGTCGCTGCCGTCGGCGGCTTTCCTGTCGAAGTTCGGTTACGCCAACTCCGTCATGGTCGGCCTTGGCGCCATTGTAACCGGCTGCTTCATGGCCATCGCCGCGGCGAACGTCCACATCTACACCATCTTCCTGGTCGCCCTGTTCGTCATGGCCTCGGGCGTCACCCTGCTGCAGGTCGCGGCTAACCCGCTGATCGCCTCCATGGGCAAGCCTGAGGATTCGGCCTTCCGTCTGAACCTGTCGCAGTCGTTCAACAGCCTGGGCGCTGCCTGCGGCCTTTTCTTCGGCGCCAAGTTCCTGCTGAACGGCGAGATTTTTGAAAAGGACGTGGTCATCACCGACGTCATGCGAGAAGAAGCCCTTGGCTTCGTCTCGAACGTCTACCTCGCTATCGGCGTTGCCCTGGCCCTGTTCATCTTCGCCATCTTCCTGGTCCGCAAGAAAATCACCGCCGCCGCCCCCAAGACCGGCAAGCTGGTTTCTCCGTTCAGCGCGCTGAAGTCCAAATGGGCCAACCTTGGCTCGATCGGCATCTTCCTCTATGTCGGCGCTGAAGTGGCTATCTCGCTCAACCTGCTGCTGTTCCTTGAGCAGAAAAACATCCTGAACATCGAAGCCCAGTCGGCCGGTCAGCTGACCACCTTCTACATGCTGTTCGCCATGATTGGCCGCTTTGCCGGTTCGGCCCTGCTGAAGGTCGTTCGCGACTACGTCATGCTGACTATGGTGGCCCTGGGCGCCATCGCCCTGTCGCTGGTTGTTATCTTCACCAAGGACCTGGTCCCGACTGAACCGACCGGCATGATCAATGTCATCCTGACCTCGGTCCCGGAAACCTCGGGCCTGATCCCGGCTTTCGCGGCCCTGCTGATCGGCCTGTTCAACTCCATCATGTTCCCGACCATCTTCACCCTGACCCTGCAGCGTTCGACCGCGCCGACCTCGGCGACTTCGGGTCTGCTCTGCATGGCCATCGTCGGCGGTGCCTTCCTGCCGCTGGCCTTCGCCAAGATCCAGGAACTGACCGGTTCGATGTCGCTCGGCTTCATCGCCCCGCTGCTCTGCTACGTCTATGTGCTGTGGTTCTCGTTCGCCTGCCGCAAGGCGCCGACCCACGCCATCGAAGAAGGCGTCACCGGCGGCCACTAAGGTTTGACTACGCGTAATGGCCTCCGGGGGCGCCACTGAGGTGGCACGCCGGAGGCCGCATTTTAATGAAAAGCCGTCCGGCCACAGGACGGGATACATAACAATCGCTGCAGGACCTTTTTGAATGTTATATGTCGGTGTTGATTTTGGCGGCACGAAGATCGAAGCCGCCGCCCTGTCGCAGGACGGTGACTTCCTGTCGCGGCAAAGGGAGCCCAATCCCGGCAACTACCACGATGCCATCCGCACGGTGTGCGAACTGATCAATCGTGTCGAAACCGAAGCCCGCCAGAAAGACCCCAGTCTCGCCCATCGTATCGGCACCATCGGCGTCGGCGCTCCCGGTTCAGTGAGTCCGCGCACCGGCGTGATGCGCAATGCCAATTCGACATGGCTGAACGGCAAGACCTTCCGCGAGGATCTCGAGGCCGCGCTCCAGCGCCCGGTCCGTCTGGCCAACGACGCCAACTGCCTGGCCCTGTCCGAAGCCATCGATGGCGCGGGCAAGGGGCTGAAATCCGTTTTCGCCATCATCATCGGCACTGGGTGCGGTGGCGGCCTGGTCGTTGATGGCCGTCTGGTCGAAGGCGCCAACGGGGTCACCGGAGAATGGGGCCATATGCCACTGCCATGGCCGCGACCTGAAGAATTCCCCGGGCCGACCTGCTGGTGCGGTCAAAAGAGTTGCCTTGAAACCTGGGTGTCCGGTTCCGGCTTTGCCCGCGACTTCCACCATGTGACTGGCCGCGCGATGAAGGGCGAACAGATTATCGAAGCCATGCGCGCCGGCGATCCGGATGCGGATGCAGCTTTTGACCGTCTGGTCGATCGCCTGGGCCGCGCCCTGGCCGTCGCCGTCAACATGATCGATCCCGACGCCTTCGTCTTCGGCGGCGGCCTGTCGAACGCGCAGGAACTGTATGACCGCCTGCCGGGCAAGATCCGCCCCTATGTGTTCAGTGACGCGTGGGCGGCAACCCTGGCGCCGGCGAAGTGGGGCGACAGTTCCGGCGTGCGCGGGGCCGCTCAGCTCTGGCAGCAGGGCCGTTAACGCTATAGTGTCGGCGTATTGCATCCGGAGCCGGCCATGACCGCCAAATCCATAACATCGAAGTTGTTCCTGTTGACCGCGTCCCTGTGCCTTGTCGCTGGGACCGCCGACGCGCAGTCCAAGCGCTGGCGCGGCAGCTTCAAAGGCAATACGACGACGGTAAAAAAGGCCCCGGTCAAGAGCTGGCGTGCCGAGGATTATCCACCAGAGATGCAGGAAGAGGTGCCGGCCGAATCGCAACGCACCACCGAGCCTGCGCCCATCGTTTATGGCCCCTGGGCCGATGTCGAGCTTTCGGTAACCGGCGGCCTTATCGGCGGCGACCGGCTGGATGATGGCTCGGTCGTCTTCAAGGCCATTCCCTTTGCGCGACCGCCGGTTGGCAATCTGCGCTGGACCCCGCCGCAGCCGCCGCTCGGCTGGAGCGGCGTTCGCTTTGAGACCCAAAGCGCGCCGGCCTGCCTCCAGGTCTCCTATGGCTGGAACGCCGACATGGCGAAGACCAGTTCCGAGGACTGCCTTTACCTTGAGGTCCGCACGCCGGAAATCCATCCCGACGCACCGCTACCCGTCATGGTCTTCGTCCATGGTGGCGCCAACCGCGCCGGCAATGGGGCAGGGACCGTCATGTCGGGCTTGGTCGGCGAAGGTGTTGTGCTGGTGTCGATCCAGTACCGCCTGGGCGTGTTCGGCTTCCTGTCGCATCCGGCCCTGACGGACGAGGGGGGCGGGGCATCTGGAAACTACGCCCTGATGGACCAGATCAAGGCGTTGGAATGGGTACGTGATAATATCGCCGCCTTTGGAGGCGATCCGGACAATGTCACCCTGTTCGGTCACAGCGGCGGCGCCCAGGATGTCGGGCTCTTGATGGCTTCGCCGCTGGCGGAAGGCCTGTTTGACAAGGCGATTATCCAGAGCGGCCCGCCGCAGTTCGGTCTGCCGCCGCGTACCCTGGCTGAGAACGAAGCCCTGGGAATCGAATTGGCGCGGCAATACAGTCCGCGCGCCGGTGAGCGCGCGCCGGCGGGCGCCGAAGCGCTGGAAGATCTGCGCCGCGCCCCGGCCTTGGCCTTGCAGGCAGCCGCCGATAAGCTGACCCCGCCGGTCGATGACGCCAGCTTCATCTGGCTCCAGGCCGTGGTCGACGGCCATGTCCTGCCGAAATCGCCCTATGACGTCTTTCGTGCGCACGATCAGGCCAAGGTGCCGCTGATCATCGGTGTCTCGGCACAGGAACTGGGTCTGCACGGCGGCGAAGATGCCATTTATCCGACGGTCCACGAAGCCTTTGGGCCGAACCGCATGAAGGCCCTGAGCTTCTACGGCATCGACACCAGGCTGCGCACGAAGCCTGATCCGGTGCTGGGCGACACCGCCATGCAGCTGTCGACCGACCTGATGATGCGTTGTCCGTCGGACTGGACGGCGTGGCAGGTCAATGCCTCTGGTCAGGACACCTGGCTCTATCAGCTCGATGTCGATGCCTCCGGGGGCGTGGCGCACCACGGTTCGGAGCTGGCCTTCGTGTTCAACCACAGGCCGGACGGTAAAGCGGCGCGGCAATGGCCGCCGTTGCTGGAGCACTGGGCACGGTTCGCGAAGACCGGCAATCCGAACGGGGAGGGGCTGCCCTTCTGGCCCTTCTATGGCTCAGACGGCTATTATTTGCAGTTCGAACACAAGGGGCCGGTGGCGCGCAAAGGCATGCGTTATGAGGTCTGCCGGTATCGGGATACGCCTTAA
>CBFGPQ010000232.1:0-5365 GCA_965650705.1 uncultured Asticcacaulis sp. | reverse complement strand
CCTTGGCGCAGTCGCTGCCCTGGATGGTGTGCATGCGGTTCTTGAACATGTAGTTTCGGCCTTTGCTCAGGCGGGTGACGACCTGTTCGGACATCTCCGCCGGGCAGCCGGCGTCGATATCGGCCGACAGCATCAGCGTTGGGATGGCGCTGGTGAGCGGCTGGTTTTCAACGGCCGCGCCCTTGCCGGTTGCCCAGCCTTCGCACGCCGGGAAGAAGCGGACGGCGTCGCGCGCCACGGCCGCGGCGATTGGATCGGCGGCGTTCAGCCCAGCGGTTACCGCCGCCGGCGTCTCGAAGGCAAATTCCTCATTACACAGCGTCGTCAGGAACTGGCCTTCGGTATAGCCGGCGTATTCCTGCTTGAAGGCGATGAGGGGCGCGTAGTCGCCCTTCAGGATGCCGTCGAGCAGCATGGGTAGGCTGCGCGCGCCGCGATCGCTGTAGATGGTTTCCAGCAGGAAGGCGCCCATCTCGTCGGCCGTATGCGTCTGGCCGTCCTTGCTGACCGGGGTTTTCAACCACTCGGTCATGCGCGCATCGAGCCGGCGTTCGAGGTCGGGGTACTTGCCGTTGCAGGTCGCGTCGGCGGCGCAATAGGAAAGGACCTGACGGACTTCCTGAGAGACCAGGCCGGGCAGGGGGGCGGTGGCATTGCCTTCCGGCGCCCAGGTCGAGTTAAGCACGGCGGCGCGCATGCCTTCCGGATCGTGCTGCATCACAGCCATGGCGACGCGCGTGCCATAGGAGCCGCCGTAGAGGTTATAGGTGGTGATCCCAAGCGCCTTGCGCAGGTCGCGGATATCCTTGACGATAACGGCGGAATTGTACTGGCTGAGATCGATGCCTTCGGCGCCCCACTTCTTTCCGCAGTCCTGAAGTGCCTTTACCCCGGCCTCGCTGGCGACGCCCGCGTCGGACAGGGGCGCCGTGCCGCAATCGAGCGACGGCTTCGATAGGCCTGTGCCGCGATGGTCGAAGAATATCCAGTCGCGGTCGGCGGTGATGACGTTTGGGGTGCGCGCCAGGCGGCGCGGCAGGCCCGCGACCACGCTGCCGCCCGGGCCGCCGTGCAGGAAGATGACCGGATCGGCCTTCTTGTTCGCCGCTGTGGCGCGGATGATGACGACGGGCAGGGTGACGGTGCGGCCATTATTGGCACCGCGTGTCTCTTCGACGACCAGCTTGCCGCATTCGGCGTTTTTCAGTTCTGCCGGGCAGGCTTCCTTGTGGTAGCCGAGGGCGGTCGTATCCGGCGCCTTGTCCTTCTTCGTACATCCGGCCACGGCTAGGGTTACGATGACTGCCAGTCCGATACGACGCCACATTACGAAAAATCCCCGCAAACTCAGTTGCGGGGATGCTTTCATTCTTAACAAGTTATGTCAATGCGTGGCTGTAGGAGAGCGTTCAGGCCGTCTGCAGCGCGTTGACCAGGCTGTGGAACATCGGCGCGCCGTCGGCGGAACCCAGCGCCGGCTCAAAGGCGCGGTCCGGATGCGGCATCATGCCCAGCACATTGCCCGCCGTGTTGACGATTCCGGCGATGTCGTTGGCCGAACCGTTGGGATTTTCGACATAGCGGAAGACGACCTGGTTATTGTCCTCGATGGCCTGAAGCGTATCGGGATCGGCGAAGAAGTTGCCGTCGCCATTGCCTTGGGTCATCCACACGGTCTGCTTGTTGCCATAGGCGCTGGTGAAGCGTGTATTGCGATTTTCGATCGTCAGTTCGATCGGCTTGCAGACATATTTGAGCTGGGCGTTGCGCAGCAGCGCGCCGGGCAGAAGGCCGGCTTCGCACAGGATCTGGAAGCCGTTGCAGATGCCCAGCACCGACACGCCGCGTTCGGCCTCGGTCTTGACGGCCTGCATGACCGGCGACAGCGACGCCATGGCGCCGCAACGCAGATAGTCGCCATAGGAGAAGCCGCCCGGAACGACGATCAGGTCGAGACCGGAGGGAAGGGACGTCTCCTGGTGCCACACCATTTCGACCTTGCCACCCACCGTGGTTTCAACGGCGGTCTTGCAGTCGCGGTCGCAGTTGGAGCCGGGGAAGACGAGGACGGCGGCTTTGAGAGCCATTACGCCACCTCGACCTTGTAGGATTCGATGACCGTATTGGCCAGAAGCTTTTCGCACATGGCCTTAAGCTCGGCCTTGGCGGCGTCCTGGTCAGCGCCGTCCATGTCGAATTCCAGCACCTTGCCGACGCGAACGTTGGAGACGCCGCCCCAGCCGAGACCGTGCAGGGCGCCTTCGACAGCCTTGCCCTGGACGTCGAGCACGCCGGGTTTCAGGAACACGTGGACCTTAGCTTTCATTTTACTGCATTCCGCCTTCGATGACTTTTGGCATGTCGCCCATGATGCCGAGACGCTTGGCGACTTCGGCGTAGCTTTCGATGACATTGCCCATGTCGCGGCGGAAGCGGTCCTTGTCCAGCTTCTCGTTCGTCTGGGCGTCCCACAGGCGGCAGGAATCCGGGCTGATCTCGTCGGCCAGGATGACGCGCGAGAACTCGCCTTCGAACAAACGGCCGTACTCGATCTTGAAATCGACCAGGGTGATGCCGACGGCGGCGAACATACCCGACAGGAAGTCGTTGACGCGCAGGGTCATAGCCAGGATGTCGTCGATTTCCTGGGTGTTGGCCCAGTTGAACGCCGTCACGTGCTCTTCGGTGACCATAGGGTCTTCGAGGGCGTCATTCTTGTAATAGAATTCGATAATTGAGCGCGGAAGCTGCTGGCCTTCCGGCAGGCCGAAGCGCTTGGCCATCGAGCCGGCGACAACGTTGCGGCAGACGACTTCCAGCGGAATGATCTCGACTTCGCGGATCAGTTGCTCACGCAGGTTCAGGCGCTTGATGAAGTGGTTCTGCACGCCGATATTCGTCAGCTTGGTCATGACGAATTCGGAGATGCGGTTGTTGATGACGCCCTTGCCGTCCAGAACCGCCTTCTTTTGCGCGTTGAACGCAGTGGCGTCATCCTTGAAGTATTGGATGAGCGTGCCGGGCTCGGGGCCTTCGTACAGAATCTTGGCCTTACCTTCGTAGATTTTCTTGCGGCGCGTGTTGGTCATCGGACCTGACTTCCTTGAGCGGAGGGCGACGCCTGAATTGACGATTCGCGCCGCGCTGGGGGCAGCGGGCGCAAACGGGAGTTCTTAAAGCGTTTGGGACAGGCCCGGGCCATCCGTGATTTGACCTGAAGCATCATAGGGGATGCCGTTCGCCGCCGCAAATAAACAAAAACTTTTGCCATGTAAATGACACTTCTTGTTGCGCCGCGCCCTTAGGAGAATTAAAACAGAACCCTGCCTGAAAGGTTTGCCCAAATGTCCAGTATGAACGAGCGTATTTCTGATGTGTCACCGGCACCAAAGCCGGACGATGCGGCGAAAGGGTTCGAGTTTCTGGCCGCCGAACGCCGCAACCGCCTGATCGGTCTCTGGGCCGGCGAAAAAATGGGCCTGAGCGGCGAATCGATTGAAAACTACGCCCTTGCGCTCGGCAAATCGACCAACGCCTCCGAAGAAGACGTAATCCGCAAGATCCTCGGCGATCTGACGGCTTCGCGCATCGTGATCCGTGAAGCCGAGGTCCGCGTCAAGGCGGCCGAATTCCTGGCCCAGTCGCGCGAAGCGATCAAGGCCGGCGGTTAAGTCCGCGTCTTAGGCAAATCTTCCGACAATCGAAAAGCGCGGCGTGCCGGCATAGGGCGCGACTGAAGCGATCGAGCGCGGCTGGTCGCCGGCATAGAGCGACAGGTCGTTGAGGCGGGGCAGGATACCGCCTTCGATATCGCCCGACGGGGAATGGAACAGGACCTGACCACCCCAGTCCGGGCGCCAGTCACGGCTGAAATTCCATTCGAAGCACAGGCGGGCGGCCAGGTCGGTATGCTGGGTAAAGAAGTCGCCAGGGCGATAGCAGATGGCCGACAGCTCAGTCAGGGTCAGGTCGGACATGCCCGTCAGTTCACCGCAAAACTGCGCGAATTGCGGCGACTTTAGCAAAGTGGCGAAAGGCGTTAGCGGAAAGTCCTCACCTGATTTGTTAAGCAGGTTTACGCCCAGGCGCAGCCAGGACAGGCCCGATTGTGCGCGCTCTGCGGCATCCTGAAGCCTCTGCTGGATTTCCGATTCGGGCAAGGCGTTGAGTTCACGCCGGTTGATGATTTCCGGCCGTCCGTCTTTGGACACCAGTTGCAGTTCCCAAGGCGTTTCCTGCTCCAGCGCATGGTGGATTGCGTCGGCGTCGTCAGCCGACACGGCACCTTCCAGGCGGATGCGGCCCTTGTTGGTGAAGCGGCTGACATAGCCGGCTGTGTCGAAGGCGTCGGAGAGGAGTTGCATGTTTCTACCGTTATGAAGGCGCCCCACCACCGCATCTAGCGCGTTCCGCGCGTCGTGCGGTCCCCCTCCCCGTCGCTACGCGACAGGGAGGAGTGATTGCGCTCTGTTTCTCCTCCCTGTGCCGAAGGCATGGGGAGGGGGACCGCCAGCGAAGCGCAGCGGTGGTGGGGCTTCTTGCTTACTTATCCGAACACGCGCTGGAAGATCGTGTCGACGTGCTTGGTGTGATAATCAATGTTGAAAAATGGCTCCAGCTCGGCGCGCGTGAAGAATTTCGACACGTCTTCGTCGGCGGCCAGGAAGTCGAGGAAGTTGCCCTCGCCGCGCCACACCTTCATGGCATTGCGCTGAACGGCCGAATAGCTGTCTTCGCGCGACATGCCCTTTTGCGTCAGGGCCAGCAGGACGCGCTGAGAGTGTACCAGGCCGCCCAGGCGGTCGAGGTTCTTTTGCATGTTTTCCGGATAGACCAGCAGGTTCTCGATGACATTGGCCAGGCGGCGGAGTGCAAAGTCGAGGTGGACGCAGGCGTCCGGCGCGATGCCGCGTTCGACCGAGCTGTGCGAGATATCGCGCTCGTGCCACAGGGCGACATTTTCCATGGCCGGCACGACCGCCGAACGGACGAGGCGGGCAAGGCCGGTCAGGTTTTCGGTCAGGACCGGATTGCGCTTGTGCGGCATGGCCGATGAGCCCTTCTGGCCGGCCGAGAAGAATTCTTCGGCTTCCAGGACCTCGGTGCGTTGCAGGTGGCGGATTTCGACGGCCAGACGCTCAATTGACGAAGCCACGACGCCCAAGGCCGCGAAGAAGGCGGCGTGACGGTCGCGCGGGATGACCTGCGTCGAGACGGGCTCGATGCTGAGGCCCATCTTATTGGCGACATAGACTTCGACTTCAGGAGAGACATTGGCGAAGGTGCCGACGGCCCCGGAGATGGCGCAGGTCGAGATTTCCTCGCGGGCGACTTCCAGGCGCTTACGGGCGCGGACGAATTCGGC
>CBFGPQ010000231.1:0-5368 GCA_965650705.1 uncultured Asticcacaulis sp. | reverse complement strand
GCCTCCCAGTCAACGGACATTTCCTTGGCCGCCTCCGAGCGATTGAACAGCACCACCGCCCGGTCTCCGCCCTTAAGCGGACGCGCCCAAACTTCATAGTCGCCGTCGTCGACGATCTTGCGCCCCTGGATGCCCAGCGGGTCCTGGTCGACGGCGATGACGTCCTTATTGGTCAGGATATCGTGTGTCTCCTGCGTCATCGTCGCGAGGTCGTTCCCCGCAATCAGCGGCGCCGCCAGGATGGCCCATAGCGAAAAATGCGCCTTGTATTCCGTCGCCGTCATGCCGCCATTGCCGACTTCGAGCATGTCCGGATCGTTCCACTGATTCGGCCCGGAATCCTTCCAGAGGTCGGCCTGCTTGTCGAGGATGGCCAGGAAGGAAAGGCTATAGCCCTTGCTTTCGCTCCAGGAGTCGCGGATGTCGCCGGTCGTGCGCCACATGTGGCCGGCCTTGGCGGCCCATTCGCGCGGCTTGTTGTCACCCCACTCGCAGATGCTGAGGAGGATATCGCGACCCGACGCCCTGAGCGCCTTCGCCATGAGCGTATAGGCGGCCTCGGCGTTACGCGTGCCGGTGTAGCACCAGTCGTATTTCAGATAGTCGACGCCCCAGGAGGCGTAGGTGCGCGCATCCTGGAACTCGTAACCGGCGCTGCCAGGACGGCCGCCGCACGTCTTGACGCCGGCGTCGGAATAGAGGCCGAACTTAAGCCCCTTGGAGTGGACATAATCGACCAGAGACTTGATTCCCGAGGGGAATTTTTCGGGATCGGCCTGGATGGTGCCGTCGGCCGCGCGGTCCTTCTGCCAGCAGTCGTCGATGACGATATACTGATAGCCGGCGTCCTTCATGCCGCTCGAGGCCATGGCGTCGGCCACGGCGCGGACCTTGGCCTCGTCGATATCGCACGCGAACTTGTTCCACGAATTCCAGCCCATGGGCGGTGTCGGCGCCAGGTTGGGCTTCGGCGCAGTCAGTTCCAGCGATTCGTGCGCTGACGCGGCAATGGGCGCCAAACAGGCGCCGGCGAGAAGCGCACTCATTAGTGCCGATCGGATGAAGGCCATTGTTCTCTCTCCCTTGCGACGCCTTGTCATGCGCCCGGCCGCGAAATAAATATTACAATTATATTTATTACAAGTCCCAATGGCTGAAAACCGTCAAAGCATCCATTGCTGGGGAAAATGCCTGACAATTTTCGCTTTGGTAACGCTTCGCCCTTATGAGCTCCTTATTGAATCTTTATTTCACATATTGCTGTTTGCAGTGCAGCATTCTATCCTACAGCGGGCCGCGCATAAGGTCCCATCAAGCAGTACCCGTCACAAAACTTTCGCTTTTTTAAGAGGTTGTCTTGTCCAATAAGCGCGTGCGAAAAGCCGTTGTCCCCGTCGCAGGACTGGGGACCCGCGTCCTCCCCGGCACCAAGGTCGTCCCTAAGGAACTGCTTAATGTCGTCGACCGGCCCATCCTCTCCTACGTGGTTGCCGAAGCGCGCGCCGCAGGCATAGAGCACTTCGTTTTCGTGACGGGCCGCGCCAAGGGCGCCATCGAAGATTACTTCGATCACCAGCTCGAACTCGAATCGCAGCTCAAGGCCAAGAACAAGACGGCCATCCTTGACGAACTGATGGCCGAACTGCCCAAGCCCGGGGAGATGAGCTTCGTCCGCCAGATGCAGCCAAACGGCCTGGGCCATGCCGTCTGGTGCGCTCGCGACATTATCGGTGATGAGCCCTTTGCCGTCATCCTGCCTGACATGGTCATGGATGCCGAGGTTTCGGCGCTCAAGCAGGCGATTGACGCCTATGACCAAGTGGGCGGCAATATCATCGTCGTCGAACCGGTTCCGCACGACCAGACGCACCAGTACGGCGTCGTCGCGCTCGAGAAGCAGGACGGCCGTCTCAACAAGATGACCGGCATGGTCGAAAAGCCAGCCAAGGGCACGGCGCCGTCGAACCTGATCGTTTCGGGCCGCTATATTCTTCAGCCCGAAATCTTTGAACTTTTGGCCAACCAGGAACGCGGCGCCGGGAACGAAATCCAGTTGACGGATTCGATGTTCCGTCTCATGGAAACCCAGAGCTTCCATGCCCTCGAATACGATGGTGTTACCTATGACTGCGGCGACAAGATCGGCCTTTTGCGCGCCAATGTCGCCCTGGCCCTGAAACATCCCCAACTGGGCGCGGCTGCCCGCGAAGCCCTGCTGCCCTTCTTCCAAGCCTAAGGAAACCCGATGTCCCTGTTACCCAAGGTCGGCGTAAAGCCGAACTCATACGACTACGAAACCAACGCCGTCGTCGCCCCCACCGGTTTCCGCGAATATGACGCGCGCTGGCTATTCGGTGACGACCTCAACTATCTCGGCGTCCAGGCGCTGGGCCTGGGGTTAGGCACGTACATCCACGAAGTCGGCGTCAAGCCGCGCATCGTCGTCGGCCATGATTTCCGCTCCTATTCGATCAACATCAAGAACGCCCTGATGCTGGGCCTGCAACAGGCCGGCTGCGAAGTGCTCGACATCGGCCTGGCCCTGTCACCGATCGCCTATTTCGGCCAGTTCGACCTCGACGCGCCATGCGTCGCCATGGTCACCGCCTCCCACAACGAAAACGGCTGGACCGGTGTCAAGATGGGCACGCATGCGCCCCTGACCTTCGGCCCTGAGGAAATCGGCCGCCTGAAGGAGATCGTCCTGGGTGGCCAGGGCGTCGAACGTCCCGGCGGCACGATCAAGATGGTCGAAGGCGTCCAGAAGCGTTACGCCGACGAGATCGTCTCCAAGGTCAAGATCAAGCGTCCGCTCAAGGTCATTTGCGCCTGCGGCAACGGCACGGCCGGCGCCTTTGCGCCTCAGGTCCTGCGCGACATGGGCGTCGAAGTCATCGAGATGGATTGCGAGCTCGACAACACCTTCCCGAAGTACAATCCGAACCCGGAAGATCACCACATGCTGTCCGAGATGGCCAAGGTGGTCAAGGAAACCGGCGCCGACCTGGCGCTCGGCTTCGACGGCGACGGTGACCGCTGCGGCGTCGTCGACGACACCGGCCAGGAAATCTTCGCTGACAAGATCGGCCTGATGCTGGCGCGTGACCTGTCGGAACAGTACAAGGACGCGACCTTCGTCGTGGACGTCAAGTCGACCGGCCTCTACGCCACCGACGAAATCCTGAAAAAGAACGGCGCCAATACCGTCTACTGGAAGACCGGCCACTCCTATATCAAGCGCAAGACCTCTGAATTGAAGGCCTTGGCCGGCTTCGAAAAGTCGGGCCACTTCTTCTTCAATTCACCGCTCGGCCGCGGCTATGACGACGGCCTGGTCGCCGCCTCGTGGATTCTGGCCATGCTGGACCGCAACCCGGGCAAGAAGCTATCGGAACTGAAGGATGCCCTCCCCGTCGCCTATACCTCGCTGACCATGTCGCCGCACTGCGGTGACTTGGTGAAGTATGACGTACTTGAGCGCATCGTGAAGGAATATGTCGATCTGGCGGCAGCTGGCGGCGAAATCCTCGGCCGCAAGATCAAGGAAGTCATCACCGTTAACGGTGCCCGCGTGCACCTTGAAGACGGCTCATGGGTCCTGGTTCGCGCTTCGTCGAACAAGCCGGAACTGGTGGTCGTGGTCGAGAGCCTGACCTCCGAAGACGATATGCGCGACCTGTTCCGCAAGGAAGTGAAGCCGCGTCTTGCCAAGTACAGCGAAATCGGTTCGTACAACCAGGAAATCTAGGCCGTTTGGCAAAGATGGACATGCGAAAGGCCGGAGGAAACTCCGGCCTTTCTGCGTTTAATGTTTTGCGCTTTCGAGCGTGGTATGGCGGCCCTTGCCGCCCTTCAAATCGTCATCGTGGGTGTGATGCGAATCCGCCTCGCCGCCCCCGCCCGACACCTTGGAATGCATTCGCCGGCCTGTGTCCGGCGATGGCTTTTTGATTTCCAACGGCGCCTTGGCGTTCTCATGCGAAGCACCCGGACCGCCCTGCCGGATCGAAGCCGGCGTCTTGGTTGAAGTCGACATGATTAGCGATCCTGTTGATAACCCTGGTGGGTTGTGTTGATCCTGGTATTGGCCTGCTGGCCGCGCTGATTGGGATTGATCTCGCCCTGGGCGTGGTTGCGGTCGGCCGTGTGATCCCTGACCGTCTCGCCGGGACCGGCGTGGCTGAGATTATCGGGCGGAACCGGAGGAAGCTTGCTCACGGTGTTTCTCCTCTTTTCAGATTTGAACCCCTCCGCGCACAGAATGCCTGACGGGCCGGTAAGAGGACAATTCGGAAGGGTCAGCGGCACATATGATAAAGGACAATCCCGCTTGTCGTCGCGACATTCAGACTGTCGAAGCCGCCATGCATGTCGATACGCACCGTCGTGCACGCCTCCATCAGTTCGGGCGTCAGGCCGGGCCCTTCGGCGCCGAACAGAAAGGCCGAGCGCATTTCCGGGACCACCTCGTCCAGCCGCATCCGGCCAGAGGGACTAAGGCCATAGGGTGCCAGATCGTGTGATTTTAAAACCGCCTGAAGATCATCGACGCGATAATGCGGCACTTGAAACACCCCACCGACGCTGACGCGGATGGCCTTGCGATAGACCGGATCGCAGCACTGTGCATCGATCAGCACGGCATCGACGCCGAACGCCGCCGCGTTTCGGAACAAGCCGCCCATATTGTCCGTATTGGCAATTGCCGACAAGGCCAGGACCCGCACGCGCGGCCTGGCCAGCACCTCCCCTAACCTGGGCGGCACATACCGCCCCAGGGCCAGGTAACCGCGATGGATCGGAAAGCCGGCGATATCGTCCATCAAACCTTGCGCGACCACATATACCGGTGCATCGCCCAGAGCTGAGACATCGAGATTGCGCAGCCGTTCCGGCGTCGTCAGCACACTGACGGTCTCGCACAAGCGCGAGGCAAACAGGCGCTCCAGCACGACCTGCCCCTCCGCCATGAACAGGCCCGCGCGCCCCGTCAGGTCACGATCCTTCACATCACGGAACAATTCCAGGCGCGGATCATCCGCGTTCGCGATCTCAATGCACCGTGTCACCCGATATGGCTCCGGCCAGCTGGGCGCGCTGTCGCGGCAGGCACTGCGGATAATGCTCCTGGATGAAGGCGATCATCTGCTCGCGCACCAGACACCGCAGGTCCCACGCATTGGCGGAGTCGCCAGCGCTGACCAGTATGCGGATCTTCATAGCTTCTTTTTCGCATTCGGTGACCTGAATGACCTGGGTCTTGCCGTCCCACAGCGGCGTCGCGGCCAGTATAGCCTTGAGCTTGTCGCGCAGCGGCTCCAGCGGCAGGGTATAGTCGGCATAGAGATTGACCTCTCCGATAAGGTCT
>CBFGPQ010000230.1:0-5377 GCA_965650705.1 uncultured Asticcacaulis sp. | reverse complement strand
ACCTGCGCGAACGTTCCGGCGTCGGCATGATGGACTGCAAGAAGGCGCTGTCCGAGAACAACGGCGACATCGAAGCGGCCATGGACTGGCTGCGCGCCAAGGGCCTGTCCAAGGCCGCCAAGAAGGCTGACCGCGTTGCTGCTGAAGGCCTGGTCGCCATCGCCACCAAGGTCGAAGGCAAGGGCATGACCGCCGCCGCTGTGGAAGTGAACGCCGAAACCGACTTCGTGTCGCGCAACGACCTGTTCCAGGCCCTGGCGCGCAACGCGGGCAAGGCCGGTCTGGAAAACGACTCGGTCGAAGGTATCGCCGCCGCCGTCAACGACGAGATCACCAACCTGATCGCCACGATCGGCGAAAACATGGTCGTGCGCCGTTTCGCCAAGTTCTCGGTCTCCGAAGGCGTCGTCGCCACCTACATCCACAACGCCATCGCGCCGGACCTCGGCCGCATCGGCGTGCTGGTTGCTATCGAATCGGCCGGCGACCCGGAAGTGCTGAAGGAAATGGGCCGCAAGATCGCGATGCACATCGCCGCCACGCAGCCGCTGTCGCTGAACGTCGAGGACCTGAACCAGGAACACGTCGAGCGCGAAAAGGCCATCTTCACCGAGCAGGCCAAGGAATCGGGCAAGCCGCTGCAGGTCATCGAAAAGATGATCGAAGGCCGCATCCGCAAGTTCTATGAAGAAGTCGTGCTGCACAAGCAGTCCTTCGTCATGAACCCGGATCAGACGGTCGAGCAGATGGTCGAAGAGACCGCCAAGACGCTCGGCACGCCGGTCAAGGTCGTCGGCTTCAACCGACTGGCCCTGGGGGAAGGCGTCGAGAAGAAGGTCGATGACTTCGCCGCCGAAGTCGCTTCGATGATGAGCGGCCAGGCCTAAGCCTTGTCGAATGACTGAAACAGGCGCGGCGCCCACGGGTGTCGCGCCTTTTTTGTGGTTTTTGTTTGGTCGCGATATTGCCAAAAACCGCAGCGCACGCTTGGTATATCGCTATAGGGCCTTTTCCGCCAAGGATTACGCATCAAGCCTTGCGTCAAAAGGCCTGGCAAACTATTCAGGGCGCTGAAAACACACGCGCCTCGCGACCCCATTTGATTCCCGGAGATATTTCCATGGCCAGCGCCCCGGCAGATCTGAAATACAAACGCATCTTGCTGAAGGTGTCCGGCGAGGTCCTGATGGGGGACCAGGGCTTCGGCATCGACATGAAGACCGTCCAGGCCGTGGCGGAAGAAATCGCCGACGTGGCGCGCCAGGGCGTCCAATTGTGCCTGGTTATCGGTGGCGGCAACATTTTCCGTGGCCTGTCCAAGGCCGCTGTCGGTATGGAGCGCTCCTCGGCCGACTATATGGGCATGTTGGCGACCGTGATGAACGCCCTGGCCATGCAGAACGCCCTTGAGCGCTTAGGAATAGACACCCGCGTCCAGTCGGCGATCCAGATGAACGCCGTCTGCGAACCCTTCATTCGCCGCCGCGCCATCCGTCACCTTGAAAAGGGCCGGGTGGTCATTTTTGCCGCCGGCACCGGCGCGCCTTATTTCACGACCGATACGGCCGCGGCCCTGCGCGCGGCGGAAATGAACTGCGACGCCCTGTTCAAGGGCACTTCGGTCGACGGTGTCTATACGGCAGACCCCAAGAAGGATGCGAGCGCCCAGCGCTACGATAAACTCAATTATCTTGAGGTCTTATCCAAGGATCTTCGTGTCATGGATGCGACGGCGGTGTCGTTGATGCGCGAAAACGAAATTCCCATCGTCGTCTTCTCCATTCGCAATGAAGGCGAACTGGCCAAGGTCATCCACGGCGGCGGCGTGCATACCGTCATTTCGCAATAACTTCCAAGAAAACAAATATCAGGAAGCGAGAACTGCCATGAAACCTGAACTCAATCGCTACAAGGATCGTATGGACAAGGCCGTGGTGGCCCTGAAGGACGATTTCTCCGGCCTGCGGACCGGCCGCGCCTCGGCGTCGCTGCTCGATCAGGTGGTCGTCGACGCCTACGGTTCGACCATGGCGCTGAACGCCTGCGCCGCCGTGTCGGTGCCGGAACCGCGCATGATCGCCGTCAATGTTTGGGACAAGGGCTTGGTTATTTCAGTCGAAAAGGCCATCCGCAATGCCGGCCTGGGCCTCAACCCGATCACCGATGGCCAGACCCTGCGCATCCCGATTCCGCCTCTGACCGAAGAGCGCCGCAAGGAACTGGTCAAGATCGCCGGCAAGTACGCCGAAACCCAGCGCGTCGCCGTGCGCAATGTGCGTCGCGAAGCCATGGACGACCTGAAGAAGGCCGAAAAGGCGTCTGTAATTTCGGAAGACGAGGAGAAGAAGGGCGGCACCGAGGTTCAGGGCTTCACCGACGCGGCCATCAAGCGCATCGACGAGATGCTGAAGGCCAAGGAAGCCGAAATTATGCAGGTCTAGGCGATCGGCGGCGTTCCGCTTATCGCGATCTACGACCTGATTTTACCGGAGGACGGCAGTAGGCTGGATTTGATTGTCCGCTTACTGTCTTTTTCGCATTGCTTTGCCGCGATATCTGGTCGAAACAACGTTCGGCGTAGCCAAAACCGCCACGCACTTTCGACATATCGCTCTTGTGAGAAAGCTTTTTCATGCCTTCAGGCGCCGCCTCCGCCGATGAGACCAGACCTGCAAGCGCGCCCACGCCTTTGCACGTCGCCATCATCATGGACGGCAATGGTCGCTGGGCCAAGGAGCGGGGACAGATCCGCACGCTTGGGCACCGCGCCGGCGTCGAGGCGCTAAAGCGCACCATTACGGCCGCGGTCGATCTCGGCGTCACGCACATGACGGTCTTTGCCTTTTCGACGGAAAACTGGCGGCGGCCGGCGGCCGAGGTCAGCGACCTGATGGGCCTATTGCGCGCCTTCATCAAGTCGGACCTGGAACGCCTGCGCCGCGAGGGGGTTTGCGTCCGCATCATCGGTCAGCGCGACGGCCTGCCGGCCGATATCGTCACCCTTGTTGACGACGCCCACGAAAAAACCAAGGCCAATTCGCGTTTCTTCCTGCAGGTGGCGCTGAACTACGGCGCCCAGGCCGACATCGTAGCGGCCGCGCGCAGCCTTGCCGAACAGGTCCGGGCGGGGACGCTTAACCCCGAAGACATTGTCCCGGAGCGTTTCGAAGGCGAGCTGTCGACGCATGGCCTGCCGCCGCTCGACCTGCTGATACGAACCAGCGGCGAACATCGTCTGTCGAACTTCCTGCTGTGGGAAGCCGCCTATGCCGAGTTCGTCTTCCAGGACATCCTGTGGCCGGACTATGGGCGTGAGGCCTTGAAGACGGCACTCGATATCTTTGCCGGGCGCAGCCGCCGCTTTGGCGGCATAGAGGCAGGAAATGTCGCCCAACCCGCCTAAGACAGCTAAGGCTGGGGCGCGCCGGCGTGAACTTGCCATCCGCATCGCTTCCGCTCTCGTCCTGATCCCGGTCGTGCTGGGGTTGATCGCCATGCCGTTCGACTGGATGTCGTTCGCCAGGCCGTGGCCCTTCCTGGTGATGATCAGCGTGGGCATCGCGCTGCTGGGCATCGAATGGGGGCTGATGGTTGCGCCCAAGGTCGCCAGCCGCATCGCGGTGGCGGTCAGCATCGCCATTCTCGCGGCCGTATTCGTCGGCTATCTTGGCCATCCCATCCTTTCGCTGCTGATCCTGGCGTTCGGGTCGCTGTGCGCCGGACTTTATGCTTATCGGCTCGGCGTCGGCTGGGTCGATGCCGCATACGGCGTCTTCTACATCGGCCTGCCAGGGGTGGTGCTGATCTGGCTCAGGGACACCCACCACGGCGTCTACTGGGTCTTCTTCGCTTTCCTGATCGCCTGGGCGGCCGACAGTGCCGCCTACCTTGTCGGCAAGATCGTCGGCGGACCCAAGCTGTGGCGGCGCTATTCGCCGAACAAGACCTGGTCGGGTTTTGCCGGCGGCATGATCGCCGGCATGTTGACCGCCGCCAGTCTCAACGACCTGACGCACCTGTTCGTGCACGACACCTCAGGGCTGATTGTTGGATTGATCGTAGCCCTGTCGACCATGGCCGGCGACCTGTGGGAATCGGCGCTGAAACGGCGCTACGGCGTCAAGGATGCCGGCACGCTTATTCCCGGTCACGGCGGATTGCTGGACCGCGTCGATGGCTTGATGTTTGCCATTATCGCGATCGGGGCTATACGTCTTCTCGTCATGCTCGGAACAGAGATCTAAAATCGTGCGGCGTATCTCCATTCTCGGATCGACGGGGTCGATCGGCGTATCAACGCTGCGCCTGCTGGAAGAGACAGGGGAACCCGGCCGGGACTACCATATCGAAGCCCTGGTTGGCGGCCGCAATGTCGAACTGCTGGCCGAACAGGCGCTACGCTTCCGACCGGCGATCACAGTCCTGGCGGACGCATCGCAATGGAACGCCTTTCGCGAACTGATCGGCGATTCTGGCCTTGACATCGCCTGTGGCGAAGCGGCCGTATGCGAAGCCGCCGGCCGTCCCGCCGACTGGATCATGGCGGCGATCGTCGGCATAGCCGGCCTCAAGCCCGTGTGGGCGGCGGCGGGCACGGGCGCGACCCTGGCCCTGGCCAACAAGGAAAGCCTGGTCGGCTGCGGCCGCGCGCTGATCGAGCGCGTTGAGGCGCACGGCGGGCGCATCCTGCCGGTCGATTCGGAACATAATGCCATTTTCCAGGTGCTGGACGCACGCCAGGCCGACAAGGTCAGCCGTCTGATCCTGACGGCGTCGGGCGGGCCGTTTCTGGGCCGCACGCGCGACGATCTGCGCACAGTCACGGTCGAGCAGGCGCTGAAACATCCCAACTGGGCGATGGGCGCCAAGATCACGGTCGATTCGGCGACGCTGGCGAACAAGGGACTGGAGCTGATTGAGGCCAGCTATCTGTTCGACACGCCTTCGGACAAGATCGACGTCGTCATTCACCCGCAATCGGTGATCCATAGCCTTGTCGAATATGATGACGGCTCGTCGCTGGCGCAGCTGGGGACGCCGGACATGCGCGTGCCGATCTCCTATTGCCTGGGCTGGCCGGACCGCGTCACGTGGCAGGCGCCCAAGCTGGATCTGGTCGCCAAGGGCAACCTTTCCTTTTGCGCGCCGGATTTGGACGCCTTTCCGATGCTCAGGCTGGCGCGCGAGGCGCTTGAGGCGGGGCAGGGGATGCCGGTCGTGTTCAACGCCGCCAACGAGGTGTGCGTGCAAGCGTTTCTCGACCGCCGCATCACTTTTTTACAGATATCTGAATATGTCGAAATTGCCATGATGAAGGCTCAATTACCGTCTATGCCTTCCCCCCATCACACAAGTCGTGATAGGGATGCCGCCATGG
>CBFGPQ010000229.1:0-5378 GCA_965650705.1 uncultured Asticcacaulis sp. | reverse complement strand
GAAGCCGCCTACAATCTGGCTCATCGGCACGGGACCGAAGATCAGGAAGCCCAGCATGGCCGCGACCAGCGCCACGAAGCGCAGGGCAAAGGGGTCGGCCGCCGCGATCCCGGCCTTGGCCTTGCCGATGCGCAAATGCGGTTGGGAAATCTCGTGGCGCATGGCCAGCAGGCGCTCCGGCTTGACGCCGTTGTCGACCGCCAGGCGGGTATTGACCTCGGTGAAGGTCGGGTCACGAAAGCGTAGGATCGCCCGAACGGAGGCGACACCCGCGGCCACCAGGCCTGCGCTTAACACCGCCAGATGCGCCAGTTGCGGCAGATGCAGGAACAGGCCCCACTGCGCGGCGACGGCGATCAGCATGATGAACAGGACAAAGGGAAATACGGCGGGCAGGATCCGCTCCCACACCATGACGGCCCGGGTCCAGAACAGGGCGCGATTAAGATTCGAGAGCGGGGAGGGTCTCTGAACCGACGACATGACGACTGCTTCCCCCTTCATCACATTCACGCGGATACGGCACGCGGCGCCGGCGTAAACCAGGCCGGAATGGCTTCGTCCGCCATCATCTGCTCGTAGCTGGGCCGAGCACGCACGACGGACCAATCCACGTCACGCACCAACACCTCAGGGGCGAGTGGGCGAGTATTGTACTCGCTTCCCATGACGGCTCCATAGGCGCCGGCGGTCATGAAGGCGACGAGATCACCAGCCTTGAGACGCGGCAGGGCGCGATCGCGGGTGAAGGTGTCGCCGGTTTCGCACACGGGACCGACTACGTCGTAGACTTCGGTCGCATCACCTTCAGGCGCCGCCACCGGGCGGATGTCGTGATAGGCGTCGTACAGCGCCGGGCGCAGCAGGTCGTTCATGGCAGCATCCAGAACCATGAACTTCTGGCCGGAATCGGCGCGTTCGTGGATGTGGATGACGCGCGAGATCAGTACACCCGCATTGGCGGCGATTAGGCGGCCAGGCTCGAACGTATAACGCACATCAAGATTGCCGACGGTCAGGGCGACCATTTCGGCGAAGTCCTGCGGGCTCGGCGGTTCTTTCTGATTGAAATAGGGCACGCCCAGGCCACCACCGAGGTCGAGGCGCTCGACGCTGAGACCGCTGGCGCGCAGGTCCTCGACCCAGCCCTTCATGCGCGAGAAGGCCGACTGCATCGGCGTCAGGTCGGTGATCTGCGAACCGATGTGGCAGGCGATGCCCATGGGCGCGATATGCTTTTGCGCGGCGGCTTCGGCATAGATGCGCAGGGCTTCTTCGGCCGAGACGCCGAACTTGTCGCGCGCGCCGCCTGTGGTGATCTTGGCGTGGCCGCCCGAACCGACGCCCGGATTGATGCGGATGACGATCGGCGCGACCATGTCGAGCGACGCCGCAACCTTGGCCAAACGTTCCAGCTCGGGCGCCGATTCGACGTTCAGTTGGTAGATGCCGCTTTTCAGCGCGAACGCCATTTCCGCGTCTGTCTTACCGACGCCGGAAAAGACGATCTTGTGCGCCGGAATGCCGGCCTTGAGCGCCTTGCGGATTTCGCCTTCCGAAACCGTGTCGGCGCCACAGCCCTGGGCGGCGAGCGTCGTCAGCACAGCCAGGTTCGAATTGGCCTTCATGGCATAGGCGACCAGTGGGCTCTCGCCCTTGGGGCTCTTCAAGGCAGGCTGCGCGTCAAGGGCACCGGCGAAGATCGCGTAGTGCCGCTCAAGCGTCGCCGAACTATAGACATAGGCCGGCGTGCCCACCTCGCGCGCGATGTCGCTTAGCGACACCCCTTCGCAATGCAGATCTCCGTCGCGGTATTCAAAGTGGTTCATTTACTTGGCAGGATTGTTGTTGTCGACGCGCGCGGCGTTGCCGAAGCCTTCCAGCGGCGCATCCTGAACTTTCGTATTGTTCGTGTAGTAGTCGGATGCCGTCGGACGGGCGTTCTTGTCCGGCTTGGCGCGTTCCGTCTCGCGCTTGACATTGCTGTCATCAAGCGTGGCCGTATCGCCACCATTGGCATTCTTGGACACCGAAACGCCACCTTCCGAAGAGGCGGACGCCGCGCCACGGCCGAACAGAGGCTGGGCCTGCTCAAGGGTGCCGAGCTTGCCGCAGGCGCTCAAACCGGACGCCGCGATCAAAACGGCGCCCAGGGCCAGGGTCGTGACAAGACGGGTTTTGATGGGCGTCATCATGAGCGAATTTCCTTCCAGCGCTGGATTTGCAGCCTGACCTGATCCGGCGCCGTGCCGCCATAGGACTGGCGGGAAGCGGCCGAGGCTTCGGGTGTTAACACCTTATACACATCATCCGTGATCCTGGCTTCCAGATTTTGCAGGTCTGTCAGCGGAAGTTGCGCCAAATCCACACCCCGCCCATCGGCCAGCTTGACCGCCGCCCCGGTAATATGGTGCGCATCGCGGAACGGAATATTCAGTTCGCGGACCAACCAGTCGGCCAGGTCCGTTGCCGTGGAAAAGCCCGCACCGGCCGCCGCGCGCATTTTGTCGGTATTGGCCTCAAGATCCAATACCATTCCGGTCATGGCCCTGAGCGCCAAATCCAGCGCGTCAAAGGCTTCGAAAACCGGCGGCTTGTCTTCCTGCATGTCCTTTGAATAGGCCAGGGGGAGCCCCTTCATGACCGTCGTCAGCGCGATCAGGGCGCCATTGATGCGCCCCGTCTTAGCGCGCACCAGTTCGGCGGCGTCGGGGTTGCGCTTCTGCGGCATGATCGATGAGCCGGTCGAGAAGCTGTCCGACAGTTTCACGAAACCGAACTGCGGTGTCGTCCAGATGACGATTTCCTCAGCCAGGCGAGACAGGTGTCCGGCACAGATGGCGGCGTGGCTCATGGCTTCGAGCGCGAAGTCGCGCGCCGACACGCCATCGAGTGAATTGCCCATCGGCCGGTCGAAACCGAGCGCCTTGGAGGTGGCGAAGCGATCAATCGGAAATGGCGAGCCGGCCAGGGCGGCCGAGCCCAGCGGATTCTCGTTCATGCGGTTGCGCGCATCAATGAAGCGCGAGCGGTCGCGGCCGAACATTTCGACATAGGCCATCAGGTGGTGGCCGAAGGTCACCGGCTGGGCGGGCTGAAGGTGAGTAAAGCCCGGCATCAGAGCGTCGGCATACTGTTCGGCCCGTTGCAGCAATGCAGCCTGCAGATCGCTGAGCTGGCCGACCGTGCGGTCGACGGTTTCGCGCACCCACAGGCGGAAATCGGTCGCGACCTGGTCATTACGCGACCGCGCCGTATGCAGGCGGCCGGCCGCCGGCCCGACCAGTTCGCGCAGGCGCGCCTCCACATTCATGTGAATGTCTTCATATTCGTGGCGGAAAGGAAACACGCCGGACTGAATTTCCTCTTCGATCGTATCCAGTCCGGTTGCGATTGTTTTGGCATCGTCAAAACTTATGATACCTTGCGCCGCGAGCATAGCGCAGTGCGCGCGGGAACCGGCTAGGTCCTGGCGCCACAGGCGTTTGTCGACATCGATGGAAACATTGATGGCTTGCATGATTTCATCGGGCCGGGCGCTGAACCGTCCGCCCCACATGTCCTGGCCCTGCGAATTGACGCGCGCGGGAGTCTGGGGGGCCTTCGCGTCGGAATGATCGGTCATGGATAACCCTTTGGATAATGACGGTTTGGCGGCTCAACCCGCGCCGAAGCCCGCACCGGTAAGCGCGGCCGACACGCCTATAGCCGAGCCTATCGCCGAACCCAAGGGGCATGGCGGCGGAAAACCACCGAAAAAGCGCGCCAATACGTGGCTCTATGTCGCCATTGTCGCCGTGGTGCTGGCGGCGGCCGGCGGCGGCGCCTTCTATTTCGCCACCAACATGAAGCTGCCGGACAAGGTCAAGGTCGGTCCGTCCGAAGAGGCCGCCGGCCCCTTGAAGGGCTATGCCACGGGCTCGATCGCCCATCTGGTGACCTATGCCGACCGACGTACCGTCGCCGACGTGCCCTTCGTCGACCGCGACCGCAAGCCGGTGAAACTGTCGGACTTCAAGGGCCAGGTGGTGGTGCTGAACGTCTGGGCGACGTGGTGCGCGCCGTGCCGCTTCGAGATGCCGACACTGGCCAACCTGCAACGCGACTACGCCGGCAAGGGCGTGAAGGTCCTGCCGCTGAGCGTCGACGAGGAGCCGAAGTTCGACGACGTCAAATCCTTCATCGACGTCCAGGAACCGCTGGAAGTCTATGTCGACACCAAGTTCGCCGCCCCGACCAAGCTGCAGGTCCAGGGCATGCCGGCGACGCTGATCATCGACAAGCAGGGCCGCGCCGTGGCGCGTCTCGACGGCGAAGCAACCTGGGATACGCCCGAGGTCAAGGCGCTGATCGACAAGCTGCTGGCGGAATAGGCCTCAGGCCTGCTTTCGGATCGACACCAGCCGCTGCTGGGTCAGGCTGCGCCATAGCCATTCGAATGGCCCATAGCGGAAGACGGACATCCATGCGGTTGAGGCGATGAGCTGCGCGATCCAGATCGTCACCACGATCGGCATCAGCGCCGCCATGTTCATCTGGCCAAACAACGGCAGGCCCCAGGCTTCTGACAAGGCCTGTGGCGCTCGCCCGCCGAAGAACAGCGACGTCATGACAAGGGACTGAACCAGGTAGTTGGTAAAAGCCATCTTGCCCGCGCATTGCAGCGGATAGAGCAGCAGACGCAGCAGGCCAACTTTTAACATCAGCATCAGCAGGCTGGCATAGCCAAGCGATATGAAGACGGGCGTCAGGCTGGTGACGAAGTGATAGATGGCGGCAAAGTCGGCAGCGCTATAGCCTGACATCAGGAAACGCAACTGCACCGTTGCCGTCGCTACCAGGCAGACCGCACCCACCATGACCGCCATGCCATAGACCCAGATGGGCGCTTCGCCTTTCAGAAAGCCGGACTTGAACAGGCCAAGCCCGATCATCATCAGGCCGAGCGTCACCGGCAGGTAGACGATGATTTCGGCAACGATCAACCCGGTCCATTGCTGGAAATTGCCGGCGATTCCGCCCCAGAAACCCGACCTTACCAGAGCCACCAGCTCATCGACACCAGCCCGAGGCGTATCGATTTGCTGGGTCACGAGCGCCGAGACGTATTCGAGCAGGGTCATGCCCGTGATGCTGACGCCATATACGACCATACCGGTGATCAGGAGCCGGCGCGCCGGCCACTCGCGCCACTGCATGAAGACAAGCCCCGTCAAGGCATAGAGCAGGAGGATATCGCCGTGCCAGATCAGCGCGCCATGTATTAAGCCGAAAATGGCCAGCCAGAGCAGGCGGCGGCGTGGCGCTTTCGGATCGCTTTCGCCGACCAGAAACAGGCTGGCGCCGAACAGCAGCGAAAACAGGGTGACGAACTTTTC
>CBFGPQ010000228.1:0-5465 GCA_965650705.1 uncultured Asticcacaulis sp. | reverse complement strand
CGACCCGACAGGCGGTCGAATAGACCGGACAGGCGCTCGTTCAAACTGTCAAACATGCTCGTTCTTCCTCTGGCGCTTCACGCCTTTGCCGCAAACAGAAAATCCCCGAGGGCGCCACGCGCTGTCGGGGAGCCTTCCGATCCTCGTTGCATCTGTATGCAGGGTCGTGATCGAGAAGGGTTTGAAACAAGGGCGCAAAAGGCTTGCGCGGATGTGGCGGTTGCAATGCGCCAAACGAGCCCAAGAGTCAAGCCTTAGCAGAGACTGGTCTTTGCTTCGATTGCCTCATACGGTAAATGCTGCTTCGTTTCTGGAGAGCGCAAATGACTCCCACATCCGAAGCGATAGCCGCCGCTGCTGTCCTGCCCGAGGTGCGAAAGCGCAGTCTGCGCCTGTTGGTCAACGAAATCGACGACCTGCTCAAACCGCTGGGCTACGTGCGCGAGAAGACGGGCCGGGGCGATGTCTGGATAAGGCGCACCCTGGCGACCCAGACCTATGTGCATATCCAGAAAAGCAAGCATGGCGATGGCTGCTTCATCAATATCGGCCATGAGCCGGGGGCCTACAAAGGAGAGGTGCCGTCATGCCGCAATGGCACGTCGCAACGGCTGGGTCGGCTCCTTGACGATGTGGCGGATGCCAATCGTCTCGATATGTTGAAATACGACCTGCTCGATGGGGCATCGCCCTTGCGGCGAGAGGTTGTCGACCTCATCCGCGACAGGGCTGTGCCGTATCTGGCGAAATTCCACACCAGTCTGGATCGCCTCCTGACCCGGCTTCTAAAGCCACTGATTGAAGGGAAGCGCCGCTAGGGTCTGCCAGGGTTCGTGCAGGGCCGCGATGGCGCGCCGTCCATTCTCGCTCATCCGGCCAAGGTCAGCGCGGATATCGGCCAACTCGCGAATAGCAGCCGCCGCAGCGTCGAGGTCGGGCTCGGCCCACACCTGATCAGGATCGTTCTCCAGACCCGTATAGGGTCCTTCGCGGTCATCGATGCGGATCATTTCGGCCGGGATCAGCCAGGCATTGTCCCTGGTCATGAAATCGACATTGCCCGACCATCCGGTGGCGATCACCGGCACGCCGGCCGCCATGGCTTCGGCCAGTGGCAGTCCGAAACCTTCGGAGCGGTGCAGGGACAGGACAGCGTCGAACGAAGCGATGAAGGTGTCCATGTCGGCGTCGTTCAGCGCCTCGCTGATCAGCTGGATGTCAGCGCGCTCGGACAGGATGGCGTTCAGCCGCTGTTCGGTAGCGCGGTCCATACTCAGGTCGCTGACCTTCAGCGTCAGCCGGGCGGTTTCCGCCGGAACGGGAAAGGCGCGGGTCCAGGCGTCGATACTGCCCCACGGGTTCTTGCGCACGTTCGACGATTTGACGTCGAACAGGCTCAAGACCTCGCACAGCTCCGGCTGAAGGCCGAAGGTCTGGCGGATGGCGGTAATTTCGGCATGGCCGTGCGGCGCCGGCAAGGGCACTGGATGCGGCATGACGCGCAGTCGCAAGCTTAAATCATCCCGCCCGGCAGCAGCGAAGGTCCGGGCCACGGCGTCGTGGACGAAGCCGCTGGGCACCCAGATTTCGTGAAGATACTCAGCCGCAAACACCCAGCTTTTCGGCGCTTTCGGCGTTTCCCACGCCCAGAAGCCGATGCGATAACGATCTGCCCAGCTTTTCGGGTCGTGGGCCAGGAAGGCGACGAGGGCTTCGGCAGGGTTGGCGTGGATATACCAGACGCCACCCCGGCCCGGCAGCGCCATCCCACTTTGCACAAAACGCTTAAAAGCTGGGCGAAGGTCATATTCAGTGAACGTATAGCCTGCGGCCTTAAACGCCGAGGCCGATAGCCGGCCGGCCCGTCCAATGCCCAGATTTTCATTCAAGAAGCCTGAGACGACGAAATCACCAGGCTTGAGTGTCGCGTCTTTCGCCTTGACCCAGGACCGGCTGCGCCACCTCGCCAGACGCTCGATGGCGCCGTGGATGAGGGGCAGTCGGATGCGAAGGGGAAGGCGCCTGAGGCTCATGCGAGGTCCGGATCAGTTTGCGCCGAACCTATAGCAAAACGGATGCAGCTTTAAAGCCCCAGCCACTTGCGGCGTTGCGTCCAATAGGACTGGAAGCGATCGGCCTGGATGTCATTCTCGAACGTCACAACCTTAACCTGGTCGGCACCGCGCGTATCGGCGCGGACGGAAATGGCGTCGGCTTCGCCTATGGCAGCGGCTTCAACGAATTTAAAGAAAGCGCCGAAAAAAGCTTCCTGCTCCGACGCCGAGTTTACGTTGAATTCTACACTGACCACGCTACACCTCTTAATTTCCCAGCGACCTTATGGCTGTGAAGCCCTTAGGGTCGATGTGAAGCCCGCGGCAATAATGTCAAGTTTCGACAAAAGTGTGCACTGCACCATAGGAAGTGAAGCGCAAATGCGGGCGCGAGTCAAAGATTAAACGATTTTCAGGGGGCCAGTCTTAACCAGTGTGACGTGATTGTCGCAAAAATACAAAAATCATCCGCATTCCGGTAACGGCGGGAACTTTTTTGCCATTATGAAACAGGTGTTTAAGCCGTTGTGCCAGAGACCGTCGAATGAAACAAATCTGGCTTAGGCGACCTTTACAGGGCTGTTCGATTCGATTTTGGCATCCGGTTGTAACAGCTTTTTGATGTTACGGGCGGCCTGGCGGATGCGGTGTTCGTTTTCAACCAGGCCAATACGGACATAGCCTTCGCCATACTCGCCGAAGCCAAGACCTGGTGCGACGGCGACGTGCGCCTCCTCGATCAGCAGCTTGGCGAATTCGATCGAGCCCATGTGCTCGAACTTCGGCGGGATCTTGGCCCAGGCAAACATGGACGCCGGCGGCGGCGGAATGTCCCAGCCGGCGCGTTTCATCGACTCGATCAGCACGTCACGGCGCGCCTTATAGGTCGCGCGGATCTCATCGACATTGTCCTGCGGGCCGTTGAGCGCGGCCGCGGCGGCGACTTGAATTGGCGCGAAACCGCCGTAGTCGAGATAGGATTTCACCCGCGCCAGAGCGGCGCAGATCTGGGCATTGCCGACAACCATGCCGACGCGCCAGCCGGCCATGGCGTAGGTCTTGGACAGCGAATTGATCTCGACCGAGCGTTCCATGGCGCCTTCGACCTGAAGCAGGGATGGCGGCGGGTTGTCGTCGAAATAGATTTCCGAATAGGCGATGTCGGACAGGACCAGAAGATCGTGCTTCTTCGCCAGCTTGATGACCTCCCTGTAGAAGTCGAGGTCGACCCACTGTGCCGTCGGGTTTGATGGATAGGAGACGATCATGATCGATGGCGTCGGCACCGAGTGCTTCACGGCCTTGTCGATTCCGGAGAGGTATTGCTCCGGCGACAGGGCCGGGACGTGGCGAATGACGCCACCCGCCATCAGGAAACCGAAGGCGTGGATCGGATAGGCGGGATTTGGACAGATGACCGTATCGCCTGGCGCCGTGATGGCCATGGCCAGGTTGGCAAAGCCCTCCTTGGAACCCAGCGTGGCGACGACTTCGGTTTCGGGGTTGAGTTTCACGCCATAGCGCCGGTCATAATAGCTGGCCATAGCCTTGCGCAGGCCCTGCACGCCTTTTGAGACCGAATAGCCGTGGGTCTTGGGCTTTTTGACCGTCTCGATCAGCTTGTCGACAATATGCGGCGCAGTCGCCATGTCGGGATTGCCCATGCCGAAGTCGATGACGTCGACGCCTTCGCCGCGCAGACGCGCCTTGACCTTATTGACCTCCTCGAAAACGTAGGGAGGCAGGCGGCGGATACGATAAAAGTCGCGCATGGGAAAGCAGTCTGGGAATGAACAAAACAGGAGTGGGCGACATATTGCCTATGTTTCGTCGTTTGTCATCCCACGAAATTTATAATTTTCGGAAATTTTTGCGCCATCCGGTAAAAATTGCTAATCCTCGATCAGATCGCGTAGCCGCGCCAAACGGGCATCCCAGTGGCGGGACAGGACATCGAGGCTGCGTTTGGCACGATCGATCGCGGACGCTTCCAGTTGCCAGAGCGTCGTGCGGCCGATGCGTTGGCGCCTGGCCAGGCCGGCCTTTTCAAGCACCTGAAGATGCTTGGTAACGGCCTGGCGCGTCATGGCCGTGCCGGCGCTCAGGCGCACGACGGGGGATGGCCCTTCGGCAATGAGCCGCGCGAGCAGCGCCAGGCGTGTTTCGTCGCCCAGAGCTGCGAAGACTTCGGCGGGTTCAGCGGGCAAGCCACGCCTCCACCATGTGGATTTGGGCCTCCCAGCCGCCTTCGTTTGACGTAAAGGCCTGCTCGCGGCGTTCGGGCGGAAGCTTGCTGAAGCCTGACTCCGTGATGGTCAGATGTGTGCCGCCGTCGACCGGTTTCAGCGCAAAGGTTACAAGAGTCTCGGGCTCACCCGAATAGTCTTTTCCCTCGTCAACGGCATAAGGATGCCAGCGAAACGCGAAAATGGTCTGCGGTTCGATCCGATCGATGACGATATTGAACGGGTGGCCCTCATAGGGCTCTTGCATCTTCGCGATTTCGTCATTGACGACGGTCGGTGTCATCTTTCCGGCGATGGGCTGGCCGGCGACGAAAGGGCCTTCGAAGCGACAGCCGAACCATTGGCCGAATTCCGTAGAATCCGCAATCGCCCGCCACACACGATCCTGCGGCGCGTTGAGCTGAATGGTTTTGACGATGGCATCCGGTGTATCAGTCATGGCAACCTCCGGGTTGCATGATGCGCCGCGACGGCACTATTGGCAACTAAAAAGTTGCTAAAATGCGTATCTATGAAATGGTAGGCGGACAGCATATGCTGTAGCGATTGTTCGCCAATGAGATTCACTGATATGAAACTGCTGCCGCCTGTACTTGTTGGCATACTCGCCGTTGCCATGATCGCCAGCCGGGTCTGGTTTCCGGGCGTCGTCTTGTTCGGTCCACCTTGGGTCAATATCGGCCTGCTGGGCATTTTCGGCGGCCTTTACATCACCCTGTCGGCCGCCAGCCAGTTCCGCCACGTCCATACCAACCTCAAGCCGTTCAAAGACCCGGACGTATTGGTCACCGACGGCATGTTCAGGATGAGCCGCAACCCGATGTATCTAGGCTTTGCGCTGTTCCTGGCGGGGATCGCGGTTGGCACGGGCGCACTGATCCCGCTGCTCCTGGCGGTACTGTTCGTCTTTATCGCCGACCGCTGGTACATCGCCCAGGAAGAAGTGGCAATGCGCCGCGTATTCGGCTCGGCTTATGAGGACTACTGCCGCACTACGAGACGCTGGCTCTAAATCCTTCTCCCTGCTTGCGGGGAGAAGGTGGTCGAGCTTGCTCGACCGGATGAGGGGCATTCCGCTGGTTGAGTGAGCGCAAATATTTGTTGCCCCTCACCCTAACCCTCTCCCCGTAAACGAGGCTTCTGCATAAGTGACATTGCGCTCTTC
>CBFGPQ010000227.1:0-5492 GCA_965650705.1 uncultured Asticcacaulis sp. | reverse complement strand
GAGCCGTTCGAGCCCTTTACCATGATTAGGTCCCCGCTGCGCAAGTCCGCAGTGAGGCCTTCGGTCAAATCGGCGGCACTGGCTGCGTAGCGCCCGCGCAAGCGTTGCGGCAGCACGTCCCACAGGTTCTTCATCAAAGGCCCGGCGAGATAGACGCGGTCGATGTCGAGCGCTTCCAGGGTCGTGTTCAACCCAGCGTGCTGGGCGGCCTCGTCGGGGCCAAGCTCCAGCATATCGGTCATGACGACGATCTTGCGGCCATCACCCTTGTTCGTGTCGGCCAGCGATTTCAACGTCGCGACCATCGAGACGGGATTGGCATTATAGCTTTCGTCAATAATGGTGATCGTGCCGCCGCCGAACGCCTTCTCGGTCACCTTTCCGCGGCCTTCGAGGGTGGGGGCGTCTTCCAGTGAGGCGATCGATGTGTCGAGATCGACGCCAAGTGCCTCGAGCATCAGCAGGACCGACAGGGCGTTGACCGCCTGGTGGCGGCCGGTATGCGAAAGGGAAAACGCGATGTCGCGGCCGTGGAACCGTGCTTCGACGCTGGCGCGCTCACCGGCGATGGTGTGCGACATCAGTTGCGCATCGTTGCCGCCGCCTTCGCCAAACGCCGCGACCAATGCCCCTGCGCCGCGAGCCTCGCTACTCAAAAAGTCGAACCAGCGGTTGTCGGCATTGAGGATGGCCAGGCCACCCGGCTGGAGGCCGTCGAATATCTCCGCCTTCGCGCGGGCCACGCCCTGTTCGCCGTCGGGAAAGTTTTCGGTGTGAACCGCGCCGACCGTGGTGATGATGACGGCGTGCGGCGCCACGAATTCCGACAGCGGCGTGATCTCGTCGGCATGGTTCATGCCGATTTCAAACACGGCGCGTTCGGTATCGCGCGGCATACGCGCCAGGGTCAGGGGCACGCCGATATGGTTGTTGAAGCTCTTGATCGCCGAGTGCGCGCGGCCGGCGCGGCGGAGGCCCTGCATGACCATTTGGGTCACCGAGGTCTTGCCGACCGAGCCAGTGACGGCGCCGCGTTTCGCGGTTGCCGCGCGATTGCGGGCAAAGACGCCGAGGTCTTCCAGGGCGCGCTGCACGTCCGGCACCAGCAGGCAGGGGCCGCCTTCGACCGGACGGCGGGTGATGGCGACGACCGCGCCGGACGAAAAGGCCTGGGGCACGAAGTCGTGGCCGTCGCGCACGCCTTGCAGCGCAAGGAAGATGTCGCCGGGGGCCAGACCGCGGCTGTCAAAATTAATCCCGTTGGCCTCGGCCGGACCGCCATTCCCGGCGCCGACAAAGGTTCCGCCGGTGGCTTCGGCAAGCTCGCTAAAAGTCCATAGGGCTGAAATCATCGTGTACTCGTTCCCGGCACAAGCAAACTGCACCAGTGAGGCCCCTCACCCGGCTCTGCGAGCCACCCTCTCCCCGTAAACGGGGAGAAGGAAAGGAGGCGCTCTCCACCCCCTCTCCCTGCTTGCGGGGAGAGGGCTGGGGTGAGGGGCAAACCAAATTTGCCCCGAATACTGGCATTAGCCGTTAAGCGCTTGCTTCACAACACTGACGTCATCGAACGGCAGGACCTTGCCTCCGATGATCTGGCCCTGCTCGTGGCCCTTCCCCGCGACGACCAACACATCACCGGCCTTGAGACCCGCTACCGCCTCGAAGATGGCTTCTTTGCGATCGCCAATCTCGACGGCCGTCTTGCCCATGCCTTGCATGACTTCGGCGCGGATAGCGGCCGGGTCTTCCGAGCGCGGATTATCGTCGGTGACGATGGCGCGGTCGGCCAGGCGGTCAGCGATTCCGCCCATCAGGGGCCGCTTGGTGCGGTCCCGGTCGCCGCCGCAACCGAAGACGCAGACGAGCTTGCCATGCGTGTGCGGACGCAGGGCTTTCAGCACGGTCTCAAGTCCGTCCGGTGTATGGGCGTAGTCGACATAGATTTCGGCGCCATTCGATTTGGAGCCAACGCGTTCCAGGCGGCCGCGCGCGCCTTGCAGCTTGGACATGGCATGGATGACGCCCTCGGCGTCCTGACCGGCGGCGATGGCCAAGCCCGCGGCGACCAGGGCGTTCGATGCCTGGAAAAGGCCGGCCAGGGGCAGCTTGGTCTCGTAGGTCCGGCCCTTGTGCTCGAGGTAGAGTATCTGGCCGTCGACGGTCAGGTCCCGGCCAGTCATACACAGTGACTGGCCGCGTTCACCGACGCTCATGACGCTCAGGCCCGACATGATCGAGGTCGCGGCAAAAGCGTTGTAGCTGTCGGAATCGGCGTTCAGAACCGCCGTCCGGCCGCGCGGCAAGAGGCTTTCGAACAGGCGCAGCTTGGCAGTGCGATAGGCCGCCATGGTGGCGTGATAGTCGAGGTGGTCCTGGGTCAGGTTGGTGAATCCCGCCGCTGTCAGTGACACACCATCGAGGCGGCGCTGGTCGATACCATGCGAAGAGGCCTCCAGGGCTAAAAAGGAGACGCCGTCGCGCGCCAGGTCGGCCAGATGCTTCGCGAGGTCGGCGGCGTCCGGCGTCGTCAGGCCGGGGCCCGTGATCGCCTCTTCCGTGCCGTCGGGCAGCGACTTGACGACTCCAAGAGTACCCATGCTGGCCGAGGCGTGGCCCAGACTCGCGAATATCTGGCGGCAGAAGGTGGCGACGCTGGTCTTGCCGTTGGTGCCGGTAATCGCGACGCAAGTCCTGGGCTGCGAGCCATAGAAGTTCTTGGCCGCCAGTGCATAGGCGCGGCGGACGTCCGACACCTTGACGAGGGCCGTATTGCCGACTTCGATGGCGTTGGTGTCGTCGGGCGCCAGCACGGCTGCGGCGCCCTTGGCGAGGGCTTGCGGAATAAAGTCGCGGCCGTCGATGGCCGTACCCGGCAGGGCGCAGAACAGGGTGCCGGCATCCACTTTCCGGCTATCGGCAGTCACGCCGGTGACGATCGGATCGTTGTCGAGATCGCGCCGCAGGATATCTGAAAGGCGCAGGCCGTGTACGCTAGCCATCAGTGTTCTTCCTCAACAGCCTGGATCGGCGCCTTGTCCCATTGCGGGGTCGCGAACTTGTCCTCCCGGCGCGCCACGCCGACAAAGGGCGCAATGCGGTCGATGACGCGCCCGGCAACCGGCGCCGCGACAAGACCGCCCATCCGTGAGCCGCTGCTTTCAGGCGCACCTTGCGGCGAGTCGTAGATGGTGAGAACCAGGTAACGGTCGCCGTCCACAGGTCCGTCGGTCGGAAAGACGGCGGCGAACGAGGCGATGTTTTCGGAGGTATAGCCGCCGCGTCCGGGCTTTTGGGCGGTGCCGGTCTTGCCGCCGACGCGCAGGCCAGGGGCATTGGCGCGGGCGCCGGAGCCCTTTGTGACGTTGGCGCGCATCAGGTCCAGCATGGTCCGCGACGTCGCCGCCGAGAAGACGCGATCGCCGGCCAGCGGCGTGCTGCCATCATGCTTCTTGATGGTCAGCGGGCGACGATAGCCACCGTTGAGCAGCGGCATAATGGCTTCGGCGAAGCTCAGGGGCGTGATGGCGATGCCCTGGCCAAAGGCGGTCTGGACCAGCGACAGGTCGGTCCACGTCTTCGGATACAGCGGCGACGCGGGCTCTGTCAGTTCGATATCCGCCGAGCGAAACAGGCCGATGGCTTCGTAATAGCGGGTGAAATTGTCCTTGCCGGCGTTCAGCGCGACAAAGCCGGTGCCGATATTGGACGATTTGATGAAGACGTCTTCCAGGCCCATATAGGCATTGGTCGCGTGCAGGTCGTGAATCTTGCGGCCGCCGACGACCAAAGGCTGGCGGGCATCGTAGACCGAGTTCATCGACGCCGTGCCAGTGTCCAGGCCGATGCCGACCGAGATCGCCTTGAAGATCGAGCCCAATTCATAGCGGTCGACCGCGGCATGGTTGCGCTTATACGCCTCAGGATAGTCGCCCGGGCGGTTGAGATCGAATTCCGGCCACGACGCCATGCCAAGCACTTCGCCGGTACGGACGTTGATCACCAGCCCGACGGCGCCGACCGCCTTCTGAGCCACGGCCATGGCGCGCAATTCGTTTTCGAGCGCGCCCTGAACACGGAGGTCCATGGCCAGCGGCACCGCCTGGCCGTTGGCAGAGGCGACGATCTGCTCTTCCAGCGACTTTTCGGCGCCGGACATGCCTTCCCCGGCGCGTTTCGTCATGCCGATGTAGAAGGCGCCCGTCGTCCCCAGCGGGTAGCGGCGGACGCGCTGCGCTTCGAACGACACGCCCGGCAGGCCGTATTCCAGCAGCTTGGCGCGGTCCACGGCATCGAGATTGCCGGTCAGCAGCGCACGGCCGTCGCGGCGGAAGGCCTTGTCGAGGGTTTCGCGCGGCAGGTTCGGGAAGAGCTGCGCCAGCGCCCGGCGGACATAGACGCGGTCTTCCGCCGTCATATCGGTCGGGTCGACGAACAGGTCGAAATTGTCGACATCGGTCGCCAGCAAGGCGCCGTTGCGGTCGACCAGTTGACCGCGCGCGTGCGCCTGGCCGGTCAGGGCGGCGATCTGGCCCGCCCCATGGAACAGCGAGGCACGCGCCGCGAAAAGCATCAAGAGGCAGTAGACCGTGCCCAGGCAGCACAGGATGATGAAGATGCGCATGCGCGTCGAGCGCGCCTTTTCACCGGTCGCATTGGCGCGTTCAAACGCATGTTCGACCTTCCAGACGCGGTCGGCGACCCATTGAAAACCCGACTGGGTCGAATCGAAGAGCCCTACCTTCATCGCACGCCCTCCGCCTTGGGCAGCGACACCGGCACCGGTTGCGCAGCCGTGTGTTCAGTCTTGGAGATCAGGTCGTCGGGCGCTGGCGCGGCGGCAGGTGTCGCAGGCGCGGCCGGTGCGGCAACGGGGCGCGAGGTGGCGCGGGAAATATCGCCGAGCGCTTCCAACTGGGTTTCGTGCGACGACGCCACCGGTTTCATGCCGAGATAGGTCGTGGCCAGGGCTTCGAGGCGCGCTGGCCGCTCCAACTCCGCCACCTTGACGCGCAGGTCCTGGACCGTCTTGGATTCCTCGGCGATCTGAGCGTCCAGCTTGGCCAGTCGCTTGATGTCCTCCCCTTCCCGCGCCTTCGACAGGCAGACCCAGAAGATCATGCCCAGCGCCAGCACCAGGCCGATGATCTCGATCAGGCGCACGCCCCTGATCCGTTGTTCGAAAAGAGAGAGGAAAGCCTTCATGAGCGGTTTTTCCTTGTTTGGGTACGCGATACTAAGGAGGCAGAGGTGCGCCGCACGGCGCGAAGCTTGGCGGAACGGGCGCGCGGATTGGCCGCAAGCTCGGCTTCGGAGGGAGCGATCGCCTTGGGCGTCACCAGGCTGTAGGCGGGCGTTGAAACTGTCAGTTGCTGCGGGGCATAGCGCGATCCGCCGGGCAGCTTGCCCGAACGCTCATTGAAAAAGTTTTTGACAATGCGGTCTTCCAGCGAGTGGAAGGTGACGACCGCCAGAATGCCGTCGGGCTTGAG
>CBFGPQ010000226.1:0-5532 GCA_965650705.1 uncultured Asticcacaulis sp. | reverse complement strand
GGCAGTTGGCCATGACCGGCGAAACGAACCGCTTTGTGATCGAGAAGAAGAAGACCCCGCAGAAGACGGATGCGAAGACGCGCATCACAAACTTCAACGAGATCTATGCCGACTTCAAGACAACAGAGGCGTCGCATCAGTCGTCGCGTTGCGCCCAATGCGGCGTACCCTTCTGCCAGCACGGTTGCCCGTTGCAGAACAACATCCCTGACTGGCTGCGTCTGACGGCCGAAGGCCGGATCGAGGAGGCGTACCAAATCTCGTCGGCGACTTCGACCCTGCCGGAAATATGCGGCCGCATCTGTCCGCAGGACCGCCTGTGCGAAGGCTCCTGCGTGCTGGAACAGTCGGGCTGGGAAAACGTCACCATTGGCAGCGTCGAGCGCTACATCAACGACATGGCCTTCGAGAACGGCTGGATCGAGCCGATCATGCCGGACGTCGAACGCAGCCAGTCGATTGGCATCATCGGTTCCGGCCCGGCCGGCATCGCCGCCGCCGACCGCCTGCGCACGCTGGGCTATAAGGTCACCATCTATGACCGCTACGATCGTCCGGGCGGCTTGCTGACCTACGGCATCCCGTCGTTCAAGCTGGAAAAGCACGTCGTTGCCCGCCGCACCGACCGCCTGGCGCAGTCGGGTGTCGCGTTCGTCATGAACTGCGACATCGGCAATGATGTCACCTTCGAAGAGCTGCGCGAAAAGCATGATGCCATCCTGGTCGCCACCGGCGTCTACAAGGCGCGCCGCCTGAGCGTGCCGGGCTGCGGCTCCAAGGGCGTGGTTGCCGCGCTCGACTACCTGATCACCGCCAACAAGGTCGGCTTCGGCGATGAGATCGAAGACTTTACCTCGGGTCGCCTCAACGCCAAGGGCAAGACCGTCGTGGTCGTCGGCGGCGGCGACACCGCCATGGACTGTGTGCGCACCGCCACGCGCCAAGGCGCCAAGGCGGTCACCTGTGTCTATCGCCGCGACCGCGCCAACATGCCGGGTTCCGACCGCGAAGTGTCGAACGCCGAGGAAGAAGGCGTGCGCTTTGAATGGTTGTCGGCGCCCAAGGCCGTGCTCGGTGACGCCGATGCGGTCGAAGGCCTGAAGATCCAGCGCATGCGCCTGACGACGCCAGACGCGCAGGGTCGCCAGGGCATCGAAGACATCCACGGTGCCGAAAACGACCTGCCGGCCGACCTGATCATCGAAGCGCTCGGCTTCGAGCCGGAAAACCTGCCGGTCATGTTCAATGAGCCGGGCCTGGAAGTCACCCGTTGGGGCACGATCCGCGTCATGGCGGGCGAGTTCCAGACCATGGTACCGGGCGTGTTCGCCGCCGGCGATATCGTGCGCGGCGCTTCGCTCGTCGTCTGGGCCGTTCGTGAAGGCCAGGACGCCGCCGCCGACATCCACCACTATCTGAAGACCCAGTTGCTTGCTGCCGCCAACGATGGCGAAGCCCAGCTCGCGGGAGTTGCCGAATAATGTCCCAGTTTGATTCCTACCAGCACTACCTCTCGCAGCGCCAGGCCCTGATCGACGGCGGCGCTTACGATCCAGCCATGGAACGCGACGCCTGCGGCGTTGGCGTGGTCTGTTCGATCGACGGCACGCCGCGCCGCGACGTCGTCGAGCTGGCCGTCAAGGCGCTTAAGGCCCTGTTCCACCGCGGGGCGGTCGACGCCGACGGTAAGTCGGGCGACGGCGCCGGCATCATGATCAATGTGCCGCAGGATTTCTTCCGCGAGCAGGTTCGCAACATCGGCCATAGCCCGCGTCCGGGTCCGGTCCTGGTCGGCCAGGTCTTCCTGCCGCGTTCGGACCTTGGCGCCCAGGAAGCCGCACGCACCATCGTCGAGTCGGAAATCCTGCGGTCGGGCTTCTACCTCTATGGCTGGCGTCAGCCGCCGGTCGACGTTTCGCAGCTGGGCATGCGCGCCTCGGCGACGCGCCCTGAAATCGAACAGATCATGATGGCCGCGCCGGAAGGCCTGTCGGGCGAAGCCCTGGAACGCGCCATGTTCCTGTGCCGCCGCCGCATCGAAAAGCGCGTCGATGAAGCCAACCTTGACTGCTATATCTGTTCGTTCTCGGCCAAGACCCTGATCTACAAAGGCATGTTCCGCGCCGAACTGGTCGACGATTTCTATCTGGATCTCAAGGACCCGCGCATCGTTTCCAGCGTGGCCATCTTCCACCAGCGTTTCTCGACCAACACCTTCCCCGAGTGGCGTCTGGCCCAGCCTTTCCGCATGCTGGCGCACAACGGCGAGATCAACACCCTGCGCGGCAACGTCAACTGGATGAAGTCACACGAAATCCGCATGGCGGCCGCGACCTTCGGCGACAATGACCGCGACGTGAAGCCGGTCATCCAGCCGCGTGGCTCCGACTCAGCCGGCCTCGACAATGTCTACGAGCTGCTGGTCCGCGCCGGCCGTTCGGCGCCCATGGCCAAGGCCCTTCTGATCCCCGAAGCCGTCGCCCAGAACACGACCGTGTCCGACGCCCACAAGGCGCTCTACGCCTACTGCAACGCCGTCATGGAGCCGTGGGATGGCCCGGCCGCCATCTGCGCCACCGACGGCCGCTGGGTCGTGGCCGGCAAGGACCGCAACGGCCTGCGCCCCTTGCGCGTCGCCGAAACCAATGACGGCCTGCTGATTGTCGGCTCCGAAGCCGGCATGACCGGCGTCTCCGAAGACCGCATCGCCCGCCGCATCCATATCGCGCCGGGCCGCATGATCGCCGTCGACCTGGAAGAGGGCCGCCTCTATCACGAAAACGAAGTCATCGACGCCCTGGCGTCGAAGCATGACTACAAGGGCTGGCTGGAAAACATCATCGAGCTGGAACCGCTGATCGCGCCCGGGCCTGAACCGCGCGTCCTGTACGGCGAAGAGCTGTCGCGCCGCCAGATCGCCGCCGGCTTCACGCTCGAAGACCTCGATACCGTGCTCGACGCGATGGTCAAGGATGGCAAGGAAGCCATCGGCTCGATGGGCGACGACACGCCTTTGGCCGTGCTGTCGGAACAGTGGCGCCCGCTGGCGCACTATTTCCGCCAGAACTTCGCCCAGGTCACTAATCCGCCGATCGATCCGTTGCGCGAAGCCTCGGGCATGAGCTTGCGTACCCGCTTCAAGAACCTCGGCAATATCCTGGCCGAAGATGAAGCGCAGACCAATGTTTTCGTCCTCGAATCGCCCTTCCTGACGACGCTGATGTACGAGCGGATGATCCGTTTTGACAGCGCCGGCAAGGTCGCGACGCTTGATGCTACCTTCACTCTGCCTAAGGATGGTGACGTCGCCGGCAATGGCCTGCGCGGTGCGCTGGAACGCCTGCGTGACGAAGCCGTCGCCGCTGTCGAGAACGGCGCGTCGATGATCGTCCTGACTGACGAACAGCTTGGGGCTGAGAAGATCGGCGTGCCGATGATCCTGGCCGCCGCCGCCGTCCATTCGCGCCTGGTGGCCAAGGGCCTGCGTTCGTTCGTTTCGATCGTCGTGCGTTCGTCCGAAGCCATGGACCCGCATGCCTTTGCCGTCCTGGTCGGCGTCGGCGCCACGGCCATCAACCCGTACCTGTCGCTGGAACTTCTGCAGGAACGCCTGGCGCAGGGCCGCTATCCGGGCCTGGACGAGCACAAGGCCTTCCTGAACTACAAGAAGGCCATCGAAGCCGGTCTGATGAAGATACTGGCCAAGAAGGGCATTTCGGTCATTTCGTCCTATCGCGGCGGGTATGAATTCGAGGCGCTCGGCCTGTCGCGCGCCCTGGTCGCCGAATATTTCCCGGGCGTGACCTCACGTATCTCGGGCATCGGCCTTTCGGGCATCGAGCAAAAGCTATCGGAACTGCACGCCAAGGCGTTCGCGTCGAAGCGTCCGGTCCCGCACATTGGCGGCTTCTACAAGCTGCGCGCCGCCGGCGAGACCCACTACTATCAGCCGAAGCTGATCCACCTGCTGCAAGACGCGACGACGCGCGACGACTACGAGACTTTCAAGACCTATTCGGGTTTGATCGCCAAGATGTCGAAGACCGCGCCGACCAGCCCGCGCGACCTTTTGGCCATCCAGCCCAAGCAGGCGGCGATCGCCATCGAGGAAGTCGAAAGCGTCAACGAAATCCGCAAGCGTTTCGTCACACCCGGCATGTCGCTGGGCGCGCTCAGCCCCGAAGCCCACGAGACGCTGAACATCGCCATGAACCGCATCGGCGCCCGTTCGGTGTCGGGTGAAGGCGGTGAGGACCCGGAACGCTATCAGCGCCGTCCGAACGGCGACAACCCGAACTCGGCCATCAAGCAGATCGCTTCGGGCCGCTTCGGCGTCACGGCCGAATACCTGAACCAGTGCCAGGAAATCGAGATCAAGGTCGCGCAGGGCGCCAAGCCCGGCGAAGGCGGTCAATTGCCGGGCTTCAAGGTCACGGAATTCATCGCCCGCATGCGTCACTCGACGCCGGGCGTTGGCCTGATCAGCCCGCCGCCGCACCACGACATCTACTCGATCGAAGACCTGGCGCAGCTCATCTACGACCTGAAGCAGATCAACCCAACCGCCCGCGTCACCGTCAAGCTGGTGTCGCAATCGGGCATCGGCGCGGTCGCCGCCGGCGTCGCCAAGGCCAAGGCCGATGCCATCCTGGTGTCCGGTCAGGTCGGCGGCACGGGCGCCTCGCCACTGTCGTCGATCAAGTTCGCCGGCCTGCCATTCGAACTGGGTCTGTCGGAAGCCCATCAGGTACTGACGCTCAACAACCTGCGCGGCCAGATCCGTCTGCGCGCGGATGGCGGCATGCGCACTGGCCGCGACATCGTCGTGGCGGCCCTGCTGGGCGCCGAAGAGTTCGGCATCGGCACGGCCTCTCTGGTTGCCATTGGCTGCCTGATGGTTCGGCAGTGCCAGTCGAATACCTGCCCGGTCGGCGTCTGCGTCCAGGACGAGCGCCTGCGCGCCAAGTTCACCGGCACGCCGGAAAAGGTCATCAACCTCTTCACCTTCATCGCCACCGAAGTGCGTGAAATCCTGGCATCGCTGGGTCTGCGCACGCTTCAGGAGGCGGTCGGCCGCACCGACCTGCTCCAGCAGATTTCACGCGGCGGCATCCACCTCGACGACCTCGACCTCAACCCGCTGCTGGTCAAGGTCGAGATGGACGAAAGTGCCATCATTACCCCGCCGACCGAGCGCAACGCCGTGGCCGACACCCTGGACGCCAAGATCGTCCAGGACGCCGCCTACGTGCTTCAGCGCAAGGAAAAGATGACCCTGACCTACGATGTGCGCAACACCATGCGCGCCATCGGCACGCGGACGTCGTCGCACCTGGTGCGTCAGTTCGGCAATACGCTGGACGAAGGCCATCTGACCCTCGAACTGCGCGGGTCTGCGGGCCAGTCGCTGGGTGCATTCGCCGTCAAGGGCCTGACCATCAACCTGATTGGTGAAGCCAACGACTATGTCGGCAAGGGCCTGTCGGGTGCGACCATCATCGTCCGTCCGAAGGTCTGGCACGAAGGCCAGGC
>CBFGPQ010000225.1:0-5600 GCA_965650705.1 uncultured Asticcacaulis sp. | reverse complement strand
GCCGTGATGGTGGCGCCGCCCTTATGTGTCTTTCCGGTGTAGAAGTCGTACCAGTCGGCGCCCTTGGGCAGATAGACAGAGCGCGAAAGAGCTCCGAACTTGGTCACCGGCGCGACCAGGATCGATTTGCCAAACATGTACTGGTCGTTGATGTTCTTGACCTTGGGATCATTGCCGAAATCCATGACCAGACCGCGCATGATGGTGCCGGAGTTGTAATAGATGTCGGAGGCCGCAGTGTAGGTATACGGCATCAGGCGGTAGCGCAGTTCCAGGAACCACACCATGTTGGCGCGCATGTCGGAGTTCGGCGGCGAAATCTCGTGGATCTCGCGCTTGACGCCTTCGCCGTGGCTGCGCATCAGCGGCGAGAAGGTGCCGAACTGCCACCAGCGCTGGTTCAGCTCACGCCATTCCCGCAGGTCCTCGGCCGTGCCGGTGCCGCCGCCGCCGCGGTTTTCCTGCAAGCCACCCACATCCGAACCCTGGAAGCGCGTTTCCTGGGCATAGCCGCCGATGTCGTGCGTCCAGTTCGGAATGCCCGACAGGCCCGATTGCACGCCGGCCGAAATCTGGTCGTGCAGGTTCGCCCAGGTGCCGACCGTGTCGCCCGACCAGATGGCCGCGGCATTGCGCTGGACCCCGGCGAATCCCGAACGCGTCAGGATGAACTGGCGCTTTTCAGGTTGGTCCTTCTGCAGGCCCTCATACATGGCCTTGGTGTTCATCAGCGCATAGGCATTATGCACCACCGCACCCGGCCCCATCTGGGTGGGGGTGATCAGGCGGGCGAATTCTTCCGGGCTGGTGTTCGAGCGTACGTCCGGCTCGGTATTGTCCATCCACCAGGCGTCGATGCCCAGGCCGACCAGCTTTTCCTTGAGCTGGCGGTAATAGATGTCGCGCGCTTCCTGATTATAGGGCGAGTAGTGCGAGTTCAGATAGCCCGGCCCAACCCAGTCGCGCGCACCTTCCTCGACGTTTTTCGTCCACATATAGCCCTTGCGCTCGAACTCCTTGTAATTGTCGGTGTTGGCGTAGAACTTGCCCCAGATCGAGAACATGATGTTGGCGTTGCTCTTGTGAACCTCGTCGATCATGCCTTGCGGGTTCGGGAAGCGCTTGGCGTCAAAGGTATGTGCACCCCACTGGTCTTCCGGCCAGTAGAACCAGTCCTGGACGATGTTGTCGATGGGCCACTTGTTCTGACGATAGGTCTTGAGCACGCCCAGCAGTTGGTCCTGCGTCTCGTAGCGCTGGCGCGACTGCCAGAAACCGTAAGCCCATTTCGGCATCATCGGCGCCTGGCCAGTCAGGTGGCGATAGCCGCCGATCACCCCGTCCATGCTGTCGGCCGAAATGAAGTAATAGTTCAGGCCCGTACCGACTTCCGAGGTGAAGCGCAGCGAGTGCTTGTCGGCATCGGCCTCAGGATTGGAGTGGTGCATGGAAATCATGCCGCCAGCCGGTTCCCATTCGATGTAGAGCTTGACCGGTTTGCCCGCTTCAAACTTCTGTTCGAGGTTGTGGTACCAGGGGTTCCAGTTCTGCCGCCAGATGCGGTCATAGATCGTCTTGCCGTCAAGCTTCAGCGTCGCGTAATCCGACGAATACATGCGCATCTTATGTACACCGGCGGCATCCGAGGTCAGGCTGCCTTCCCAGACGACCTTGACCTTCTTGCCTTGCGTCGCCGCCTTGCTTAAGGCCGGGTCTGTCGGCCAGTACTTGTCGACATCGCTCAGGAACTGATAGCGGATGTCGGGCTCGACGCGGGTCACGATCAGTTGGCCATCGACATAGTATTTCGCCGTCAGACCGGCTGAACCATCCTCGGCTGTCAGCTTGAGGTCACGGCTCAAAAGACCGAAACGGATCGGGTTGCCCCAGCGTGTCGGCGAATTGTTGTCCCACAACACGCCGTAATTCTTGTCGGAGACGACAAACGGCACGCCGATATCCATATTGTGTTGGCGCAGTTCGACGTCTTCGCCGTTCAGGTCCATCTGGGCATTCTGATGCTGGCCCAGGCCGTAGAAACTATCCTTCGTGCCGCGGTTAAACTGGGCCGAGGTGGCGACGTAAGGCTTACCCTCGACCGTAACCGGCGTGATCTCGGCCTTGACGCCGGTCATCACCGCCTGGTCCTTGTCGTTATAGAAGGTGACCAGACCATCCTTCAGCGAGACGCGCGCCGACGCCTTGCCCGCGTCGATCAGGACCGAGTCCTTGCCGTCCTTGACGGTGAAGCTGCCGCCGGGCTTTGCCACCGTCATCAGCGATTCGATCTGCTGCCGCGAAGGATCATCCACCGCCAGGACGTGAATGATCGAGTCGGTCATGACGTCGAGACGCACTTCCTTGGCGCTGCCGGTGTCCGGCTTGACCACGATGCCCGTAGCCGTCTTTTCGTAAGTCCCGGCCATGGCAGCGCCTGCCGACAGGCACAGCGCGAGCGCTGAAACCGAAACCCATTTGATCGCAGATGTCATTATAGTCTCCCTGAAAGACATAACTTCGTTACATTGGAGGCCCGCAGCGGAAGCGGACATTGATTACTTTTCATACGTGCCCAGCCGGACCTTCAACAGGCGCGGCTGATCCCTGAAGTTCAAACCATAGTCGGTCTGGTCGCCATTCCACACACGCTGCATGACCCACTTGCCGTCGGCATCGTAATGGCCTTCTTCGACGCGGTCGAGCAGCATACCCTTGTCTTTGTTGGCCGGACCGGCGCCAAAAGAAATGCGTGCATTGTGGCCGGCGACCAGGAACTCATTGTCTGAAAGTTTCGCCACCGCGATGCCGCCCGAAGGCACGTCCGAACCTTCGGGGAAACCGTTTTTGTTTTGCGGGTCCCACTCCGGCATGCCGAACTCCCACTGACGGTAGGTCACCTTGGCGTTCCACTTGGGCCCGAAATCAAGCGATTGCGCCGAATGGTCGTCAGGTTCGGAGACACCCCAGACCTGGCCTTCGAAGCTGAGCTTGGCCCAGACGCGGTTCATGTCACCGAACAGCTTATACAGCGGCGCGAACGGTTCTACGATCTTGCGATCCTTCGCCGTCGTGCCGAGCGGATAGTTGGCGTAGCCGGTATAGTCGAAACCGAACGGATCGAAACCGATGCCCTGCTGCCCCATGACCGAGAAGATGAAGCGCGCGTAGGTCGGCTTGTTGCCACTTTCGGCCACATAGAGCGCGTTGTCGGGTCGCTTGTACCACTTGAGCGTCGCTTCATAGGACTGTGACCCTGGCGAATAGAGGTCCGGCGCGACGAAATCGATCTGGGGCGCCGCTACCTTATAAATGTCAATGACATTATAGGTCGGTCCGCCCGAGGCGTAGGAACCGGCCGGCTGCGCGGGATTGAGCGGATCCTTCAGCGCGGCGTTCATATAGGCCGGAAGCGGATAAGCCGACTTGCCGGCGGCGGCGACCTCATTGCAGAAGGCCGCCATATGCCAGGCGTGGAAATATTCGTCGGCGTCCTTGCCGAAAACCTCGGCCCACGTCCCCGATTTTTTCAGTGCACGGCTGCCCATCTGCTTGATCAATGCGGCCGGGACCTGTTGCGCGAACAGCTTGTTGGCGACGGGCGAATAGTCGCGTTCGGTGCCGTAGACGCCGACCTCGTTTTCGACCTGCATCATGATGACGGTGCGATCGGCGGTATCAATGGCCTTGATGTGATTCATCAGGGCCGTGTAAGCCTTTTTATCGGCGTCCAGCGTTGTCCTGTAGTGCGGCGACAGGGCGTAGGACAGCGAGCCATCCTTGTTGGTCAGGCGCGGGAAGCGCTTGTTGTCGAGCTTGACCCACGACGGCGTATAGCTGGGGCCCGTATTCTTCCAGGTACCGAACCACAGAAGGCTCAAGCGCACATTGTTGGCGCGCGCCTCCCTGACGAGGGTGTCCACGAAACTGAAGTCGAACTTGCCTTCCGTGGGCTCAATCTGCTCCCACGCAACCGGAATGACCAGGGTATTGGCATTGACGTCCTTGATCGCGGGCCAGACCTTGGCTAGCGCATCAGGATAGTTGCTCGAATTATTAGCCTGCCCGCCCAGGATCACAAACGGCGCACCGTCAACCAGAAGGGTGTGCTTACCGTTTTTTTGGACGAACTGCGGTATGGGCTTATCGGCTGACCAAGCATAGGCCGGAATCACTGACAGCGCTGTCGCTGCCAGGCCGAATGCGATCATCCGGCACGACTTGCCAATTCCCATAAACAACCTCCCGTTCGCCCGTCCCGATATTCATCAGTGACGCATTTCTTTATCTGTAAAATTTGTACTATAATCTGATAGCGCTATCAGGCAAGTCTCAAATCACGTTTGTGTTTTTTAAGCGCTTGTCGTTTATAAGCTCGTTACACAGGCCTGAGCGATTCGGCTGCAATATAGATAAGGCGTTCAAATGCGTTCGGAACTTGGCGTCAGCCTCGCCTATGGCTTGCTGGCGTCGCTTGGCCAGTCCATCGTCAGGGGAGAATTCCAAACCACCGGGTTCCCTACTGAAGCCGAGCTGTGTGTCCGCTACGGCGCCAGCCGCACCGTTATGCGCGAAGCCGTCAAAATGCTGTCCGCAAAAGGCTTGCTGTCGTCGCGCCAGCGCCAGGGCACGCGTGTTGAACCGGTTGAGAACTGGAACCTGCTCGATCCGGATGTACTGCGCTGGCTGATGGAACGGCCGTTCTCGAACAAAATATTCCTTGAGTTCACCCAGATGCGCCTGGCCATCGAACCGACGGCCGCGGCCCTGGCTGCCGAGGTCCAGGATAAGGTGGCGATCGCGGCAATTCGCGAAGGGCTGGAGGCTATGATCGCCACTGTCGGCGACCAGGACGCGGCGCTCCAGGCTGATATCGACTTCCACGTCTCTATCCTCAAGGCGTCGGGCAATCCGTTCTTCATGCGGCTGAAGCCGTTGATCAACAACGCGCTGCGCCTGTCGATCCAGTTGACCAACAAAATTTCAGGGCACACGGCCAGCATTGCCGCCCATGAAGCCATTCTGGTCGCGATCGAAAAAGGCGATGCGCTTGCAGCTGAAAAGGCATCCGAAGCCATCCTGCACGAATCGCTCAACCTGATCGAAGCGGCCGAAGCGGCAACGGCGGACGCATAAAAGCAGGCGACCAGGAGCCAAACCCAAGATTTGGCCCCCTCCTCCTCATTATATCGCTCAGGCCTTTGGTGTCAGACGGATCATCACCGCGCCATGCGACGGGACAGTTGCGGTGAACTTACCCTTCACGCCCTTTTTGACCGCCTTGGTCCACAGGTCCTTGACGTCTGCCTTGAGCCCCGCCGGCAGTTGCAGCGCGTCCCAGTTGACGGACATTTCCTTGGCCGCCTCCGAGCGATTGAACAGCACCACCGCCCGGTCCCCGCCCTTAAGAGGACGCGACCAAACTTCATAGTCGCCGTCGTCAGCGATCTTGCGACCCTGGACGCCCAACGGGTCCTGGTCGACGGCGATGACGTCCTTATTGGTCAGGATATCGTGCGTCTCCTGCGTCATCGTCGCCAGGTCGTTACCCGCGATCAGCGGCGCCGCCAGGATGGCCCATAGTGAAAAATGCGCCTTGTATT
>CBFGPQ010000224.1:0-5668 GCA_965650705.1 uncultured Asticcacaulis sp. | reverse complement strand
TGGCGCACTCGGAGCGATTCGAACGCCCGACCCTCAGATTCGTAGTCTGATGCTCTATCCAGCTGAGCTACGAGTGCTTGAAGCCATGTGGCCTACCGGAAACCCGTCCCGGCGGCAGGGGCGGACAATTAGTCGAACCCTCCCGCAAAGGCAAGTCGAATACGCACCAAAAAAGCACTTTTTTTGAAAATCCTGTTGATCTCTTAGTCAGGGCCGGTTTCCATCTCGCCACCCGACAGCGGCATTCCTATATTGACTGCTCACGGAGCCCTCCCCCGCATGATCCGCCGCACATTTGTTTCCGCTGTCCTGTCCGCTGCACTTGTCCTGACGACGCCCGCCTGCGCCAAGCCGCAGCTCGGTCCCGTCACGCCTGCCGTCGTCGCCGCCGAGCCCGAAGCCGCCGATGCCGGCATGAAGGTGTTGCAGCGCGGCGGCAGCGCCGTCGACGCCGCCATCGCCATCCAGGCGACGCTCAGCCTCGTCGAACCGCAAAGCTCCGGCATCGGCGGTGGCGGCTTCGTGCTCTATTACGATGCGGCCACGGGCAAGACGACCGTCTATAACGGCCGCGAAAAGGCGCCGGCGTCCGCCACGCCTGACCGATTCCTGAAACCAGACGGCAAGCCAATGAGCTATCCGGAAGCCGTGACTTCCGGTCGCGCCACCGGCGTGCCGGGCGCCATGTTCGCGCTGGAAAAGGCGCACAAGGACCACGGCAAGCTGAAATGGGCCACCTTGTTCGACGATCCCCAGAAACTGGCGACCAAGGGTTTTACTGTCTCGCGGCGTCTGGGACGCTATCTGCAGACGGGCAATTTCGCCCAGAAGTCCGTGCCCGACGCGAAGGCCTATTTCGGCACGGCCGACGGCGGCTATGTCAAGACCGGTGACACGCTGAAGAACCCGGCCTATGCGGCGACACTGCAGGTCATCGCCAGGCAGGGCATGAACGCCTATCGCAAGGGACCATTGGCTGACGCGATCGTCGCCAAGGTCAATGCCGATCCGCTGCCGGGCGGCATGACATTGAACGACCTGGCCGGCTACCAGCCGCACGTGCTTGAGCCGATCTGTCTGCCTTATCGCATCTATATTGTCTGCGAAGCTCCACCCCCGGCCGGCGGCGCATCGGTGCTTCAGGCGCTGAAGGTCATGGAGCGCTTCCCTTTAAGTGAATGGGGCAAGGATGATACTCGGGCCTGGGCGGTCATGATCGAAGCCTCGCGCCTGACCTATGCCGACCGCGACCAATATATGGCCGACCCTGATTTTATCACCGTGCCCGTGGGTGGATTGCTCGATCCGGCCTATATCGCAGAGCGCGCCGAGACCATCACGGTCGGCAAGGCGGGACCGGCGCCGAAGTATGGCATTCCTCCGGGCGCGCCCAAGCTGGCGCCCGACAAGACGCTGGAACCCAACGGCACCTCACACTTCGTCGTGGTCGACTCGTTTGGTAACGCGGTGTCGATGACGACGACGGTCGAATCGATCTTCGGCACCGGCCGCATGGTCGGAGGCTTCTTTCTCAACAACCAGTTGACAGACTTCTCGTGGTCGCCCGTGACGACCGGAGGCGTCAAGGCCGCCAATGCCGTCGAAGGCGGCAAGCGCCCGCGTTCGGCCATGAGCCCCGCCATGCTGTTCGACAAGGATGGCAAGCTGGTCGGCCTGATCGGCTCACCGGGCGGCCCGTCGATCATCGCCTATAACATCAAGACCATCATGGGGGTCGCCGACTTCGGCCTGTCGCTGCAGGACGCCATCAACCTGCCGAACGTCGTGGCGCGCGGCGGCGGCATTCGCGTCGAGGCCGCGCGCATGCCGGATGCGATCAAGGCGTCTTTGCGCGGCATGGGTTACACGCTGACCGAGGTCCAGGGCGAGGAATCGGGCCTGAACGGCCTGCTGCGCCAAGCCGACGGCAGCTTCAAGGGCGGTGCCGACCCGCGCCGCAACGGCGCCATCCGCATCGGTGATCAAAGGATAGATCAGTGAGGGCCAAAAGAACGGAGGGAAGCATTGTCATCCTCACCGGTGCCGGGATATCGGCCGAATCGGGTGTGCCGACCTTTCGCGCTTCGGACGGGCTGTGGTGCGGCCACCGCGTCGAAGAGGTCGCGACGCCTGAAGGCTTTCGCGCCAATCCGGCCCTGGTCCAGGACTTTTACAACCAGCGCCGCCGTCAGTTGCGCGACGTCGAACCCAATGCCGCGCACAGGGCGCTGGCCCGGTTGGCGGCGGAATGGCCGCACGATGTCCTGCTGGTGACGCAGAATGTCGACGACCTGCACGACCGGGCGCAGGCTGAACTGCCGGCACGCGACGGCGCCAATCTGATACATATGCACGGCGAACTGCTGAAGGCGCGCTGTACGGCGACGGAGCGGGTGTGCACGTGGAGCGAGGATATTCTGCCGGATACAGTGTCGCCATTCGCCCCAGACGCAACCTTGCGGCCGCATATCGTCTGGTTCGGTGAAATGCCTATGGGCATGAGTACGATCGAGAACGCACTGCGCAAGTGCAGCCTGTTCATCTCGATCGGCACGTCGGGCAATGTCTATCCGGCAGCAGGCTTCGTGTCTTCGGCCCGCCGCGCCGGCGCTCATACGGTCGAACTGAACCTCGAGCCTTCCATGGGCCAGAGCCTGTTCGCCGAAAAGCGCTATGGGCCCGCGACGGAGGTCGTCACGCGCTATGTTGAAGAGTTGTTGGGCAGTTAGTTGACCGTCACCTTGCGGTAGCCGAGGTCCTCGATTGTCACCAATAAGTCGACCAGAGCCTCCGTTGGCGCCGTGCCCAGGTCAACATGGACGCCTTCGTCATCGACAGTCAGCGAGTGGATATTGCCAGAGAAGCGCGTGTCCGGATCGAAGGTCGTGTCATCCGGATCGAACCAGGTTTCGAACCATTCGTCGAGGTCGCGGCTGTCGAGCACGCCTTCGAGCTTCAGCGTCACGTCGTTCCATTGCAGGCGCTCGACGCGCATGTCCATCTGGCCCAGGACGACGTCGACCGGATCGAATGTCACCTCTTCGTCAGGCGCCAGCTCGATCACATTGCCGCCGTCGTCGGCGCGCACATAGTCGGCGCAGTAATAATTGCGATAGAGTGCGCTGTCGCCGGACAGCTTCAGCTTGACCTCGCCGGCCCCATCGCCGTGCTCCTTGCTTATCCGGTCGATAAAAGCGCTGAACTGCGAGATGTAGCTGTCCCGCACAAGTTCTATCAGGTCTTCAAATTCCAACGTTTAGCCTTCAGAGCGATATTTCGAAAGTATGCAGCGGTTTCCGACATGATATCGCGATAAAAACAAATATTAGAGCATGATTTCATTATGCTCTAAGCGGCAGGCGGACCTCGAAAGACGTGCCTTCGGGCCCGGTATTGACCAGTCGAACATCCCCTCCATGCAATTGGGCCAGTTCGCGCGAGATGGCAAGGCCAAGTCCCGATCCGCCAGGCGTATTCGAGGAGGTAAAAGGCTGGAAGAGCTTTTCGCGTGCCTTTTCCGGGATGCCAGGGCCGTTGTCCGCGACGATCAGAATGACATCGTCGGCGGTCTTGATCGCGGTCAGGGTCACCCGGCCCAGGGTCCGGCGGTTGGGTTGCAACTCGATGGCCTGACGGGCATTGCGCATCAGGTTGACCAGCATGCGGTGCAACTGTTCCGGGTCGGCTTCCAGGTGAAAGCCCTTGGGTGCCTTGAGCGCGAAGCGCACGCCACCTTCAACCGCCTGGCCCGGCAGGCACAGGCCGGCGTCTTCGGCGGCGGCTTCGGCCAGGTCCTTGAGCCTGACGATCTGGATGGCCGGCGCCCGCTCGTCGCTCTTGCCATAGGTCAGGACGTTGGTCGCCAGCGACAGCGCGCGGTCGAGCGCGCGTTCGAGACGCGGCAGGGCCTTGGCCACTGTCGGATCGGCCGAGGCGGCCGACAGGCGGTCCGACGCCATCTGGGCCGAAGTCAGCATGTTGCGCAGGTCGTGGTTGATCTTGGAAACGGCCTGGCCCAACGCTGCCAGGCGGGCGCGCGACCTGAGCGAATTGCGCACCTCCTCCTGCATGGCCACCAGTTCGTGTTCGATGTCGCCGATTTCGTCGGCGCGGCCGGACAGTTCCGGTGTGGCGGCGACGTCTTCGGGGTTGGTCTTGAAACGCTGGATGGCGTCGGTCAGCTTGCGGATCGGGCGCACGATGACGAAGGACAGGGCGGCGAAGATCAGGATACCCGCCGCCAGGGCGATGAAGAAGGACATGCGCAGCATGTTGAGCAGGCTGGATTGCAGGTGCTTCTTGAGCGGCTCGCCACGCACCACGATTTCAATCTGGTCGCCCGGGCGCAGGCGCGGCTGGGTCTGGACGTGGATCAGCCGGTCCTTGTCGGACAGCAAGGTCTGCCACGGCGCCCACAGATAGGCGATATCCTCGACGGGGTTGCGCTGGCGGCGCAGGTCCATGACCTCTTCGGGCACGGTGACGTTGGAATCGAACAGGCGCAGGGTCTGGCCGTTGATCCTGACCGCGAGATAAAGCACCCCCGCGCTCTTGCGCAACTGTTCCGAGGTTTCGGCAGACACCGCCATGGCATCGGCCGTGTCAACCGCCTGCGAGGCGATCTCCGCCTTGCGGACAGAGTTGATCAGCCACTCTTCCTGGTCGTTGGCCAGCGAAGGGATCAAGATCATGATTTCGACCAGCGTCACGAAGACCGCGGTCATGATCGCCAGCTGGCCGGACAGGCTGAGGATAAAGCGGTGGATAGTGTCAAACACGAGTATGCCGGCGCGTAACCCCCACGCCGCCACGCGGCGCGACACCTCGGTCAAACGCCGGACATAAACAAGCGCACTCGCCTTACGGTCACGCAAGGGACCGCGACCGCCGGGGCGGGCGGGAAAGGGGCTGGAAGACCGTTCGCCGGGCTTGCCTGGATCGAACACCGCGACTCCGTTGAAAGGGACCGAGAGCTATTTATATATAGCAGAAATACGCCGATAACAGTGCAAATAAGATTGACAAGGTGGTTCGGCTTGGCTAATCACGCGCCTCTTTTGTGATTTCGCGCGCTGTGAAGCGCTGCCCCTGAACGATCGGAGCCCCAAATGGGAACGAAACGTACCTACCAGCCGAGCCGCCTTGTGCGCAAGCGCCGCCATGGCTATCGCGCCCGCATGGCGACCAAGAACGGCCAAAAGGTCGTCGCCCGCCGCCGCGCCAAGGGCCGTAAGCGCCTGACCGCCTAACAGCGGCTCTCGCGACCGAAGAATTGAAAAGAGCCCTTAAGTTGCTTGAGGGCTCTTTTTCTGTATGTAGCCTCACCCATGATCCCCCGTCTCAAGATCCGCGCCGACTTCCTGGCCGCCGCCAAGGCGCCATACCAGGCGCGTGGCGTCGTCGTCGTTCAGGCGCGCCGACGCGAAGACAACAACGATGCCGGGGCACAGATTCGCGTCGGTTTCACCGCGACGAAGAAGATCGGCAACGCCGTGACGCGCAATCGCGCAAAGCGCCGCCTGCGCGAAGCCGCTGAAGCCCTCCTTCCTCTATACGCCTTGCCCTGCCACGACTACGTATTCATCGCCCGCGCCGGCACGGTGGACCGCGACTGGCAGGGTTTGCTTGACGATGTCAAAGCGGCCCTGATAAGGCTGGCGCGCCCGAA
>CBFGPQ010000223.1:0-5671 GCA_965650705.1 uncultured Asticcacaulis sp. | reverse complement strand
ATCCTGGTCACCGGTGACGGCGCCGACAATATCGGCAAGCAGTCCGGCGGCTGGACCATTACCTGGCAGGGCACCGGCAATGCCAACTCAGACTTCCCGAACGGTCAGTCGATCTATGGCGGCATCGCCGAGGCCGTGAAGGCGGCCGGCGGTACGGCCTCCTTGAGCGTCGGCGGTGTCTACAAGGAAAAGCCGGACGTAGCCATTGTCGTCATCGGCGAAGACCCCTATGCCGAATTCCAGGGCGACCGCGCCAACCTAGCCTACAAGAACGGCGACCGCAGCGAGCTTGACATGATCAAGAAGCTGAAGGCCGAGGGCATCAAGGTCGTGACCGTCTTCCTGTCGGGCCGTCCCCTGTGGACTAACGACTATATCAATGCCTCCGACGCCTTTGTCGCGGCCTTCCTGCCGGGCTCCGAAGGCGGCGGCGTAGCCGACGTCCTGATCGGTGACGCCAATAAGCAGCCGCGCAACGACTTCAAGGGCAAGTTGACCTTCTCTTGGCCGAAAAAGGCCAATCAGGGGCCGCTCAATGTCGGCATGCCGGGTTATGATCCGCAGTTCGCCTATGGCTACGGCCTGACCTACAAGGACAATGGTGATGTCGCACCGCTGTCCGAAGAGTCGGGCCTCGGCAACGAAGCTGTCGTCAATGTCGATACCTATTTCGCTGCTGGCCGCATCAAGGCGCCGTGGAAGCTGCAACTGGCCGACATGAACGGCATCGCCGAAGGCGACCTGGCGACCTTCTCCAGCCCTGGCGGCATGGTGACGCAAAGCGCCGTCGACGCCAACAACCAGCAGGAAGCCGGCCGTTCGCTGGTCTTCAAGGGCAGGGGCCTGGCCGCCATCGTCGGTGAGCCCGTCAACCTGAGCCGCCAGACGACGGGCAAGATGACGGTTGCTATCCGCTACCGCCTCGACGCCCCGCTGCAAGGGCCGGTCGTCATGGCCATGGGCCACAGCCTGAACGTCCTGCAGACGGTCGAGGTCTCCAAGGCGCTGACCGCTCCGGTCGGCGAATGGAAGACGTTGAAGATCACGCTCGACTGCTTTGTCGCCGCCGGCCAGGACATGAACGCGGTGTCGATCCCGTTCGCGATTGGCTCGGAAAAGCCGCTGTCGATCAGCTATTCCAGCATCAAGCTGGAGTCGGACGAAGGCGATGCGACCTGCCCGGCGCGGTAATCCGACGCCTGTTATAGTTACAAAAATCCCCGTCCGGGCCACGCGCCCGGGCGGGGATTTTGCTTTGTTATGCAAAGGTCATATATAAATTGTAATCCATTACACTCTGTGCATGATACCGGCGACAACTGTTGAGTGGAGCCCGGATTTGCAAACCCTTTTCCCCCAAATGCTTACCCGCCGGACTCTGGTCCTGGGGCTTGTGACCGCCGCTTTGATCGCCGGAGCGGCCACACCGTCGTTCAGCGAAACGCTCAAATGGACGCAGGTCCAGGGAGAGGGGGCGCCGGCGGCGCGTCACGAAAGCGCCGCAGCCGCGCTGGACGGCCGTATTTATGTTATCGGCGGCCGCGGCGAGCGCCCGCTCGACATCTATGACACGAAGACGGGCAAGTGGACCAAGGGCGCTCAGCCGCCGTTCGAAATGAACCACGTCCAGGCCGTCACCCACGGCGGCAAGATCTACATCATCGGCGCACTCAAGGGGCCGTTCCCCGAGGAACAGATCGTCTCGCACGTCCAGATCTACGATCCGCGCGGCGACCAATGGAGCCAAGGCGCTGAAATCCCAGCCGAACGCCGACGTGGCGGCGCCGGGCTGGTCGTCCATAACGGCCTGTTCTACCTCATCGGCGGCAACGCCCGCGGGCACAATTCCGGTTTCGTGGCGTGGACCGACAGCTTCAATCCGGTGACGGGGGAGTGGAAGGTCCTGGCCGATGCACCGCGCCCGCGCGACCATTTCCACGCGGCGGTCCTGAACGGGAAGATCTACGCCGCTGGCGGCCGCCGCAGCGCGTTCGACGCCGGCAAGCCGATGGAGCTGACCATCTCCGAAATGGATGTCTACGACATCGCCTCCAACAGCTGGACGACGGTCGCAGCGCCCTTGCCAACACCGCGCGCCGGGTCTTCGGCCATTGTCCGCGGCGGTAAGATTGTCGTCATCGGTGGCGAGAGCGGCAGCCAGGTCGCGGGCCACGCCGAGGTCGAAGCCTTCGATCCGAAAACCGGCGCGTGGACTGCCCTGCCGCCCCTGCCGGTCGGCCGTCACGGCTTTCAAGTCGTTGATATTAAAGGCACTACACACGTCATCGCCGGCAGCGGCAACCGGGGCGGAGGACCTGAACTCGCTGATCACTGGGCTTTGAACAAATAAGGCGATCGCATAACCCCGCTATCGCAGGATTGATTCTACTGTTAGCCTGTGGTTAAGTCATATTAATTGTATGACATATCGGCCCGCTAAAGAGGCCGGGGGAACGGGAACATGCCTGATTTAAAACAGTATCTGCCGGCGCAGAGCTTTCTCTCCAGCATCGACATCTGGATTGTGCTTTTCTATGCCGTGTCCATCTTCATCCTGGCCCAGGTCGTCTCGCGCCGCAAAGCGGGCGAAGAGAAGTCGTCCAAGGGCTACTTCCTGGCCAACAACCAGTTGCCGTGGTGGGCCATCGGCGCGTCGCTGATTGCCGCCAACATCTCGGCCGAACAGATTGTCGGCATGTCGGGATCTGGCTACAAGATCGGCCTGGCCATCGCTTCGTACGAGTGGATGGCGGCGATTACGCTGATCATCGTCGGCAAGTACTTCCTGCCGGTCTTCCTGCGCAACGGTGTCATGACCATGCCGGGTTTCCTGGAGCAACGCTTCGGCCCCAGCGTGAAGTACCTGATGGCCGTCTTCTGGCTGATCCTCTACGTCTTCGTTAACCTGACCTCGATCCTGTGGCTGGGGGCGACCGCAGTGGTGACCGTGACCGGCCTCGATCCCTTCTGGGTGCTGGCGGGCCTCGGCGTCTTTGCCCTATTGTACCAGCTGACCGGCGGTCTCAAGGCCGTGGCCATGACCGATATCGTCCAGGTGACCCTGCTGGTCCTGGGCGGCCTGATCATCACCGGCCTGACCCTGACCAAGATCGGTGGAACGCAGGACGTGGCGGGCTTTGTCGCTGGCTTCAACAGGCTGCACACGGAATTTCCGGACCACTTCAAGATGATCCTGGACGAGGCGTCGCCGCACTATAAGGAACTGCCGGGTCTGGCGGTCATCCTGGGCGGCATGTGGATCATGAACATCTCCTACTGGGGCTTCAACCAGTACATCATCCAGCGCGCCCTGGCCGCCAAGGACCTGCCCGAAGCGCAGAAGGGCATCGCCTTCGCCGCCTATCTCAAGCTGCTGATGCCCTTGATCGTGGTCGTGCCCGGCCTGGCCGCCCTCGTGCTGGCGCCCGACCTGGCCCGTCCGGACCAGGCCTACCCCAGCATGATGACGCTCTTGCCGTCGGGCCTGCTGGGGCTGGTCTTTGTGGCCCTGACCTTTGCCGTCATCGCTTCTACGGCGTCCAAGATCAACTCGATCGCCACCATCTTCACGCTGGATATCGTGGCGCCCTTGAAGCGCGACATTCCTGACGCCCAACTGGTCACCATTGGCCAGGTGGCGGCGCTGGTTTCGGTCATCATCGCCATCTTCACGGCCGAGCCACTGCTGGGCAAGTGGGATCAGGCCTTCCAGTACATCCAGAACTTCACTGGCTATTTCACCCCGGGTATCGTGGTGATCTTTGCGCTGGGCATGTTCTGGAAGCGCTGTTCGACCGCGGGCGCCTTTGCCACCATCATCGGCGGCGTCATCATGTCGGCCGTGTGGTCGTACGTCGACCCGAACTACCCGTTCATGAACCGCGTCGGTTGGGTGTTCGTTGCCTCGACGGCGCTTTGCGTTCTGGTATCGCTGGTCCTGCCCAACAAGCGCGAGGTCTCGACCCTGACTCTTGACGGCGTGAACTTCAAGACATCGCCGACCTTCAATGTGCTGGCGGTCGGCGTCGTCGCCATACTGGTCGGGCTCTACGCCTGGTTCTGGTAGCCAACGCCAAATTCAAGCGATCAGCCCGGTTCTCACGGACCGGGCTTTTTATTCGCACTTATGGGTTCCTTACTTTCGACTCCGAAAACCTCATCGCCCTTTTATTGGGTCAGGCACATTCCTGAACGGTACGGCGGGGTGCGCCGGGCCAGAGTTAATTCAGAGCAAAAACATGTTGGATGCCGCCTTCGAGGTTGCTGATGAGCCCGTCAGTGCAGGAGGCGAACTCAACGCGCTCCTTCACGCTTTAAACGCCCTGCGCAAGGGCCAGTCCGATGTCCGCCTGCCGGCCGACTGGACCGGTATCGCCGGCAAGGTCGCCGACGCCTTCAACGAAGTCGTCGAGATGAACGAGCGCATGGCCTCGGAACTGGGGCGCCTGTCGAAATCAGTGGGCAAGGAAGGCCGGCTCAGCCAGCGGCTCAATCTCGGCCATGTCTCCGGCTTCTGGCAAGACTCGGTCGAGTCGGTGAACGACCTGATCGACGACCTGGTGCACCCGACGACCGAAACCGCGCGCGTCATCGGCGCCGTCGCCCAGGGCGACCTCAGTAAGACCATGGCCTTGAAGATCGATGACCGGCCGCTGCAGGGGGAGTTCCTGCGCACCGCCAAGACCATCAACACCATGGTGGATCAGCTGGGCTCGTTCGCCGCCGAAGTGACGCGTGTGGCGCGCGAAGTGGGTACCGAAGGCAAGCTGGGTGGCCAGGCCAAGGTCGAAGGCGTGTCGGGGACGTGGAAGGACCTGACCGACTCGGTGAACTCGATGGCCGGTAACCTGACCTCCCAGGTGCGCAACATCGCCGAAGTGACGACCGCCGTGGCCAATGGCGACCTGTCGAAGAAGATCACCGTCGACGTGAAAGGCGAAATCCTCGAACTGAAGAACACCATCAACACCATGGTGGACCAACTGCGCTCGTTCGCGTCGGAAGTGACGCGGGTGGCGCGCGAAGTGGGCACCGAGGGCAAGCTGGGCGGCCAGGCCAAGGTCGAGGGCGTGTCGGGGACGTGGAAGGACCTGACCGACTCGGTGAACTCGATGGCCGGCAACCTGACCTCCCAGGTGCGCAACATCGCCCAGGTAACGACCGCTGTGGCCAATGGCGACCTGTCGCGCAAGATTACCGTGGACGTTAAGGGGGAAATCCTCGAGTTGAAAGACACGGTCAACGCCATGGTGGACCAGCTCAACTCATTCGCCGCCGAAGTGACGCGGGTGGCGCGGGAAGTGGGCACCGAAGGCAAGCTGGGTGGCCAGGCCGAGGTGCGCGGCGTCGCCGGCACGTGGAAGGACCTGACCGACTCGGTGAACATGATGGCCGGTAACCTGACCGGCCAGGTGCGTAACATCGCCGATGTGACGACGGCCGTGGCCAATGGCGACCTGTCGAAGAAGATCACCGTGGACGTTAAGGGCGAAATCCTTGAGCTGAAAGACACGGTCAACGCCATGGTGGACCAGTTGAACTCGTTCGCCGCTGAAGTGACGCGTGTGGCGCGGGAAGTGGGCACCGAGGGCAAGCTGGGCGGCCAGGCTGAGGTGAAGGGCGTGGCCGGCACGTGGAAGGACCTGACCGACTCGGTGAACTCGATGGCCGG
>CBFGPQ010000222.1:0-5757 GCA_965650705.1 uncultured Asticcacaulis sp. | reverse complement strand
GGGCGGTTGGTATGCGGATTCAGCGCCGGCAGGACCGGCACCGGCGCATAGTTGATATCGGCGATCGCCCGGATGAAATTCTTGGTGTAAAGCGCGCGGGCTTGCGGCGGGATGTCGGAAGCCGGGAAGTTCAGCCCCTTGTACGACGCCATGTAGGGGGCGCGACTTTCGGCAATGACTTCACCGTTCCATTCTTCGTCGAAACGGTAGAGTTTGACTCGGTCGAAGCCGGTGATCTTGCGCACCTGCGCCGTCACGAAATTATACAGGTCTTCGGTCTTGCGTTGGTCGCGCATGCCGACGGCGAATTGGCGCATTTCGTCGTAAAAGTAATCGCGCTCCAGCACCTTGGGATTATCGACGATTTCCAGTTCGACGACGATATAGCCGTCCGACAGGTGGGCGACGGCGTCGAAGCTTTGGCCGTTCACCTTGATGACTGTCGACTGGGTCGGCTCGAGCTCGCGGGTGACAACGATATGGCGTATGATCTCGGCCTGTTCGGCACCAAGAATATCGTCCAGTTTGGTGCCTAAGGCCTTTGTATATGGCACGCCGATCCAGGATTCCAAATTCTCGCTGGCCTGCAGGATAGTGTGGTCGTCGCGATTGAGCACCAGCATGACGCCGAACGGCTGGATGGAGCCCGGCGTGTGAATCGGTTCTTGCTCGCAACTTTGCAGGGCACGTTCCAGCTGCTTTTCGGTCAGTTGTTCACGGGGTTTGAAGGGCATGTTTATCTTTCAGGCATAGTACGATGTCGCAGATATCGGCGACTCCCTGAAAGCACGCCACAGCCGTCTCGATCGTTTCATTCGGTTGTAAGAAGGGTGCAATTTCGAATAAGTTTTCAATAAAATTTTGCCAGCGCTTACCGTTTTCGTCGCCGTAACCGGCAAAGAAGCGTTGTTCTGTCACAGGTTGCAGGTGCAGATGCCGCCTAAGCGCCTTTGACATGACATTACCCCCAAGGGTCGATCCCTGCTTGACGTAGAGGTACCCCCATATTTGGGAGGGGGTGTGGAGGCCGGGCAAAGAGACCTCGATCGCCAACGGCATGAGGCCCTGCCTTTGCATGTCCTGCGCCAGCCAGTCGCGCACGGGCGCGCTGGCGGCCGGGAAGGAAACAGGCCGGGACTCCATGATCCTGTAGAACAGCTCAAAGGCCAGAAGCGCGTAGCGGTAGTCGCGGAATGTCACGTCCGGAGAGATGAGCGGCGCCAGAAGCGGATGGACATGCAGGGCTTCATGGGCATCGCGCGTCTCGGTTCTCAGGCGTTCCAGCAGGGTCATCGGGCAATCGTATCGTTTCGCTGCAACTGCATTATCACCGTATGTCTTCGAATCACAAAGAGCGGAAGCGGCCGTTAAGCCACTTCCGCTCTTGATACTCCGGTTCGGCGGAACCGAAGATGTTCGTTAAAGGCGGTCGGAACGGATCGTGCCGTCATCGACCATGTCGTTATTCTCGTCGTTCCAGCGGCGGACCTGAAGTTCGGCTTCGTCCTGGGCAACGCCGTAGCGTTCCTGAATCTTGCCTGCCAGGAGCTTGCGGTTGCCTTCGATAACGTCGAGGTCGTCATTGGTCAGCTTGCCCCATGCCTTCTGGACGTGGCCCTTGACCTGTTCCCAGCTGCCGTCGATACGATCGCGATTCATGACTATCTCCTTTGAAATCATTTTTGTTGATCAAAGGATATCGGACGCCGGCTAAGGTTTCCACGCGGGGCGGGGCGAAGTTCGTAAGGAGTTGATCAGAACAGCTTCGACGGCAGGCTTTGCGGCGTGCAATAGCCGCTTTCGCCGGGATGGCTGCCCTTCTTGCTGCCGCCAAACATTCCGAAGACGCCGCTGTCGATCTCCTCGGCATAGAATGCACCACGCGACCGGTCGAGCGTGATGCGCAGCGCCGCGCCGCGCTTGGTCACCCTGTTGACCAGATAATAGGCGCTTTCAGTGACATTGGCGGTGCACATGGTGTCGAGACAGATGGAGCCGCGAATCAGCGACTTGTGTGCCGGGTCGACGAACAGGAATTTGAAGTCGGCCGTCTGGTCAGGGAAGACCGCCGACGGGAACAAATCGATATAGAAGCTGCCGCGGCTGATTGTCTGCTTGCCATCGGCGACGATGGTTTCGCACTTCAGGCTGATTTGCGCCTGGCCACCGACTGTCGGCGCGGCCTGTGGGATCGCCTGGGCCACCACAGGCGGCGGTGGGGGAGGGGGAGGCGGCGTGGCATCCACCTTCGGGGCAATAGCGACGTCGGAAGGCGGTGCGACCGGCACGTTGGTTTCTGCCGGCTGGGGCATGACCTCATGCGTTAGGGCGTGCGCCGGCGGGCCGGGCGTCACAGGCTGGGCATTGGGCACAGTCGATGGCGCAAGCGAGGTATAGGGTATTGGACCGGCGGGCGTGGCGGGCACCGTGGCCTTCGGCTTCGCCTTGACCTTCTTACGGATCTTTTTCTTCACCGGCGCCGTAGCTTCGGGCTCACCCTCCTCGGCATGCGCGATAGCCGGCGCGGTTAGCGAAAGGGCAATAGCAACAGCGAGCCAGAGCGGTTTCACGTCACGCCTCTTCATCGAAGCGGTTGGCGACCAGTTCGCTGAGCGCCTTGACGGCGGCCTCGGCGTCTTCGCCCTCAGCTTCGATTTCGATCAGCGAGCCCTTTGCCGCACCTAGCATCAACAGGCCCATGATCGACAGGGCATCGACGCGGTTGTCGTCCTTGATGACGTGGATCTGGGCTTTCTCGAAACTCGAGGCCAGTTTCACGAACTTGGCCGAGGCGCGGGCGTGCAGGCCCTTATTGTTGCAGATTTCGACCTGGGCTCGCACCGGTAATGCCGTCTCACTCATAGGACCTCCTTCGGAGGTATTTGGTGTTTTGCCGGATGATGCGAGAGTTCTGATTCCGAGTCCAGTCAAAATCCTATGAGACTCAGTTGTCTCCGGACAGAACGTAGGAGGCGACCGTCACATATTTGCGGCCGGCTTCCTGGGCGTGGCAGACGCAGGCGCCCAGGTCTTCGTTGCGGCGAAGCGAGGCCAGCTTGATCAGCATGGGCAGATTGATGCCGGCGATGACTTCGGCACGCGTCTGTTCCATCACCGAAATGGCCAGGTTGGATGGCGTGCCGCCGAACATGTCGGTCAGCAGGATGACGCCGTCACCGGTGTCGTTCTCAGCAGTGGCCTTCAGGATTTCCTGACGACGCAGGCTGACATCGTCTTCCGGCCCGATGCAGATAGGGGTCACCTGGCTCTGTGGCCCCACCACATGCTCCATCGCCGCGACGAACTCTTCGGCGAGCCTGCCATGCGTAACGATCACCAGTCCGATCATGTATGCCTTAACCTTACTGCCGCGCTCGTGCGACCGGCCGAATACGCGATATTAGTCCTCTTTGCTTCGCACTGCAAAATGAGAAATTGTGAACTGCCCAGCAAAAGCCGCACCAAAGCGAAAACCGTGGCTTCTGTGTCACTTGACGTAGCGGCACGGTAGGGTTGTATCGCTAAGGCGTGCCTGATGCGGCCTAGTTTTGCCGCAGGCGCGTGATGAGTTTCGGAACCGAAGACGCTTCACGTGGATTGAGGCGGGTCGTCGGGAGGTTCAGTCCCAATATGGGAGTGATTTCGTTTTCCGGCAAGCGGTCGACCGGATCGGTCTGCGCCATCGCCACCAAAGTGATACGGGTCATTGGGCGGCGCTGTCCCTGACCGATGATGCCAAGGCCGCGGACTTCCATTAGTCCTTCGATGGTTTCGGGCGGGGCAGCATAGAGGTGCCCGCCGGACGTCCAGATGCACGAATAGTCGTCCGAGACCAGGTGACAGCCCGATTCGATGGCGCGCAGGGCCAGGTCGCTTTTGCCGATGCCGGACGGCCCCACAACCAACACACCGCGCCAGGTCTGGCCAACCAGGAGCGTCAGGGAGGTGGCGTGGAGGATCAGTTTGCTCATGCAGACGCGGAAAACATAAGGGGTTTGGGGCCCCAAGAAACGTTTTGGGCCCCAAGACTTACTTCTTTTCCTCTTCTGGCCGCAAGCGGCTGGACGCGGAAAAGAAAAAAGGTGTTCGTGGGGTCACAGCCGGCCCTCCGCATGGCTTCGGGCGTTATTCGCGGAGATCGATACATTCAGTATCGATCTCATCCGCTTTGCTTTTCAGCAAAGCGGCGCTCCTCACCCCTAAACCCTGAAATTTAAGCGCTCGGCAGGACAATGCTGAATCTGGCCCCCACCACCTTGTCACCCTCGGTCCGGTTCTCGGCCCAGATCTTCCCGTGATGCGCCTCGACGATCTGGCGCGAGATCGACAGGCCGAGGCCCGAATTGTTGCCGAAGCTCGTGCCCTTCGGACGCGATGTGTAGAACCGCTGGAAGATGGTCTCGAGGTTTTCCTCAGGAATCCCCGGGCCGTCGTCCTCGACCGTGACCAGGAGCTGCCCGGCCTCGCCCTGGGCCAGCACGACGCGAACCTCACCGTCTTCTGGCGAGAAGGAGCGGGCATTGTCGATAACGTTGCGGAACACCTGGCCCAGCGGACCTTCGCGGCCGCTGACCCGCGCTTGGGTGATCTCGCGGCTTAAGGTAACCCGAACCGTACCGGTATGTTCGTACAACGACACGATGTCTTCCATCAGCCCGCCGACATCGATCGCCTTGGGCACGTCGCGCGACAGCTCGGCGTCGAGGCGCGACGCATTGGAGATATCGGTAATCAGGCGATCGAGCCGGCGCACATCCTGGTTAAGCACCCCCATCAGCCGTTCCTTGGCGCTGTCGTCCCTGACGATCGACAGCGTCTCCAGGGCGCTGCGGATCGAGGTCAGCGGATTCTTGATTTCATGCGCCACATCGGCGGCGAAGCGGTCGATTTCCTCCATCCGCCGCCACAGCGTATCGGTCATGCTCTCCAGCGACCGCGCCAGGCCGCCGATTTCGTCCCGACGCTCCTCGAGGTCGGGCAGGGAGATGGCGCGTGCCTGGTTAGCGCGCACCGTGTCGGCGGCCACCGACAGACGCTGGATCGGCCGCGTGATCAGGAAATGCAGCATGATCGACGAGATAAAGGTCACGCCCAGGGCGACCAGGATAAACGGCACCATGGCCTGGCGCTGGGCCTGGACGATCTCGTCGACATTACCGCGTTCCAGGGTCAGCACACCCAGCACAGTCTTGACGCGCTTGATGGGGATGGACACCGACACGACCTTCCGGCCGCGCTCATTGCGGCGGACGTGGGCGACGTCCGTACCGCTCAGCGCCATGGCGACTTCGTCCTGAAGGTCGCTCTGGCCCTGGGCGCGCAGCTTCGCCATTTCAGAGGAATTGTCCTTGGGCTGCGGATCGGTCGACTTGCGCGCGGGCGGCAAAGGCGTGACCTCGATCCGGTCCGAGCCGGCCAGTGAGTCGGCGATCCAGGTACCATCCGACACCAGCTCGCCGTTGATGTCGAACAGACGCGCCCGCTGGCCCTGTGGAATAAAACGGTTCATCACCTGGGCGGCATAATAGGGCTGGAGGTGCGGGGCTTCGTTCTCCTCGCCCGTTGCCACGGCGCCGATCAGGTTCCCTATGGTCTGGGCCTGGGACTTCAGCGAGTCTTCATAGGCCTGGATCAGGCCGCGGCGGAACTCGTTGACCACCAATGTACCGCAGACGAGGATCAGCAGGCTGATGATGTTCAGTCCGACAACCAGCCGCCCCAGGCGCGAATGGATAAAGGGCAGCCGCTTGTACCAGG
>CBFGPQ010000221.1:0-5796 GCA_965650705.1 uncultured Asticcacaulis sp. | reverse complement strand
CGCCCTGGAAAATGCTCACTCATTGAAACGCCGCGACCTGCATGAAACCGGACTCGCCCCTTGTCATAAGTGTGCTTGCAATCTACGCGCCGTCAAGGGGCTGCAACCGCGTGATCAGCTACATATTTGGATTCTGCGGCAAAACCGGGGCTTCGCGAAGCAGGACGATGGCGATACGCCGGTTGCCGGCCAGCGACGGGTCGTCCGGATAGAGCGGTTCCTTGGCGGCCTTGCCGGACACCTGGGCGATGCGATCCTGGTCGACGCCGGCGGCCTGGAGCACGGCGCGTGAGGCGTCGGCGCGGTCGGCCGACAGGCGCCAGTCGCGCGGGTTCTGCGTGCCCGTGCCTGCGGTGCCCGACGTGTGGCCGGTGATCGAGACGCGGTTGGGCAGGTTGTTGACGACCTTGGCAACCGCGCGCAGCAGCACCTTGGCGCGATCATTGGGCTCGGCTGAGTTCGAATTGAACATGGAGCGGCCTTCCTGGTCGATCAACTGGATGCGCAGACCCTCGGGTGTCTGGTCGACCAGGATATTCTTCGACAGTTCGGCCAGTTCGGGCATGTCCTGCAAGGCCTGACGCAGCGATTCGGCCGCGCTCTGGAAATTCTGCTGTTCCTGCTTCTGGGCGTCGGTCTCGGAATCGGCGGCGGCCCCCTTGGCGGCGGATTCGGTGGTCTTGCCGTCGCGGTCCTGGGTTTCGGGCGGCTTGGGCGCCATCTGCTCGATGAAGGACATTGTGCCTTCGTTCTTGTTGCCGTCCTCGCCCAAGGCATTGCCGCCGAGAATCCCGCCGGAACCCGAGGTCGACTGCGATACGTTGGCCGGGGCGAAATAGTCCGCCACGCCGCGCTTCTGTTCTGGAGAAGTCGTGTTGATCAGCCACATCAGCAGGAAGAAGGCCATCATGGCGGTCACGAAGTCGGCATAGGCGACCTTCCAGGCGCCGCCGTGGTGGCCACCGCCAACGACCTTCTTGACCTTTTTAATGACGATGGGGGCGTCGCGACTCGCCATGCGGGACCTGTACTGGAAGAGAGCTCAGGCCTTCATCTTTCGCTGATTAACATTAACAGGCCATTGAAACGCTGTGCGAAACGCACACTTTTTCGAAGCGGCTTTGGCTTTGCTTTTGCAGGCGAATTGCGTAAGAACGAAGCCTTGCTTTGGCGCGATATCTCGGCGAAAACCGCTGACACTTTTGGCTGCGCCGAACTTCGTTTCGCCATATCGCTCACGGCCGGGAGACTGATGGACAAGACCTACCGATACACCCTTGGCGGATTTGCCACCGGCGTCTGCGTCATCACCGTGCCCGATCCTGACCATGTCGACGGACACGTGCTGGGCATGACGGCCAATTCTTTTTCCTCGGTGTCGCTCGAGCCGCCGCTGGTGCAGTGGTGTCTGGACAACAAGGCGCACCGCTACGCCGTCTATGCCGATGCGCCGGGCTTTGGCATCAATATCCTGTCGGGCGGCCAGCAGGACCTGTCGCAGCGGTTTGCCCGTTTCAATGCCCATATCCTGCCCGAAGAAGGCCTGATCAGCGATGCGCATCCCCTGCGGCTGAATAATGTGCTGGGTTTCCTGGCATGCGAAACCTATGAGACACGGACCGTGGGCGATCATCTGGTCATCGTCGGCCGCGTCACCTCCTTCGACAGAGACGATGCGCAGGCGGGACTGACCTTCTTCCGCGGCCGATATGGCGAAATCAGGAGCGCATCGTGAAGCTGTGCTTTGCCGGTCTGGGTATCATGGGCGGGCCGATGGCCGGCCACCTTGTCAAGGCAGGACACAGCGTCACGGGCTATAACCGGACCTTCGCCAAGACCGAGGCCTGGGCGAAGGAGACAGGCGGATCGGCGGCGGCCTCGATCGCTGAAGCGGTTGCCGATGCGGACGTCTTTCTGCTGTGCGTCGGCCGCGACCAGGACGTGCGCGAGGCGGTGACGGCCGCGTTGCCACACCTCAAGCCCGGCGCGCTGATCATCGATCACACGACGACTTCGGCGAAACTGGCGCGTGAATTGGCTGCGCTATCTGGCCAAAAAGGCTTCGATTTTTACGATGCACCAGTGTCGGGTGGGCAGGCGGGCGCGGTCAATGGCCAACTGGCTATCATGGTTGGTGGGGCTGAACGCCGCTTTGCCGAGGTCGAGGCTCTGCTTAAGCCGTACACCAAGGTCATCGTCCATATCGGCGAGGCCGGCGCTGGCCAGACCGCCAAGATGGCCAACCAGATCGCTATCGCCGGCGTCGTCCAGGGCGTGGCCGAGGCACTGCATTTCACGCGCAGCGCCGGGCTCGATCCCGACAAGGTGGTGGCCGCGATCTCCGGCGGAGCGGCGGGCTCGTGGCAGATGAACAATCGCTGGGGCACGATGAACGACGGCAAGTACGACTTTGGTTTCGCCGTCGATTGGATGCGCAAGGACTTAGGGATTGCGCTCGATGAGGCGCGCGATAACGGCGCGCACTTGGCCCTGGCAGCCCTGGTCGATCAGTTCTATAGCGAGGTCCAGGCCATGGGCGGCAGCCGCTGGGATACCTCCAGCCTCCATGCGCGCCTGGAAGCCCGGCGTAAATCTTAGTTTGTCGCGCTTTCTATCCGAAAACCGCTGCACACTTTTGGAAAGCGCTTAGCTATTCGGCCAGTTAACGCGCCGTCCATCCTCGGGCGGCTTGACCGTGCCGGCATCGAGCTCCGCCTGCTGCTGAAGCTCAGCATCGATGCGCCACGCGCCCACCGTATCGCAATGGACGTGACGCATATCGACCGGTACGTGGTACTGCGCCGTGATTGCCTTGGCGAAGGCATCGGTGAAAAGCGACACGTCGGTACGCGGCGTTTCGGGCACGCCCTGGACCGGAAAGACGCGTGAGCGGTAGTTGATGTTGCGATTGAAGTCGAAATAGGTGCAGCTCAGGTAGGTGCCGTCGCGCTGCGGGGCGATGGGCGGCAGGGGTTTGCTGTCGATCGGCTGAAACATCAGGCCGAGAAGAAGGGCGTAGGCGGGCATGAGTCCTCCATATGTCGAACCTCATCGCCCCTGGGACGTCAGTATAACGCCAATCGATTGCGGCGCATTTAGCCTCTGCTTATCTGTAGCCGAAGACGGGATATCGCCGGATTACGCCATATTTGGCGATCGCCGCCTGAACGTCGGGTCGGGCAATCAACGTCGCCAGTTGGCTATTGATGGTCTTCTGCCAGGCCGTAGGATGGGGCGTCTCCAAATAGGTCTGCAGCGTCGCCAGCGCGTTGCCGCGCTTGATCGGATCGTCCAGCCGCGAGATCAGTTGTTTGGCGGCCTCATCCATTTCGTTGGCGCACAATAGCGCGGCCTGCAGGGTGTTTTCTCCATCTTCGGCGCGGGCACGCATGAAGTCCAAAGACTTTGCGAGGCTAGCCTTGTCGCCCAGTTGAGCATGAGCGCAGGCGCGGACCTCTTCGGCAGCCATGACGCCGTACTTGCTGGTCTTTTTGCTGTCGACGTCCTTGACTTCGTTCAGCGCTTCACCTGGCTTGCCGAGATCGTTGTAGAGGCCGCCGAGGTTGATACGGTGACTGATCGTGTCCTGATTGGCGGCAGCGGCAATATCGCGCGCCTTTATCTGCGTGGCCAGCGCGTCATCGCCGCGCCCCATCAGCATCAGGATCGACGAGCGCGCGCTGAGCGCCCAGGCGTGATAGTCGGCAAGATCGTCGAAGGCAGGCTTGTCTTTCGGTGCGGCATCGACGCGCGCCAGGGCGTCATCGACCAGTTTCAGCGCTTCCGCCAGGCGGTTGGCGTTTGTCAGTTTGTTGGCGAGCGACTGGATACCTTCGATCTTTTCCGGATGGCGCGCCACTGCGGCGCGGGCCACCGCGATATCGCCTTCAATCGCTTTCGTGTAGGCGTCTTCGCCGGTCGGGGCGAAGCGGAGGTACCGTTTGTCGATCTGGCGGCGGGCGACGGTGAAGGGTTCGGTCAGGCCGTCGGCCACGGCTTGCGCCTTTGTGTCGTCACCACGATCGGCATATATGGTGAACAGATCGAACCACAGGCTTTCCGCTGTGGTGAATTCGCCGTTCGGGACGTAGTTGATAGCGCGCAGGGCTTCGAGGAACCTCTGGTAACGAACGCGGTCGTCCTTGATCTTCTCGAGTTCGCCGGTCACGCTGAAGATGCGCCAGCTATCGATTTTCCTGATCTCGTCGGGAAATTCGGTGACGGCGCGCACGGCGGCGTCACCGCCATCCTCGGACTTGCCGGCTTTCAGCGCGACCTTGGCGTAGAACAGCCAGGATGAACTATCCATCTCCTTGGGCGCGGCCTGGGCGGCGGCGACCATGTGCTCATAGGCGAGCTGGGGCTCATCATTGTACAGCTCGGCCATGGCCAGGACGTAGTAGGCGAAGTGGCGCATCTCGGCCGAGAGCTTGGGGAAGACCGGGTTGCTGACGACCGACTGATAGCTTTCCTTGGCGCCGGCCCAGTCGCCTTTTTCCGCCTTGGCGCGTCCCTGGCGCAGGATGGCGTTGATAACCGAAAGTTCGCTTGGCTTGACTTGCTCGGTCTCGGCCTTCTTGGCGGCGAGCGCGGCTCCGGGCGCACCGGTCAGGATGGCCATAACAGCCGCAGTTGCACACAACAGGTTACGCATGGATTCCCCCCTTTAGCCGAGGAAGCGTAACCTATTCACGTTGATTTTGTCTAGTTGAGCTGCGCCTTTCGTTCGACATACCGTTGCAGAACGCGGCTGTAGCCGTCGTCGAACTGCACCGAGGTAATCTCTTCGAACGGGCATTCCAGTTCGTCGCCCGTCCAGTTCCCGCCGGGATCGACGGCTTTCAGCACGACCTGATCGGCCTCGACGGCGTCAATCTGGCCCACATCGGATTCGTCCTCGACCGAGATGACGACAAACTTGCCACGCGGCATAAGCGACCTGAACAGCTCGGCGAAATTGGCCAGCTTGATGCCGGCATAGCGCTTGGTGCGCTTGACGCTGTTGAAAGCCAGGATCTTGATCTGGTCGTCGTGGTGATCGGAGATGTCGCAGCTTTCGACGCGCTCAATAGGGACAACCAGGGCGCCGGTGTCCTGCCATTCGTAGATGACCTGAAGCAGGACCAGCTTTTCGCTTAAGCCTACGACAAAGCCCTCGTGGCTGCTGTCGTCAAGGTTGAGGCGAATATAGGTTTCGTTGTTGAGCGCATCGCTCAAGGTCTTGGCAATGCTCATGGTTCAGCCCTTCAGCTTTTCAGCGACGCTCTTGGCGAAATAGGTGAGGATGCCCGACGCGCCGGCGCGCTTGAAGGCCAGAAGCGTCTCCAGAACAGCGCGGTCCTCGTCCATGAAGCCCTTTTCGACGGCGGACTTGATCATCGCGTACTCGCCAGACACCTGGTAGACGAAGGTCGGCACGCGGAAGGTCGCCGAGACACGCTGGACGATGTCGAGATAGGGCAGGCCGGGCTTGACCATGACCATGTCGGCGCCTTCGGCGATGTCCATGGCGACTTCGCGCAACGCTTCCTCAGAGTTGGCCGAATCCATCTGGTAGGTCTTCTTGTCTCCCTTCAGCGCCTTGACGCCGATGGCGTCGCGGTAGGGGCCGTAAAACGCCGAGGCGTACTTGGCGGCATAGGACATGATCAGCGTGTCGGGATGGCCGTTGGCTTCCAGGGCATGGCGGATGCGGCCGATACGGCCATCCATCATGTCCGAAGGGGCGACGATATCGGCGCCGGCTTCGACCTGGACGCGCGCCTGTTCGACCAGCATCTCGACCGTGGCGTCATT
>CBFGPQ010000220.1:0-5822 GCA_965650705.1 uncultured Asticcacaulis sp. | reverse complement strand
CATGTCCATGCTGCCGAACCCAGAGACCAAATACCGCCCGTTTTCGCTGGGCGTCGACATGTCCGACCGGACCTGGCCGTCGAAGACGATTGCCGCGCCGCCGCGCTGGCTGTCCACCGATCTTCGCGACGGCAACCAGGCCCTGGCCGATCCGATGGACGTCGAGAAGAAGATGATCTTCTTCAATCTGTTGCTGAAGGTTGGTCTCAAGGAGATCGAAGTTGGATTCCCGTCCGCCGGCGCTACCGAATTCGACTTCGTGCGCAAGCTGATCGAGGAAAACCTGATCCCCGACGACGTCACGATTCAGGTCCTGACCCAATCGCGCGAAGACCTGATCAAGCGCTCGTTCGAATCCTTGCGTGGCGCCAAGCAAGCCATCGTCCATCTCTATAACGCCACCTCACCGCTGTTCCGACGCGTCGTCTTCGGCATGGAAAAGGCCGATGTCCTGGCCTTGGCCGTTAAAGGCGCAACGCTTTTGCGCGACGAAGCCGCTAAGCAGCCTGAGACGCGCTGGTCGTTCGAATACAGCCCCGAAACCTTCACCGCCACTGAGCCGGAATTCGCGCTTGAAGTCTGTGAAGCCGTCATCAATGTCCTTCAGCCGACGCCGGACAATCCGCTGATCCTGAACCTGCCGGCGACCGTTGAGGTTGGCGGCCCGCACACCTATGCCGACCAGATCGAATGGTTCTGCCGCCGCATCTCGCGCCGGGACAGCGTCTGCATCTCGCTGCATCCCCATAATGACCGCGGCACCGGCACGGCCGCCGCTGAGCTGGGCCTTCTGGCCGGCGCCGACCGCGTCGAAGGCTGCCTATTCGGCAATGGTGAACGCACCGGCAATGTCGACCTGGTGACGCTGGGCCTGAACATGTACACCCAAGGCATTTCGCCGAAGCTCGACTTCTCTAACATGCGCGAAGTCGTGGAGACGGTTCAGTACTGCAACAACATCCCGGTCCATCCGCGCCACCCCTATGCCGGCGAGCTGGTCTTCACGGCGTTTTCGGGCTCGCACCAGGACGCCATCAAGAAAGGCTTCGCCGCGCATGAAAAGCGCAATGACGGCTTCTGGGAAATGCCCTACCTGCCGATCGATCCGGCCGATCTCGGCGAAAGCTATGAAGCGGTCATCCGCGTCAACTCGCAGTCCGGCAAGGGCGGCATCGCCTGGGTGCTGGAACAGGCGCACGGCCTGAAGTTGCCGCGCCATCTGCAGATCGACTTTTCGCGCCGCGTCCAGGAAATCACCGACGCCAGCGCCCGCGAACTGTCGTCCGAAGAGATCTGGAAGGCCTTCCAGGACGCCTATCACCTGGGGGGCGGCCGCTACGGCCTGATCGCCTACGAACAGGCCGCCGCCGTCCATTCGGGCACGCAGCGGACCTTTGTCGGCCGCATCGTCAAGGACGGTGCGGAAGCCTCGGTGATCGGCCACGGCAATGGCCTCATCTCCAGCGCCATCGAAGCGCTGAACGATCACTATGGCCTGGCGCTTGAAGTCCTCGACTACGGCCAGCATGCCCTGACCAAGGGATCACTCAGCCAGGCGGTCGCCTATATCGAATGCCGCACCGCCGATGATCGCCATGTCTTCGGCATCGGCATCGACGACGACATCGCCACGGCCAGCGTCAAGGCGGTTTTGAGCGCCGCCAACGGGCTGTAACCGCAGAAAAATCTTGCCTGTCCGGCCTCATCGCCCTATTCCTTAACGCGAGGGTAAGGGGGATCAGGCCGTGGACGGCAGCGATAAAGCGACCAATCGGATCGAAGCGGAAGACCTGCCGCGCATTCTGAAAGAGACCGAGCGGCGTATCAAGCGCGGCGCTCTCGGTCACTGGCTGGCGACCAATACACTTTCAAGCTTCGCCAACTGGTTCACCACACTGACGCTGATGGGCGGCTTCCTGGTCTCGGTGCTGGCAGCGATTCCGATCGTCCTGCCGGAGGTCTACAGCCAGTATGAAACCCCGATCAACCTCGCCATCTTCATCCTGGCCAGCCTGACCTCCATCCTGTCGGTCTTCCAGACGGTTTTTCGCTGGAGCGAGCGCGCCCAGGTCCACCGCAGCGCCGCCAGCCACTACACCAACGCACGGCGCCAGCTCGAAGTCCTTCTGATCCACGTGCCGTACGATGTCGACGAACTGGAAGACCTGCTGGTCCACCTGACGCACCTCAGCGACACAACGCCGTCCGTGCCGACCGGCATCTGGAAACAAGCCGTCCGCGCCACCAGCGACTAATCACTGTGACCTGCGATAGTCCGATGGCCGATGGAAGCCGTGCGCCCAGGCGCCGGCCCTGGCCTTTTTCGCGGCAACTTCGTCAGCAACATAACGCGTCGAATAGCGGCGATAGGCGACCGCGTAGCCCCTGCGCACCATTTCGCCGCCAAGATCGCGCCCATCCGCCAGCCGGCAAATGGCGACTACCCGTCCGTAAGCGTCTATGTCCTGCCGGACGCAGGCCACGGACTGGCCCTTGACGAGCTTCCGCAAGTGCTGAAGCGCCGCCTGCCCGCACTTCATCCGGCCGCAGGTCTGCCGGTACTCGAAGGCGTCGACGCCGAACAGACGCACCTGCCGCCCATTGATCGTCAGGCTGTCGCCATCGTCGACATGCACCTTGCCCCGCAGCGTCTGTGCCTCGGCCGGCCCTGTAAGTGCCAGCACACACAGGGTAACCCAAAGTGATCGCAGAAGTGTAAGCCGGCTGGTTGCCATTTGGCCAGAAAGCCGGTAATGCGCCGCCATGTTCACATCCTTTGCCCAAAATCACGTGCTGATTCAGCTCGATATTTTGTCCAAGCTCATTTGGGCTTGCAAGGCCGTGCGCATTAACTTGCGCAAACAAAAGGGCGCATAGGTATCATCCCTTCCGCCCGCTTACCAAACGGGCGCGACGAAAACTCTTGATCAGGCGCCCCTCCTCCATCCGGTTTCCTGACATGAGCACTACTCCCCAGACACAAAACGGCACAGCCTCCTGGCTTCACACCTGGGGCGGTTACATCATGGCCGGATTGGGCGCCTTTCTGTTTGCCAGCAAGGCCATCTGGATCAAGCTCGCCTATGAATACGATATCGATGCTTCAACGTTGCTAACGCTACGGCTGGTGCTGGCGACGCCCTTCTTCGTCCTGGGCGGCCTCCTTACCTGGTTGCGCAACCGCAAGCTGGGTATCGAAGGTCCGCCACCCGTCAGGACGCGCCCGGACCTCTACGCCAAGGCGCTGGCGGTCGGTGCCCTGGGCTACTGGTTCGCAAGCTATACGGACTTCGAAAGCCTGACCACCCTGTCGCCGGAATTCGAACGGCTGATCATCTTCACCTACCCCCTGTTCGTCATTCTGTTCGGCGCGCTCTTCTTCGGACAGACCCTGCGCGTCAATGCCTTGTGGACCTTCGCGATCGCCTATGCCGGCATCGGCCTGATCTTCGTCACCGACCTGCACGAGCATGGCTCCGCGATCGTGGCCGGCACGCTGTGGTGCATGGCGTCTTCAGTGTCGTTCGCCCTTTATCTCCTGCTGGCCAAGCCTCTGATCGCGCGCCTGGGGCCGTCGCTATTTACCTCATGGGCGATGAGCGGCGCGGCCATCGCCACCTTTGCGCACTTCTTCCTGACCCACAGTGTCAGCGACATCGTTCTCAATGCGCCCTTGATGTGGCTGGTGCTGGGCCTCGCTATCGGCGCAACGGTCGCTCCCAGCTACCTCACCAATTTTGCTCTCAGCCGGATTTCGTCCCAGGCCAATGCCGTCATCAGCTTTATCAACCCGATTTTTACCCTCGGCATGAGCGTGCTGATCCTGCGCCAGAACGCCACCCTGGCCGACCTCGCCGGCACGCTACTGGTCGTCACCGGCGTCGGTCTGTACACCTGGCTGGATCAACGCGCAAAACAGGCTCAGCCGGCCTAAAGCGATATGCCGATAGATTGTGAGCGGCTTTCGGCTTAAATATCGCGACAACAGCTAGGCCAAGGGATAGGCGTCCGCGCCGATTTTGGCGGCCTTCCAGAGGGTTGCAGCCGTTTCCCCAAGCACAGGATGATACCAGCCGGGCAGGATTTCTGCCAACGGCCCCATGACAAAGGCGCGCTCATGGGCACGCGGATGCGGCAGTATAATGCCGCCTTCATTCATAATTGTCAGGCCATAGGCAATAAGATCGAGGTCTAGAACCCTCGGTGCATTCCGTTTTTCACGTACCCGTCCGGCGCTGTATTCGACTTCATGCAGGAGACTTAGCAATGCCGCCGGCGAAAGCTCCGTCTCGACTTGTATAACTGCGTTCACGTACGGCGGGTCCGAAGTATCGGGCCAGGCGAGCGACCGCCACAGAGATGAAATTCTGTTAACAATCAGTCCCCGCTCCTGCAATGTCTTGACAACATGCGCAAAAGCTTGCGATGCAGACTGACGCGCAGGGAAAGCAGCGGCGGACGGCAGGTTGGAACCGTAGGCAATGAGAATTGCCGCGTTGTCGTCGTCGCGTGGCCTGGGCGAAATTTGAGCCATATTTCTTTGAAAGTTATTGGAATGAGTTTCTACCCGACGGATCGTATCGCGCTTTTCATCGACGGTGCCAATCTTTATTCCGCCGCCAAAGCCCTCAACTTCGACATCGACTACCGCAAGCTGCTGGACGAATTCCGCAAGCGCGGCATTCTGATCCGGGCCTACTACTATACGGCCCTGGTGGAAGGTGACGATTATTCGCCCATCCGCCCGCTGGTCGACTGGCTCGATTATAATGGCTTTGCCCTGATCACCAAGACGGCCAAGGAATATGTCGACAGCCAGGGCCGCAAGCGCTGGCGCGGCGATATGGACATCGAAATCGCCTGCGACATGATGGAAATGGCTGAACACGCCGACCATCTGGTGCTGTTTTCGGGCGACGGCGACTTCCGCCGGCTTATCGAAGCGGTCCAACGCAAGGGCGCGCGCGTCACCGTAGTGTCGACCGTAAAGTCATCGCCGCCGATGACCTCGGATGAACTGCGGCGTCAGGCGGACACCTTTGTCGATCTGGCCGACCTGGCGTCTGTCATTGGCCGTCCGCGCCAGCAGCAGAACAATCCGAAATTCCCGCAGGACGATTTTGACGACGCCTAAAGTTCTGTATCGCCTCAAACTCCCGCCATGTGAGCGGTAACCTCACGGTTTCGTGGCTTTACCAATTCCCCTATTGCGTGTTTATTTATGGGGGGATTGGCGATGGAGGCAGGCGATGCTTAGCATTGATCGGCTTTTTGGACAGGTAAATAAAGCGCGGCGGGACGGCCACTATGCCGATGCACGCGCCAGTCTCGACACGTTGATTCTTATCGCCCGCCGTCAGGCCAACGACATCCTTTGGGCGCAAGCCTTGACGATAAAGGCCCAGGTAGAATGCGACGACGACCACGCCGTCGCGGCGGTTCCCCTCTATGAACAAGCGGTCAAACTCTATCGCCAGACCTCGGATGTGCTGGCCCTGGCCGCGACCCTGCGCAACCTAGGCGACACCTATCAGACCTGCGAAGAATACGACGAGGCGTCGGCGCGCTATGAGGAAGCGCTGACCATCTATCAAGCTATCGTTGATGAGGTAGAAGACGCCACACCGGTGACCGACGAAGATCGCCTGCGCGAAGCCCTGACGCAGTGCCGCAGTACCTGGACCTATCCTAACCAGGCCGACTAACCTAAGCTAACTAACCTTTATCCCGCATCAGGCGCGCCTTGTCGCGCTGCCAGTCGCGCTTGGCCTCGGTCTCGCGCTTGTCGTGGATCTTCTTGCCCTTGGCCAGGGCGACCTCGA
>CBFGPQ010000219.1:0-5836 GCA_965650705.1 uncultured Asticcacaulis sp. | reverse complement strand
GGGGGCCTGTAGCTCAATGGTTAGAGCCGACCGCTCATAACGGTCTGGTTGGGGGTTCGAGTCCCTCCGGGCCTACCACTTTTCCGAGATCATTGTCTTCTGTTATGGTTGTGGCGATTCGAGAGCCGTGGCCACTTGGCTAAAAGGTGAAGCAAGATGAACGTTGGAAAAGAACAATCTCATGCCGTTTCTGTAAAGGAGACAATTGTCTCGCAATATTACAGATATCACGACACTCTTGACGAGAGTCAGGAAGTTATTTTTTGTATATTTCAAGGCTTGCGAGAGACAAGGATGTTTGTTTCCACGATTTCCGTATCCGAGGAAGGGTTGATTAATTTTTTTGGGGAGGATGAGGAAGGCAATCTCCGGGATATTCATATGCACTACGCGCATTTGAACATTCAACTTGAAGGAGTGCGTTCACAGAAGCCACACCCAATGGGTTTTGCGTTAGGGCGAGATACGCGGACTAACTGATTATCTATTGCTCAAGGTGCTGATTGGCAACGCTATTCAGCCGGCTGCAATAATGCCGCCTTGGGGCGGATAATGAACAGAGCTGCCAGCGCCGCGATCAGGCACAGGGTGCCCGCCAGGGCAAACGCCGGCAAATAGCTGCCCCATTCGGTGCGGATCGTGCCGGCGATAAAGGCGATGGCGGCCGCGCCCAGCTGGTGGCCGCAGAAAATCCAGCCAAAGACGACGGGTGCCTTTTCCGGACCGAATTTTTCGGCCGCAAGCTTTAATGTCGGCGGCACGGTGGCGATCCAGTCGAGGCCGTAGAAGACGGCGAAGGGTGACAGGCCCATGATGGTGAACTCGGCATTGGGCAGGTAGAGCAGGCTCAGGCCGCGCAGGGCGTAGTACCAGAACAGAAGCCAGCGCGAATCGAAGCGGTCCGACAGCCAGCCCGAGCCGATGGTGCCGACAAAGTCGAACAGCCCCATCAGCGCCAAGACCGAGGCGGCGGCGACCGCCGCCATGCCGAAGTCTCCGCACAGCGACACGAAATGCGTCTGCACCAGGCCATTGGTCGAAGCGCCGCAGATAAAGAAGGTGCCGAACAGGATCCAGAAGGTCCGCGTTTGTGCGGCTTCCTTAAGCATGCCAAACGGCGAGAAGGCGGCGGGCGGCGTCTTGACGGGCGCCAGGGCTTGCGTCTCGCCATAGGGTGCAAGGCCGACATCGACCGGCCGGTCGCGCAGCAGGAGCAGGACGAGAACGAGCGCTATGACAAGCAGGGCGCAGACGAGGAGAAGGGCGGTCCGCCAGCCATAATCTTCCGACAAGCGCGCGATGACGGGCAGGAAGGCCAGTTGGCCGGTGGCGCTTGAGGCCGTCAGGATGCCGATGACCAGGCCGCGTCTCTGGCTGAACCAGCGGTTGGCGACCGTGGCGCCCAGCACGATGGCGGTCATGCCGGTTCCAACGCCGACGAACAGCCCCCAGAACAAAAAGAGCTGCCAGATTTCGGTCATCAGCAATGACAAGCCGAGCCCGGCGACAATGAGAACCAGCGCCAGCGCCACGACCCTTTTCAGGCCAAAACGAATCATCATGGCGGCGGCAAACGGGGCGATCAGGCCAAGCAAAATCAGGCGCACCGCCAGCGCGCCGGAAATTTCCGCCGCCGTCCAGCCGAAGCTCTTTTGCAGCGGCGGCATCAACACGCCCGGCGCGCCCATGGCGCACGCCGTCGTCAGCATGGTCAGGAAGGTCACGGCCAGCATCACCCAGCCGTAGTGGATATTGTGCCGATTGAGCTGACGGGCGAGGACGCTGGAAACCATGCGGGGCTCGATTTTTACATGATGATGATCATGTTTGTAATTATGATAATCATCATGTATAATCAATGCCAATTGTCGTAACTTTTCCGCCAAACGGAGTTGCCTTGAAAACCTCGCGCGCCCATGTCGAAAAGAACCGCGAAAACCTGCTGGACGCTGCGTCGAAAGGCTTTCGACGCAAGGGTTTTGAGGGGGTCAAGGTCGCCGAGCTGATGCAGGAGGTCGGCCTCACCCACGGCGGTTTCTACAACTATTTCAAGTCAAAGGACGAACTGGCCGCCAATGCCTGTGAGGCCTCGCTGAAGCGCCAGGCTGATCGCGTCCGGGCCATGAAGGATAAGGAGCCAGCGACGGAACTGGTCGCATATATAGAGCGCTACCTGTCCCAGGCCAGCCGCGATGCGCCGGAAAATACCTGCCTGTTTCCGTCGCTGGCCGCCGATGTGTCGCGTCAGGGCGAGGCGGTGCGCGCGGTCTTCAGCGATGGCCTGCGCGATTATCTCGACGCCATGGGCGATCTGACCGACAAGGACCGGCCCGAGAACAGCCTGCCGCACAATGCGGTTGCCGTGTTGTCGACCCTGGTCGGCGCCATGGTGCTGGCCCGCGCCGTCAATGACCGTCAGCTGTCGGACGGAATCTTGTACGCGGCGCGGCAATCCCTGACTCGGCGATACGAGAAATAAAAATGCGATAGGAAAAAGACTTAGGCCTCTCGGGCGCAACTTTTTGGCCACAGGGGTGTCAAAATCCCCCGCTACTCTGTAAAGTATGGGCGCCTGAGCGGGAATCAGGCGCTTTTTCGTATTTCGAGTCAACTCCCAGGGAAACCGTCATGACCGATAAGGACCGCGGCACCTATTCGCCGCCGACCGAGGATAACTTGTCCTATGAAGCGCGCCGGCCGTCCCAGCGCGATCAGGCGCCGATTACGCTGATCATCAGCGGCATCTTCCTCGTCGTGCTCTTGATCGTCGTCCTGATCTTCTACAATTCGGGCCTGAACAAGGGCGCCGGCAATGCGCCCGAAGTGGGTGATCCGGTTGGCGACACCAAGGAGCGTATCGAGGACGCCAAGCCGTTAAGCGAACAGGAGTTCGATGCCGGCCAGGATACGGGCATCGCCACCTTCGCGCCGTCCGCCGAAGCGCCGGCACGTGACGCCGCCTCGATGGCCGCCAATGAAGCGCCGCCACCAGCCGCTCCGATCCAGGGACCGCTGCCCTCACAGGCCGACAATGCCGCCATCACCAGCGGTCAGCTCAAGCCGCCGGTCCAGGCTGTAACACCACAGGCGACGCCCGCCAGCGCCCCGGCGCCGGCCGCGCCGAAGCCCGCTGCTGCCGGTTCGGTGGTGCAGATCGGCGCCTTTGACAGCCAGGAAACGGCCAACCGCGAATATGCCAGCGTCGCTTCGTCCTATGGCCTGTTCGTCGGTGGTACATCGAAGCGCATCGAGAAGGTCGAGACGCCCAAGGGCACCTTCTACCGGACGTCTTTCGCCGGCTTTGCCTCGGCCGAAAAGGCCCGATCCTTCTGCTCGGCGCTGAAGGCCGCCGGTCGCGATTGTATTGTAAAGTAATAAGAGATGGCGACGCACGCTTGTATCCTGGGCCTAAGCGGTACGGAACTCACACCGGCGGAGCGCAAATTCTTCCGTAACGCCCAGCCGCTGGGTTTCATCCTGTTTCGGCGTAATGTCGAGACGCCGGAACAGGTCAAGGCGCTGGTCGACGATCTCAAGACTTGCGTCGAGCATGAGGCGCTGATCCTGATCGACCAGGAAGGTGGCCGTGTCCGCCGTCTGCGCCCGCCGCACTGGCCCGACTATCCCGCGGCGTCGCGTTTCGCCGAAGTTTGCAACGATCCTCATGAAGCCCGCGATATGGCGCGGCTGGGCGCGCGCCTGATGGCCGCCGACCTTTTCGCGCTTGGCATCAATGTCGACTGCGCGCCCGTGCTGGATGTGCCGCAGCCCGGCGCCCACGACATTATCGGCGACCGCGCCTACGGGCTGACGGCGAAGGATGTCGCCGTCATGGGCCGCGCCGCCTGCGAAGGGTTCCTGGCGGGTGGCGTCCTGCCGGTCATCAAGCACATTCCCGGACATGGCCGGGCAGGGGCCGACAGCCACGCCTCGCTGCCGGTGGTCGACACGTCGCTCGAAGAACTGCTGGCCGTCGATTTCTATCCCTTCCAGGTCAATGCCGACATGCCCTTGGCGATGACGGCGCACGTCCTCTATACGGCGGTCGATCCAAAGCACCCTGCGACAACCTCCAAGAAATGCATCCGTCTGATCCGCGACGGTATAGGCTTCGACGGGCTGATCATGTGCGACGACCTGTCGATGGGGGCGCTCAGCGGTGAACTCAATGCCCGCGCCCACGCTAGCCTCAAGGCCGGCTGCGACGTGCTTCTGCACTGTAACGGCCAGATGGAGCAGATGCTTGAGGTCATGAAGGAGGCGCCCAAGCTGAAGGGCGCGGCGCGGCGCCGCACAGAGGCCGCCCTGTCGCGTCTGCTGCGTCACCCGGAGCCGCTCGACGTACCCGAAGCGCGCGCGCGTTTCGACACCGTCCTGGCGCGTGTCGCCATGGGCGAGGCGCGCGCCGATCCGACCGAATTCCAGGCAGCCCCTCCGGTAACGGCATAGCACCGTGGTCGAGACGCCAAAGGCCATTTCCGGGCTTGAGCACGACGTCCAGCAGCGCAAGCTGGACTTTGCAGGCGCCGCGTCGACGGACACGCCCGAAGACATCGCCCCCGAGGAGGCCCTGGTCCTCGATCTCGACGGCTTCGAAGGCCCGCTGCACGTCCTGCTGGCCCTGGCCCGGTCGCAAAAAGTGGACTTGCTCAGGATCTCGATTACCAAGCTGGCCGAGCAGTACCTGGCCTTTATCCAGGAAGCGCGCCGGCTTCGGTTTGCCCTTGCGGCCGACTATCTCGTCATGGCGTCGTGGCTGGCCTATCTGAAGTCGCGCCTCTTGCTGCCCAAGACCGAGCGCAAACAGACCGACGAGATGGCGCCGGAAGAGATGGCGCTGGCGCTGGCCTTCCGTCTGAAGAAGCTCGAGACCATGCGCAAGGCGGTCGAGGCCCTCACGTCTCGGCCGCAATTGAAACGCGACGTGTTCGCGCGTGGCGACCCGGAGGCGCGGCTGATCATTCCGTCGGCCAATATCGACGCCAATGTCTTTGATCTTATGAGCGCCTACGTCACCCAGCGCCGCCGCGACGCCGAGCGCCACTACGATCCGACGCGTCGTATCGAAGCCTATTCGCTGGAAGACGCGCGCGATAACCTGCGCGCGCAACTGCCGCGCCTGACCGGCTGGACGGCGCTCGACGATGTCGCGCCCCGGCCTGAGGATTTCAACCTCGGCGAACATGCGCCCCGCCGCGTCTCGTACATGGCCTCGACCCTGTCGGCTTCGCTGGAACTGGCCAAGGAAGGCCAGCTTCAGCTCCAGCAACTGGCGACATTCGAGACGCTCTATATGCGCCGTCGGCCGCCGCTGATCGGAGGCGCGTCGTGAGCCCTGAGGATGTCGAACGCGCCATCGAGGCGCTTCTGTTTGCCGCCGCGGGGCCTTTGTCGGCCGCGGAACTGGCCTATCGTCTGCCGGAAGGCGCCGATATCGGCAAGGCTCTGGCGGGGCTCAAGGCGCGCTATGCCGGGCGAGGGGTATCGCTGGAGGTCATCAACGATCGCTGGCAGTTCCGTACCGCGCCCGACCTGGCCTTCCTGATGGTCGAGGAGCGCGAGGAGCCACGCAAACTGTCGAAGGCGGCCCTGGAGACCCTGGCCATCATCGCCTACCATCAGCCGGTGACGCGCGCCGAAATCGAAATGATCCGCGGTGTCGGCCTGTCGCGTGGCACGCTCGACGTCCTGCACGAGATGAACCTGATCAAGCTGCGTGGCCGCCGCAAGACGCCGGGCCGCCCGGTCGCCTACGGTACGACCGACACCTTCCTGGAACAATTCTCTCTGCCGAGCCTGGCCGACCTGCCGGGCGTCGCCGAGATGCGCGCCGCCG
>CBFGPQ010000218.1:0-5951 GCA_965650705.1 uncultured Asticcacaulis sp. | reverse complement strand
AAGTCGATGGTCGTATAGCCCTTCAGCTTGCCAAGCTTCTCCGCCGGATTGACGAAGGCGAAGGTGCCGATCTCGATCGCCTGGGTGCGGATGTCGGACGAGGCATCCGACTGGTGGGCGATCTTGAGCTGCCAGTACGGTGTGTACTTTTCCACCTCCCAGGTGTAGCGGGCGACGGCGCTGAGCTTCAGCTCAGGTGTAATCGGCAGGCGCGTGCCCTTCGGTGCTGCGATATAGTTGTCGTTGTCCGTAGGCGTCAGGACCGGCGATCCGGTGTCGTAGCGGGTCTCATAGGTCGTCACAACGCCCGTGCAGGTTGGGTCGTTATCGTCCTGGAAGCCACACAGGTTCTCGGTCGTCTTGGCGTCGGTATAGGCGCCGCTGGCCGATATGGTCAGGCGGTCGGTCGCCGTCCACACCAGGTCGGCCTCGATGCCGTTGATCTTGGCGTTCGGACCGTTATGCACTTCGGTGAAGCTGTTAGCGCCGAGGAAGGAGAACTGGAAGTCCTCCCAGTCCTGGCTGAAGATCGCGCCGTTGAAGCGGACCGTCTTGTCGAGCAGGGTCGTTTTCCAGCCGAACTCATAGTTGGTCAGGAAGTCGGCCTCATAGGGTGCGACCGTGCCGCGGCGGTTGATGCCGCCCGGACGGAAGCCCTTGGAATAGGTACCGTAGATCATGGTGTCCGGCGTCGCGCGCCAGGTCAGGTTGATCTTGGGCGAGAAGCCATCATCCTTGGCGTGTTTGGGGCTGACCGACGTGTCGGCGTTCTGGACACCGAGATTGGTGCAGGGTGTGCCTTCAACCGCTGGCGCGATCCATGTGCCGGTCGGGTCGCGGGGGTTGACGGCGCCGACCGTGTCGGTGGTGAAGCAGCGGCGGGCGCCCGACGAGCCGTAGACGGCGTTAGGCGGGGCGCCATTGACGAAGTCGGGATTGAGGCCGAAGCCGAAGAAGCCGATCAGCGAGTTGTCGTAAGAGAAGGCGCGGCCGCCGGCGGTCAGGGTGAGGTCCGGCGTGATGTCGAAGCTGAGTTCGCCGAAGATGGCGCTGTCGCGGTCGATCCGCTCCTGCTTGGTCAGCCACAGCGTACCCGGATGGCCGTTGACCGACATGACGTCGGCCAGGCCCGGCACCTTGTAGTCCTGATAGATGTCGTGGGTCTGGTGCTGGAAGAACAGGCCACCGACGAAGCGGAGGCGCTTCTCGGCCGGTGTCGCGACGCGCAGTTCGTGGCTGGTCTTGGTGTACTTGTCCTTGGCGACAATCCATTGGCGCGGATCGGTGATGTCGCCGTTGTTGTCGTAGAAATAGAAGTAGCCGGCGTTACCGCCATTACCCGAGTAGAGCTGGTCATAGGCTTCGGCATAGTCAGTATAGTCGGATTCGGTGTCGACCTTCCGCTCCATGTAGGCGCCGGCATAGGTAACGTCGAAAATGCCGACCTTGCCCTGGACCGTCAGGGCGGCCTGGGCGAAGCGGTCGTGGCCCGACTGCGGGAAGAAGGCCTGGACCTCGAGATCGCCGACGCTTTCGTCGAAGCCGCCGGCGCCATTGCGCTTGGCGTCCTGGCCGATCAGCGATGCGTTGACCGTCCAGTTGTCATTCAGGTCGATCAAAAGGGCCGCGCGGCCGCCGATAATATCCTTGTCGTTATAGTTGTCCTCGACGAATGCGTCATTGTCGACGACGATTCCGCCCGGAACCGGCAGGAATTCGCGCGTGCCTGGGACATTGTCGATGAAGCCGGCGTCGTGCTGGGCCCAGCCTACCAGGCGTAGGGCAGCCTTGTCGCCGAGGGGAGTATTGAACATGCCCTCGATCTTGCCGCCGGTTCCGCCCTGAGCGACCGAATTGGCTTCGACGTCGAAGCGGCCGAAGGTGCCCGACCGCGTCGGCTTGTTGGTGATGATACGGATGGTGCCGGCTTCGGACGAGGCGCCGTAGAGCGTGCCTTGGGGGCCGGCCAGGGATTCGATGCGTTCGACGTCATAGATGTGGACGTCCAGCGCGCCGCCGATCGTCGTAACCGGCTGTTCGTCCAGATAGACGCCGGTCGAAGGTTGCGAGCCCGAGTGGTTGCCATCGCCGCCGGAGGCCACGCCGCGGAAATAGAGACTGGAGCCCTGGTAAGGGTTGTTCTGGAACGATACCGACGGCAGCAGCGCGACGTAATCATTGACGTCGGCGACGTTCAGCTGGTCCAGCTTCTTGGTGCCCAGCACCTGGATGCTGATCGGCACGGTCTGCAGCTTTTCCGAGCGCTTCTGGGCCGTGACGATGACCTCGCCCTGGTCTTCGCCGGCGGGCGCCGCCTGGGCCATTGCCATGACCGGAAGCGCGCTGAGCATGGTGGAGGACAGAAGTGCTGCCGTAAGTGTGCGTGACCGCATGATAACCCCGCATTGTTGCTTAATGCGAGGATAGAGGCGCATTGTGATCACGCGTCAATTGCTATGCGGAGTACCTGCTGCGTTACGGCAATTACCGTGTCACTTTTGTCACGATCGTGCAGGTGCACACAAACGCGCTGGATAACCGGTTAGCGTAGCGCGTGTTGACCCTACGGCAAGAGATCACGGCGTGCCGGGATAGGCGGTAAGGACAGGCCCAAGCGCGGACTTCAAAGGCTCAAGCCATGGCTCAAAGCCTTGCCAGGCATCGGTTCCGTCGCGGTTGATCGGACGGCGGACCTGCTCTGACGACGGCGTGCGAACGGCGCGGTCGGTCTCGAAAAAGCGTAGGGTGCCCTCTTCGAACTCCAGGCCGCAGGCTGAAATCAGCGCGCGAATTTCCGCCTCGGTATCGTCGATAAGCTGTTCATGTATTGTGCGATGCACAAAGCCGGGCAGGACGGTGTCGAAGTGAGCTATCAGGCGGACATAGTCGGCGTAGTAGCGCCCCATGTCGTCGAGCGCATAGCTGAAATCCTGACCGCGTGCGAAGTGCTGCTTGAAGTTCGAAAAACCGCAGGCGAGGGGGTGGCGGCGCGCATCGATAATCGTGGCATTGGGCAGGATCAGGCGGATAAAACCGACATGGGCCCAGTTGTTGGGCAGCTTGTCGATGAAGTGCGGCCGGTCGCTCTTGCGATGGATGCGGGTACGGGCGAGGTACTCCTCACCCAGTTCGCGGTACCTTTCGGGCGGGAGGTCTTTCAGGCGCTGCGGATAATTGCCGCCGCGCCGGGCGAGCGCAGGAATGTCCGGCAGTTCCTGGGTGCCCTCGATCTGGCTGTGGCTCGCCAGGATCTGCTCGATCAGGGTCGAGCCTGAGCGTGGCATGCCGACCACGAAGATGGGATCGGCCGCCTCGCAGCCCCAGCCCTGGCGTTCGGCGAAGAAGGCATGTGTGAACAGGGCTATGCAGTCATCGACAAAGGCGGTGGTGTCTTCGGCCTTGTAGCTGTTCGACTTGCGGCGGATGGCGTTGCCCTCAGCGTAGCGGACGAAAGACGCTGCGTAGTCCTTGCGATCCTCCAGCGCCTTGCCGAGCGCGAAGTCGAGATGCAGCCGGTCGGTGTCGCTCAAACCGGGATCCGCCAGGGCCTTTTCCATGGCAGCGATATCATCATCGCTAAAACGCACGACCTTCAGATTGGCCAGGCTCCACCACACCTCGCCGAGGTGCGGCGCGATGTCGAGCGCGCGGCGATAGGCCTTGACGCCGTCCTCCGTCCGTCCGACCGTCTTGAGCGCGTGGGCGTAGCTCATCCACACCTTAGGTTGGTTGGGTTGTTCATTCAGAAGCGCTTCGTAGATGGCGATGCCTTCCTCGAACTCGCCGATACGGCCAAGGGCGGCAGCCTTGAGATTGGCGGCGCCGAAGGTCTCGACGTCGATTGCCTCGCCGATCAGCCGGTCCAGTTCGGAGATGGCGTCGGCCGGGCGGCCTTGGCGGTAAAGGACGGTTGCCAGATTGGCGCGCGCCGCCCCGAAACCGGGGGACAGCTCAAGCGCCCGCCGCAGCAGGTTTTCGGAGTCGCGCCAGCGGCCGATGCGGGCGGCGACCTCGGCCAGCATACGGATGGCGGCGACGTCAAAAGGGTCGTCCTTCAGATGCGCCCGTAACAGCGGCTCGGCGTCATTGATGCGGTTTTCCTGAAGCGCCAGAGCGGCGGTCATCAGCCGCGGATTGCGTACACCGGCGGCAACGGCGCGGGCTGATCGGGCATCGAGCGAATGCGGGGACAATTTGGACATCGCCAGATACTTGCCCCGCCGGCGCTGGATTGTAAATCGGGCATCAAAAAAACGGGCTGGAGTTGCCGGGAGGCCTCCAGCCCGCGATGACGGGGTCGTGCTTTTTCGAGGAGCGCGATTAGCCCTGCCATCCTCCGCCCAGGGCGCGGATCAGGCCCACCGTGGACTGATACTGCGCCGCGCGGACCCTTAAGGCCTGTCGCCGGATCGCCAATTGCTGGCGCTGGGCGTCCAGCACCTCCAGCTGAGACGACTGGCCGTTCTTGTAGCGCGACTGCGATTGGGCCAGAGCCCGTGTCGCGGCATCGACCGCTTGCGCTTCGGCGCCTTGCTGTTGCTGCAGGTAGCTTAAGTCAGATAGCTGGTTCTCGACGTCCTGGAAGGCCACCAGCACTTGCTGCTGATAGCCGGCGAAGGCCGCGTCCAGTCCGCCCTTGGCATAGTCGATGCCGGCATTGCGCCGGCCGCCGTCAAACACCGCCTGCGACAGGATGGCCGCCAGCGACCAGCCCTCCATGCCCTTGTCGAACAGGGTGCCGAGATCGCCCGAGGCATAGCCGCCGGAGGCCGTCAGGGTCAGCGTCGGGAACCAGGCGGCGCGCGCCACGCCAACGCGTTTTTGCGCGGCATAAAGCGAAGCCTCGGCTGCAACGACGTCCGGCCGGCGTTGCAGCACATCGGACGGCACGCCGGCCGGAATGGTGGGGACGGCACCTGCCCAGGGCTGTGTGCTCCATGACGAAGCGGCCAGTTCGAAGGACGTGGCCGGCTCACCAACCAGCACCGCCAGCGCATTGACCAGATTGGCGCGTTGCTGGTCGAGGGCATAGGCTTCCGACTGCGTGCGCGCCACTTCGGTTTCAAGGCGCGCGACGTCGAGCTGCGCCACGTCGCCTTCTTCGTAGCGGCGCTGCGTGACCTTGAGGCTGGCGCGATAGGCCTCCAAGGTGTCGGCGACGATGGCGCGGTCCTCATCGAGCGCGCGCAGGGCAAAGTAGGTCTGGGCAACGCGGGACTGGATGAGCAGTTGCGTGTCGTTGCGCAACGCAGCAGCGGCATCTGCATCGAGTTTCGCCGCTTGTGACGCTTTCGAGAGCCGCCCGAAGACATCGATCTCATAGCTGAGATCGAGGCCGAGATCATAGGCATTGGCCGCCTTGGGATAGGTTTGCTGCGCCGTCGAGCGCGCGGCGGTGAAGCCCGCGCCCGCCTGCGGCCATAGGTCGGCCCGCGCCGATTTCAGCAAGGCCCGGGCCTGGGTCAGCCTGGCGGCCGCGATGCGGATGTCGCCATTGTTGCTGGCGGCCTTGGCTTCCAGTTCGGTTAAGGTCGGGTCGGAAAAGACCAGCCACCACGCGCCGGCTTGCTGGACAGGTGCGGCTGGAACCGCCGACGCCTGGCCCTTGAAGGCGGCAGGCGTGGCGACAGAGGCCGTTTCCAGAGGGGCCGAGGCGCAGCCGCCTAATAATGCGGCTGCGAGAGAAAGAGAGACGATTAAGCGGGACATTTATGCCTCCTCACTGTGACGTTGGGCAGCCGGGGCGGGCGCAGGGTGCGCGTCGTCGAAGCCGAGCGTCGAGGTGTGTGCTTTCAGTGGCCGGTTGCCGCTGATGGCGCGCAGCAGGACATAGAAGAAGGGTGTCAGGAACAGGCCCAGCAGGGTCGCACCGATCATGCCGGAGAAGACCGCTACACCCATGGCCCGGCGCATTTCGGCGCCCGCACCCTGGCTGGTGACCAGCGGCAGCA
>CBFGPQ010000217.1:0-6162 GCA_965650705.1 uncultured Asticcacaulis sp. | reverse complement strand
ACGCCCTGTTCGACGGCGGCTTCGACGGCGCGCATGGCGCGGTCGATGACGCTCAGTTCGTCGCTGATCAGGGTCGGCAGGTAGCCGGTGGTGCCGTAGGGGCGGTGCGCGCGGCCGATCGCGGCGATGCCATCGACATGGGTGTCGTCGTTGAACAGAACCCCGCCGCCGCCATTGACCTGGGTGTCGATGAAGCCGGGCAGCAGGTAGCCGCCGCGTACGTCGATCACTTCACCGCCTTGCGCGGTTTCGCCCACGAAAATCTGGGCGATGGTCTCACCTTCGCAGACGAGGGCGCCTTGGACGATGCCCGAAGGCGTAACGATCTGCGCGTTGTTGAATACGGTCTTTTTCATCTTGGTCCTGGTCGGCAACACCGTCGGTGCTGCGGCCTTTGAATGTGCAGGTGGCGGTCGTCGAAAGACGGGCGTTTTAATTAAAGGGTCTTTGTGACCTTGTTGAGGTGCGGCGGGCTGTCCGGATCGAGGCCGCGCGCTACCGACAGGCTGTTGGCCAGGCGATAGAAACTCTGGATCTGCAGGATGGGTTCGAGCGCGGGCACGGTGGCCAGCGCCGGCAGGTGGATCGCGCCGTCCAGTGTGGTCCCGCTGGCCAGCATGACGTGTGCGCCGCGCGATACGAATTCGGCGGCGACTTCGCGCACGCCTTCGCCAGCAGTGTCCGAAGTGGTGAAGGCCAGGATCGGGAAGCCATCATTGACGATGGCCATCGGGCCGTGGCGGACCTCGGCGGAGGAGAAGCCTTCGGCGTGCAGCGCGCAGGTTTCTTTAAGCTTCAGTGCCGCCTCCTGGGCCACCGCGAAGCCGTAGCCCCGGCCGATGACGAACAGGTTGCGCGCATCGGTCAGCGCGGGCAGGGCGGGTGTCCAGTCGAGCGCGAACGCGGCCTTGAGCTGCTGCGGCAGTTCCGACAGGGCATCGCTCAAAGCCTCGTCACCGGCCCAGCCCGCAACGACCGCTGCGAGCCCGACCAGCGAAACGATATAGCTTTTGGTGGCGGCGACCGACTTTTCCGGACCGGCCTTCAGCGGCAGAAGTTCGTCGGCCAGCGCCGCCAGCGGGCTTTCCTCATCATTGACCAACGCAATGACGAAGGCACCCGACTTCTTGTGCGCCTCGACCGTCGACAGCAGGTCGGGCGAGCGGCCCGACTGCGAAATGGCGATGCACAAAGAGTCGCTTGCCACCACGGGCGCGGCGTAGATCGACGCCACCGACAGGGCGGCCGAGGAGGTCGGCACGCCCGTGAGGGTCTCGATCAGGTACTTGCCGAAGGTCGCGGCGTGGTCCGACGAGCCGCGCGCACATGTCGTCACCGAACGTGGTGGCTGGGCCTTCAGGCGCATCGCGATGCGCCTCAGCGTTTCGCGATTATGCGTCAGGAAGCGCTGTGCCGCATCGCCGGCTTCGGCGCTTTCGGCGAACATCAGGGTCGCCTCGGGCTTCAACGTGGAGGGCTTCAACATGGCGTCATCGTGTGGCATTTTTTATTCCTTGGAGGCGTAGATGGGGGCTCAGCCGAGGTCGTTCAATTCGGCGACGACGTCGTAGGCATCCCCCCGGTAGTAGGATTGGGTAAATTCGGCCGCGCGGCCATCGGCCAGGAACCCGCGGCGCTCGATGAACAGGCCGGCGTCGCCGGACTTGATGCCCAGACGTTCGGCCTGCTCGGCGGAGAAGTTGACGGCGCGCAGGCGCTGAAGCGCGCGGACCGGGCGGTGACCGGTCTTTTCCAGCGCCTCATAAAGCGAGGCGCCGACCATTTCGAGCGACGGCAGGCAGTAGCCGGGAATGGTCGAATATTCCAGCGCCATGGTCTGGCCGTCCGCATAGCGCAGGCGGTGGAAGCGGTAGACAAGGGCGCCGGGCGACAGGCCAAGCGACAGGGATTCTTCGGGTGTGACGGCGCCTGACGACTTGGAGACCCATTCCGAGTGGGGCTTACGGCCGCGCGACAGCATGTCCTCGGAAAAGGAGGACAGCTTCGAGAAGCTCTTTTCGACCCGGCTGGCGACGAAGGTGCCGGCGCCGCGGCGGCGCGTCAGCAGGCCTTCGGTGACCAGGCCATCGATGGCCTTGCGCACGGTGATGCGCGACACGTCGAAGTCCTCGGCCAGGTCGCGTTCCGGCGGAATGGCGTCGTCCTGATGCAACTGGCGGCTCTGTATGGCCTCACGCAGGACGCGCTGCAATTGCAGGTACAGGGGCGAAGGGTCGTCCTTGGCCAGACGGCCGACGGATTCAGCAAAGGACATCAGGCGTTCCCATGTTTTCTGGATTGGTGGTCTTCCCGGTCAGGCAGCTCATTGACGGCCGCCTTGACGTAACGTCGTTTCTATAGATTCGAGCGCGGCGCGCATAGCCTTGATAAGGCTTTCGTCGGTATCGCGCTGTCCAGAGCGCAACTGCTGGTCCAGCCAGTCGCGATCATTCGCCACCGTCGCAGACGCCAAGGCGGGCGCGGCGCAGGAGGCGTGGACGCTGGAGACACCGCTCAAGGAAACGATGTCGGCGACATTGCCCGGCGTGACACCAATGCCCGCCAGGATTTCGATGCGGCCTGCCGCCTGAGTTACCAGGGCTTTCAGGCCTGCGACGCCATCGCGTGCCGTGCGTCCGCCACCGGCCGTTAATATGGTCTTCATGCCCAGCCCAATAATGATTTCGAGCGCCGCATCCCGATCCGGCGCAAGGTCGAAGCTGCGGTGGATAGCGCTCTCGAGGCCGGAGGAGTGGTCGCACAGCACGCGCAAAGTCGTTTCGTCGAGCGCTCCCGAGGTGTGGTTGGCGCCGAAGACGACTCCGGCCAGTCCCAGTTCGCGCACCGTGTCGATATCGGCGCGCATGGCGTCGACTTCGTCGCTGTTGTAGGTGAAATCGCCACCGCGTGGCCGGATCATGACGCGCGTGGAAACGCCGCATCCGGCCGCCAGCTGCATCAGTCCGACGGAGGGCGTAACGCCACCAATCGCCAGGGCGGAACACAGTTCGATCCGGTCCACGCCGCCCGATACGCCCGCACGTATGCCGGCCGCCGTGTCGGCAACCAGTTCAAAGAGAATGTGCGGCATTACGGGGTGGGCGGAATCCACGGCCTAGACCTCCACCGGAAGGGCGGTCAGGCCGTTGCCGATGCCATTCTCGTGGCCGTGCGCCATCAGGATGGCGCCATCCAGCGCATCCAGTTCCGGTTCAGCCAGGATGGACGCGGTCCACGGCGCCAGCCATGGTGCCATTGGCTTGGCCATGCCGCCGACCAGGCAAACCTTGGCGCAGCCGAGCTCGTTGAGGCGGTGGATATAGCGGCCAAGGTCCTGCGACGACTGTTCGACCAGGGCGACGGCGACCGAATCGCCTTCATCGGCGTGCAGCATGGTCAGCGGCGCGAGCTGGCCGAAGTCACGCGGCTTGGCGGTCGTGACCCAATGGACGATATCTGCCGGGTGTCCACCGAAATGGGCAATGACGGCGCGGGTGAAGTTGGTGGCAGGCGCCAGACCGTCCCATCCGCGCAGCGCGGCGCGGATGGCTTCGCGGCCCAGTGATGCGGCCGAGCCGTCGTCACAGACTTCGAACCCCCAGCCACCGACCGGATGACCGCGTCCTCCGACCCAGGCGTAAGCGGCCGATCCCGTGCCGGCGATCAGAAGGCCACCGTCGCGTCCCGAGAACGCCCCGAGGCATGCCGTATGGGCATCGGTCGCGGCGTCGATGCGGGCGAAGCGTGGCCCCGCCTTGATGGTCTTTTCGACGTCGGACGCGTCGGCGATCCCCGCAAGTCCCAGGCCGATGCTGATTCTGTCCCAGGACACCGACGGCTGGTCGGCCTGGGACAGGGCCTGGTCGAGCGCGGCCAGTATATTGGTCCACACCAGGTTCAGGCCTAGCCGGATATTGCCCGGTCCGCCTTCGGCCTGACCCAGCAGGCGTCCGGCGGCGTCACGCAGGCGGACGCGGCAATGGGTGCCGCCGCCGTCAACGCCGGCAAAGAGCAAGGGCTTGGGGGTATTTGAAACGACAGACATGAACGAACCTTAGGCTTTCTTGCCCTGTGAACCGGCGAACAGGCCGAAGAACAGGATGTAGGCGTAGCAGGGCACCATCAGCGCCATGAAGACGAGCTGGAAGTCATAGTGCTGCTTCAGGAAGCCGTAGAGCGCCGTGATGACGCCGCCGCCTGCGATGCCCATGACCAGGAAGGCCGACCCCAGTTCGGTCAGCTTGCCGAGGCCCTTGATGCCCAGCGGGAAGATGGCCGGCCACATCATGGCGTTGGCAAATCCGAGCGCGGCGACGAAGCCGACGCTGACATAGCCCTTGGTCAGAAAGGCGCCGATGGTGAGTACGATGCCGAGGATGGCCGACCAGGTCAGGTATTTTTCCTGGCTGATGAAGCGTGGAATGGTAATCAGGCCGACGATGTAGCCGATGATCATCGCCACCAGGGTCGCCGAGGTGAAGTATTTGGTGACGTCCAGCGGCAGGCCGAAGCTGTTGCCGTAGGTGGTGATGGCGTCGCCCGCCATGACTTCGGCGCCGACATAGCAGAAGATGGCCAGGAAGCCGAACAACATCTGAAGGTAGGCGAAGGTCGAGCCCTTGCCCGAATCGGGGTTGGCATCATCGCCCAGCGCCGGCAGGGGCGAGAACCACACAAAGACCGCGAGCGCCATCAGGAAGCCCGCGACGGCCAGGTAAGGCATATGGATGCGGGCAGCGAAGGCGTTGAGGATGGCGTCGCGCGCCGCCGGATCATTGGCCGCGGCTTCGACCTGGGCGGCCAGGTCACCGATGCCGTGCAGAATCATCGTGCCGACAATAATCGGCGCCAGGAAGCCCGCGCCTTTGTTGAACAGCCCAAGCACGGCGATGCGCTGGGCGGCGCTGTCGATGGGGCCAAGGACCGAGATATAGGGATTGGATGCCGTCTGAAGGATCGAAAGGCCGCCACCGATGATGAACAGGCTGGTCAGGGTACCGGCGAAATGCCGTCCCGCCGCGAACTGCGCGAAACAGGCGGCGCCCACGGCCATGACCACCAGGCCAGCCGCCATGCCGCGTTTCATGCCAATCTTCTTGAGCAGGATCGCCGCCGGGATCGAAAGAAAGAAATAGGACAGGTAAAAGACCGATGGGACCAGCAGCGCCACGCTGTCGCTGACATTGAAGGCGACCTGCGCGAAGGTAATCAGCGGGCCATTCAGCCATGTCACGAAGCCGAAGATAAAGAACAGCAGGCAAAACAGCAGCACGGCGCCCCAGGGCGTCTTTTGCGGCGCTGCGCCGGATGCGGTTGTGGGCGGTGTCGCTGACATGAGTGTGGGTCCTCCCCCGTTATAGTACCAATTCACATAAGTGGTATGGCTTATTTAAATCCAAATTGCAATCGACGGAATGCAAAATCTACCACTAGCCGTTCTGATCCGCCAAATTAATGTTGTTTCCTTAAATTAATGGGCACTTAAAGCCATTTTCGCGACATTATTATCACAAGGCTTTTGGGATTTGGAACTTTTGTACTGCCGCGAAAAATTAAAGTTGACACTTTTTTAAAACCAAAGTTAGCGTCAGGTCCCAAGATAGGTACGCTAATGGTTCCATGTGGTACTGTTGTGGTTCTCTCTGGTGCCTGTCGATCAGAGTAAGTTGCGGCAAACAAAATCGGGTTTGGGCTGGCCTGCCGCAGGCGAGCACAATTAGGGAAAGCATCACATGAAGTTTAAGCGTCATATCCTTATGACAAGCGCCGTGGCATCGCTCGCGCTGGGTCTGTCAATGGGCGCCGGCGTGTCCGTGGCCCAGGCTCAGGACGCCGCGGCCTCCGACGCCGACACCGTCGTCGTCACCGGCATCCGCAAGTCGCTGCAAAGCGCGTTGAAGCAGAAGCGCGCCTCGGACCGTGTGTCTGAAATCATCACGGCCGAAGACATCGGCAAGTTCCCGGACAAGAACGTCGCCGACAGCCTCGCCCGCGCCACCGGCGTCAACGTCGTCACCGGTTCGGCCAATGCCGGCGGTTTCGGTGAAAACGAACGCATCTCGATCCGCGGCACCGATCCGACGCTGAATCTGACCTTGATGGACGGCCACAATGTCGCGACCGGCGACTGGTTCGTGCTGGATCAGACCAATGGCGGCCGTT
>CBFGPQ010000216.1:0-6214 GCA_965650705.1 uncultured Asticcacaulis sp. | reverse complement strand
TTCGCAATGTTAGGGAATCCATCCCGATTCAATTAAACGTCATCCCGCTCTAGCTACGCCGGATCATGCTCCGGCACAGCTAATCGTACCCCTGGCGGTTTAAGTCGGGGCTAAGAGACAGCGTTAACGGCGAACAAGAAAGCGCCGCTGCCTGTGTCAGCGGCGCAGGAACTGAAATACCTTTGCAGCGCCTTATCTGAACTGCGCTGTAATCTGCTGCCCGTTACGGATGATGGTAATACGCCAGCCGCGCGCCCCGGCCTTCAGCACGCTATCCAGTTGACTGGTTGTTTCGATATTCACGCCATTGACGGCCCGGATGATATCGCCCGGACGCAGGCCGACGCTGGCCGCATAGGTCCGTGTCCCTTCGAGCGAGAACACCAGCACGCCCTTGGGTGCGTCGAACGGATCGACGCCCAGTTCGTCGGCGACCGCCGGCGACAGGTTGACGACCTTGGCGCCGGAGAACGGGTTCTCCCCCTTCAAGAGGCGCTCGTCGCGCGGCGGATTGGCCGGCGGGGCCGCCGCCTTGATCCTCAGGTCAGCGGGGCGGTTGTTGCGCAGGACGGTGAGCGGCACGGTCTGGCCAAGCGGCACCAGGCTGATGCGATAGCGCAGGCCCGACTCGTCATTGACCGGCTGGCCGTCGACATTGAGGATAATATCACCGGCTTTAAGGCCGGCCGCGTCGGCGGCGCTGCCGCGATAGACGTTGGACACCAGCACACCTTCGGGGCGGGTCAGGCCGAGGCTGCGAGCGATATCGCCGGTCACCGCATTGCCCTTGGCGCCCAGCCAGGCGCGCTGGACCTGGGTCTGGCCGCCGACGGCCGAGGCAACGACGCGCGACACCTGGGCCGACGGAATAGCGAAGCCGACCCCGGCCGAACCGCCTGAGCGCGAGAGGATGAACGAGTTGATGCCGATTAGCCGGCCGTTCATGTCGACCAAGGCGCCGCCTGAATTGCCGGGATTGATCGCCGCGTCGGTCTGGATATAGGCGCCCTCGCCCGACCCGACCTGAGTACGGTCAAGCGCCGAGATGATGCCGCTGGTCACCGTCTGACCGACACCGAACGGGTTGCCGATGGCCAGGACCAGGTCGCCGACCTGCTGGTCGCGATCGTCGTCCATTTCCAGCGTCGCGAAGGTCTCATTCGTCCCGGCCTCGAGCTTGAGGACAGCCAGGTCGGTGCGCGGATCGGCCAGCAGCAGCTTGGCGGGATATTCGCGGCGGTCGCTTAAGACCACCATCAGGGACGTTGCCCCTTCGACCACATGGTTATTGGTGACGATGATGCCGTCCTTGCGAACGATGACGCCCGAGCCCAGCGACTTTTCGGTGCGGGCGCGCGGCACGGCGCCGAACATCTCCCAGAACGGATCGACACGCTGGCGCGAAACGCTTTCGGCATAGACGTTGACGACAGCGGGTGCGACGGTCCGCACGACCGGACCGAAGGAGGCCTTGACCTCCTGCTGCGAACTGGGCACGCGGCGCGGCTGGGTCGGCGCTGTTTCCTGGTTGAAGCCCGAGCCCGAATATTTCTGCGTATCCTGCGTTTGCCCCGGCCCGCACGCCGCCAACATGGCGATCATCGAAAAACCGGTCAGAAGAGATTTCGTAAGGGCGCGAGGCGTCATCAGTCCGTTCCAGGCAAAAGCAAAAGGCAAGTCCGACGCAAGATTTAGAGACTATTGCGGCGGTATCAAGGCTGGAGAACGGCTTAAACCCGCTCTTTTGCTCAAGCGGGCTTCGCGTCGAACTGCGCGAAGAAGAGCAGGATGCCGGCCGGGTCCAGCACGTGGGTCGCCAGCGCGCCATAGGCTTCGCGGCGCGGTGGATGGACGGTCACCTCATCGAAGCCGCCCTCTGCCTTGACGCGCTTCGCCGTCTCGTACCAGGCTTGGGCATCATCGACGACCAGATGCAGCATAGTGTTGTGTGCCCACTGCTCGACAAACGCGTTCTGCAGCAAGAACCGCGACGCCCCCTGTTCCATCAGCGCCAGGTCGGCGTCCTGATAGATCGCCACCCAGCCCAACCGCGTGTAGAAGTCGATCGAGCGACGAAAATTCCTGGTGGCGAGGAACGGACGCTGGTCAAGGATGGCAGGCATTGAAGTTGTCTTTCGGGGTCAGATTTCGGGCACCTTAGCAAAAGAGATGCGCGCCGCCGATAGATAGGCCATGGTCTTTGTCCATTAACAGACATTGAGCACAAAATGTCCGCCACTGAGACACTCGACCGCCGTCAGGCCCGGACACGCCAGGCCATTCGCACAGCATTTGCCGAACTGCTGTTTGAAAGGAACTATCCGGCCGTGACCATGGCTGGCGTCGCCGCCCGCGCCAATATCGGCCGCTCGACGCTATATGAGCATTTCCGCACCAGGACGGATCTGCTCCGCGACAGCATGGAGCGCCCCATGTGGGCACTGGCTTCGGTTATCGGGTCCCGCGACGTCCCGGCGCACCTTGGCTGGTGGCTCCAGCATCTGCGCGAAAAGCAGGCTCTGGCGCGGGTGCTGTTCTATGCGCCGGCGCGCGATGTCCTTCTGACGGTCCTGACCCAACAGGTCGAGAGCCGGCTGGTCCAGTTGGCCGAAGATGCCCGCGTCCCGGTCGTCCCCATGAACCTGCTGGCGACGCAAATCGCTGCCGCCGAGTTCGCACTGGTGGTCCCCTGGATACTGGGGCGCGTGCCCTTGTCTCACACCGCCATGGCGGACGCCCTGCACCGATCGGGCACTGGCCTGGCGCAGGCCATGCTGACCTGACCGCCCTATTCTGGTGCCATCTCGACCGCTTTCTTCGGTGCCGGACGCACCCCCAGAGCCAGGAGCAGTCCCAGCAGCACAAAGCCGGCGGCCAGCAGGAAGGACGCGCCGCTGAACATACTGGGCACGGCAGGATGCGTCACATAGGACAGCAGGCTACCGAAGGCCAGGGGTGCAAAGATGGTCGCCATGGCCGACAGGCTCATATTGGCCCCCTGCAAGGTCCCCTGCTCCTGCGGCGCCACCCAGCCGCTCAGCAGCGCCTGGATATTAGGCGTGGTCAATCCCCACATGGCGCCGACCGGCATGAAGGCGACAAAGACCGGCCAGTCCGGGGCCAGCGCATAGCCTGTGAACGAGACGATGCCGCAGCAAATGCCCAGATACATGGTGCGTACCTCTCCAATCGCCTTGACGATCACGCCCGTCAGGCCGGCCTGGACGATGGCCGACAGCACACCGACGCCCGCCAGGCAGTAGCCGACCTCGGCCGGTCCCCAGCCGAAGCGGTAGCCGGCGAAGAGCACGAAGGTGGTCGGAAAGACGCTGTGGGCGAACATCATCAAGAGGTTCATCGTCGCCAGTCGCAAGGTCTGTCCCGAGCGTGCCAGGAAGCGGATGGCGCCGATAGGGTTGGCGGCGTGCGGCTCAAAGCGCTTGCGCTTGTCCTTCGGCAGCGATTCCGGCAGGACGAAGAACCCATAGAGGAAGTTCAGAAGGCTTAGGCCCGCAGCCACGAAGAAGGGCAGATGCGGATTGATGCTGCCCAGCGGCCCGCCGAGCGCTGGTCCGACGACGAAGCCGATACCGAACGCCGCCCCCATCATACCGAAGACCTTGGCGCGCCCTTCTGGCGCGGTCACGTCGCTCATATAGGCGTAGGCCGTTGAAATGCTGGCGGCCGTAATGCCGCTGACGATGCGCCCGGCCAGCAGCCACCACAGGTTGGGGGCCAGGGCCATCAGCAGGTAGTCCATGCCGGTGCCGAAATTCGACGCCAGGATGACCGGCCGGCGGCCGATACTGTCGGACAGGGCGCCCTGCACTGGAGAGAAGATGAACTGCGCCAGCCCCCAGGCCGCGCCGAAGATGCCTGTCCATACGGCGGCCTCGGACACCGAGCCGCCCAGGAACCCCTTGATCAGCTGCGGCAGGACCGGAATAATGATGCCGATCGACAACATGTCGAGGAAGACCGTCACCAGGACGAAGGCGGCGGCAGCTTTACGAGGCGGCGGTGGGCTGGACATGCGTTTCCCCTGTTTGTCCCTCCATAACCCAAGCCGTCCCTATCGGCTACCTGCGTTATTTCAGCGCCGGCTTCAGGCTGGTCAGGGAACCGTCGCCGCGTTCGGGCTTCAGGCGCAGGAGGCGTGTCTCCAGCGAATAGACGTCGACATTGTCAAAAACCGGCAGTGTGACGCCCCGGCGAATATCCGGACCGTTGGCGATGAAGATGGCGCGCATCTCAATCACCGCCGGATCGTAGCCGTGGCTGCCGCCTTCGGGCTTGGGCATCCAGCCATCGTTCGAAGGCGCGACCAGATAGCCGCCAACATCGGCCAAGCAGATGATCTTGGGTACGCGGCGATGCTTGCCGTAATGGAAACGCGCCGGGATCTTGTCCTTCGGCCAGCACTGCATATTCGGGCGCGGCGTCAGCAGGATTTTCGCCACCTCGGCCTCATGGCCGGGCTTCGGGTTGAAGCCCGCGACCTGCCCGCCCAGGATATCGGCGCTATCGGTCGGCACCATATCCGCCAGGCGGACGAACTTTTCCGGCTTGTGCTTGGCCATTCCATGGTCCGATACGATAACGATGTTGACCTTTCCGTCCAGGCCGCGGGCCTTCAGGCCGCCCAACAGGTCACCAATCGCCGCATCGACCTTGGCGATTGCCGCGTCCACTTCGGGACTTTCCGGGCCATGGTCGTGGCCGGCGTGGTCGACGTCGGAGAAGTACATGGTGATAAGGCCCGGCCGCTCAGCCTCGGGCAGGTCAATCCAACGCATGACCTGCGCAATACGCTCGGCATGCGGCATGTCCTCTTGGTAGGGCAACCAGTAGGTGGGGCGTACGCCCTTGTGCGCCGCTTCCGAGCCCGGCCAGAAGAGGGCGGCGGCCTTGACACCCTGCTCTTCAGCGCTGGTCCACACCGGCTTCGCGCCATCCCACCAGAATTCGTCTTGGACGGCGTCAGAATTTGACATCTTGAAGGTCACGCCCGGCTTGCGATCGTCGCGCATCGTGTTGGCGACGATGCCGTTGCGGTCCGGCCTCTGTCCCGTCACCAGAGTGTAGTGGTTGGGAAAGGTCAGGCTGGGGAATGACGGCCGCATGCCGCCGGTCGCACCACCATCGGCCAGCATCTTCAGGTTCGGCGTCTCGCCACGTTGCAGGTAGTCGGCGCGGAAGCCATCGATCGACACCAGGATTAGGAGGGGTGGCTTGGCAGCCTCTTGGACAGGCATGGACGCGCAACCCGACAGTCCAAGCGCCACGATGAGAACGGCGAAGAGACGTTTGATCGGCATGACACACCCCAAAAATACCACGGCATGGACTGTCCACGCCGTATCGGTTGCGTCAAGCACGCCTAGGTGAATTTATTACGACAGAAACCAAAAAAGAAGCCGCCGGGCTGAACCGGCGGCTTCCGTGCTTATGAGAGGCTTAATCTAAGCGTCCGGGTCAGTCACTGGTCCGGATGCGGTCGAGAACCGGTTCGGAGAAGACGGACGCCTCCTCCAGCACCGCGGCTTCAAGCGTCATGTCGTCACTCAATGCGAAATCGCCCGATGCAAGCACCGTTTCGGCGGGGTCGGCCACACGGCTCATTACGTAGTCGTCAGTCAACATATTTGCCCTCCTGTTTTTGAGATAGACGTGATGGATAAGTTGGGCGGGCGCTGCTGCTCGAAACAAGCCCCCGTAAACTGAGGCTAGCTTGCTTTTCCGCATAAGCGAAATAACAGCTCATGACATATCATCACAGGCTTGTTAACTGAGATAACCAGAGTCTTAATGCTTCGGTTCCGGACGCAAAAAAGCCCCCGGAGATACCGGGGGCTTCTGAACGGATCGGACGATCCTTATTCTTCTTCAGCGGCCGCGGCAAAGACCGGGCCCGAATCCTGGCCCTTGGCGCTTTCGTCGCGGTCAACGAACTCGATGACGGCCATCGGGGCGTTGTCGCCGTGACGGTAGCCAGCCTTCAGGATACGGATATAGCCGCCGTTGCGGTCGGCGTAGCGCTTGGCCAAGACGTCGAACAGCTTGGCGACCTGCGGCACGTCACGAACGCGCGAAATGGCGATACGGCGGTCGTGCAGCGTGCCCGACTTGGCCAGCGTGACCAGCTTCTCGACGAAGGGACGCAGTTCCTTGGCCTTCGGCAGGGTGGTGACGATCTGTTCGTGCTTGATCAGCG
>CBFGPQ010000215.1:0-6231 GCA_965650705.1 uncultured Asticcacaulis sp. | reverse complement strand
TGATGATCCTGGCGCCGATCGCCGCCATGCTGGTCCAGATGGCCATCTCGCGGACGCGCGAGTACGAAGCCGACCGTGTCGGCGGTGAGATCGCCGGCGACCCGGAAGCTTTGGCGCGCGCCCTGCACAAGATCGAGACTTACGCGCGCGGCACCTATAATCATGGCGCTGAACGCAATCCGGCTTCCGCGCACATGTTCATCATCAATCCCCTGAACGGCCGCAACATGGATAACCTGTTCTCGACCCACCCGAATACGGGCAACCGGATCGAGGCTTTGATGAAACTGGCGACCGACCTGCGCCGCCGCCCGCAGCAAAAGGGATTTACGAGCGTCCCAGCGACGGAATAATTGGCATTTCGCTTGCGAAATGACGGGAGGGGGGTAAAGACCCTCGATAGTTTCCCCCTCCCACCGCCTCCGGCGGTCCCTGCGCTGGCGAAAGCTATATTTCCGCTGCGCTTACCCCTTAAACGGGGGACAACACATAGAGCACAGCACCTTATGACCCAACCGCCCCGCACCCGCAAACCGTCCTCCCGCTCCGGTTATAAGCCGCCCAAGGTCCGCCCAGCGCCGAAGCCAAAGCCACAGTTCAAACCCGAACCCAAGATCTTCGTCGAGGACGACGGCGATATCGGCATGCCGGCGCGTATCGCGGCCATGGAGCTGATCGACGCAGCACTAACCAAGCGCTCGGGCTTCGACGAAGCGCTCACCCGCACATCCTTCACCTCTTTAAGCGAGTCTGAGCGCAGCTTTGCCCGCGCCTTGGCCATGCTGGTCCTGCGCCGTTTAGGCCAGCTCAACGAAGTCATCGAAAAGATGACCAAGAAGACGCCGTCGGATGCGGTCTGCGCCCTGCTGCGCATCGGCCTGGTCCAGATCGGCTTTATGAATGTGCCGGGCTTTGCCGCCGTCTCGACAACGGTCAAGCTGGCCGAGCGCGAAAGCCATACCCGTCCGTTCAAGGGCCTGATCAACGCCATCCTGCGCACCATCATCCGAGAAGGCGGCCTGAAGGCGCCGAGCCCCGGACGCCTGGTGCCGGACTGGCTGTTCCAGCGCTGGAAGATGAACTTTGGGCAGGAGAATGCGGAGGCCATGGCCTTGGTTCTCACCGAAGAACCAGCGACCGACATCACCTTTAAGGCGGCCGCCGACCGCGACCGCCTATCCGAAGCCCTCGAAGGCCAGCCCTTGGGCGGCCTGTCGATCCGCAGCGGGCTGCGCGGCGATATCCGTGAGTGGGCCGGTTATGCAGACGGCGTCTGGTGGGTGCAGGACGCGGCCTCGGCCACGCCCGTATCCCTGCTCGGCGACCTAAGCGGCAAGACGGCCATCGACCTGTGCGCCGCGCCCGGCGGCAAGACCATGCAGCTTCTGGCCAAGGGCGCGACTGTCGTGGCGCTCGACCGGTCCAAGAACCGCCTTAAGCGCGTCGAGGAGAATCTCACCCGCACCGGCTACACGGCCGAACTGCATATGGCCGACGCCGAGGGTTTTGAGGACAAGCGCCAGTTCGATGTCGTGCTGCTCGATGCGCCTTGCAGCGCCACCGGCACCTATCGCCGTCAGCCCGATGTGCTGTGGGCGACGCGCCCGGCTGACATCGCCAAGCTGGCCGACGTTCAGCACCGCCTGCTGGATTCGGGTGCGGCCAAGGTCGCCCCGGGCGGTGAGATGATCTACTGCACCTGTTCCCTGGAACGCGAGGAAGGTGAAACGCAAGTATTGGCCTTCCTGCGCCGCCATAAAGACTTTGCTCTTCTGCCCGTCGATCCCGACACTGCCGCCGCGGCCGGATTGCCGCCAGAGTCGGTGGCCAAGGAGGGCTGGCTGCGCCTGCTGCCGCATCAGCGCTCGGGCGGTCAGGACGGCTTTTTCGTCGCGCGCCTCAAACGCAATTCGTGATCGCCAAAACGGTTGACGGCGACGGCGCAAGCGCGCTTAAAGATGACCCCTCATACGACTTATAAGTACACCGCCGGACACAAATGAGCGCCACCCAGCCCCTTATCTGCCCTTCGATTCTGGCTTCCGACTTTGCCCGTCTGGGCGATGAGGTAAAGGCGATCACGGCGGCTGGCGCCGACTTTGTCCATATCGATGTCATGGACGGCCATTTCGTCCCTAATCTGACGATTGGACCCGACGTGGTGAAGGCTTTGCGGCCGCACACCCATCTGCCGTTCGACGTCCACCTGATGATCTCGCCGGTCGATCCTTTTCTCGAGGCCTTCCGCAACGCCGGCGCCGACTATATCAGCCTGCACCCCGAAGCCGGCCCGCACCTGCACCGGTCGTTGAAATATATCCGCCAGCTGGGCGCCAAGGCCGGCGTCGTGCTCAATCCTGCCACGCCGGTCGAAATCCTAGACTGGGTGATCGACGATATCGACCTGGTGCTGATCATGAGCGTTAATCCCGGTTTCGGCGGCCAGAGCTTCATCGAGACGCAGCTGCGCAAGATTTCCGTTGTGCGCAAAAAGCTCGATGATGCCGGGAGCCCCGCCCTGCTCCAGGTCGACGGCGGCGTCACGGCCAACAATGCGGCGGCCTGCGTGTCTGCCGGCGCAACGGCGCTGGTCGCCGGAACGGCTGTGTTCAAAGGCGGCGAATCCGCCTATGCGGACAATATCAAGGCCCTGAAAGGTCTCTGAGCATGTTGCGAAAAAGTGGGAACCGGCTTTTCGTGCCAAGCATGCGACCACTGAGGGACTAACCGCGCCATGCAGGCTTACGAGTCCACCGCGATTCCGGAACTGAATGCCGTCCAGACTCCCTGGGCGCAGGTCATCCTTGCCTGGGTGAAGAACCAGACCGGTGCGGAACTGTTCGGCATGCCAGGCTACCGGCTGACCCTGAAAGGCAGCCTGCCCGAAGGCTTTATCACCACGCCCCACGACGTCCGCCCGGTCAACAGCCAGCTTGGCAAGGCGATCCTCGCCGGGCGCTTTACCCTGGCGGGCGCCCGCATGAGCGTTCAGGGTAGTGGCGATCCGTGGAACCGGCCATCGCCGTCGCGCGCCTTCGCCGTCGAACTCCACCGCTTTAACTGGCTGCCTGCACTGATGAGCCAGGGCGACGACGGTGCCAGGGAGGCCGGTCGCCTCTTTTCGCTTTGGCATAAGACCTTCTGCCGCTGGACGCCGTTTTCCTGGAGCGAGGAAATTCTCCCCCGGCGAATGATCAATATCGCCATCTTCGCCAAACGCCTGGTGCAGGTTTCGCCGCAATATACCGGTGAAATCGCCCAGTGCCTGAGCGAGCAGGGCCGCCACTTGTCGCGGCTCAACAACAATCCGGCCTGGCAGGGCGACAAGGCCGTCGCCCTGATCATTCTTGGCTGCGTATTGTCCGGCAAGCCCGGCTATAGCTTCCTCAAGCGCGGCCAGAAACTGCTGCCCAAGGCGCTAAAGCGCCTGGTGCTGAACGACGGCAGCCATGTCTCGCGCAGCCCGCAGCAAGGGCTGAACCTGCTCTACGACCTGCTTCTGATCGAAGACGCAATGAACCAGCGCGGTCTGGCGACGCCGGAAACGCTTGACACTCATGTCGATCAATTAAGTCGCTTTGTCCGCGCCGTGTCGCATCCCGACGGCAGCCTGTGCGCCTTCCAGGGCGCGGAATCCCTCTATCCTGAAGAAGTCCTGCCGGCCCTGGTGCGCAATGACGTCCGTCCGGCCGCGACGGAAACGCCTTTACAGCTCGATGACGGCCGCTTTCATCGCCTGACCGGCCGCAGCCTGGTCGTCATCGCCGACGCGGGTGAGCCCAGGGCCGACGGCTATGGCTATGCGGCCTGCGACCACCCCATGGCGTTCGAAGTGTCGGGTGGCCGCGACAAGCTGATGGTCCTGCCCGGCTGGTCACCCAAGCAGACCGACCGCCAGGGCTTTCGCATCGTGCCGGCCGGCAATACTCTGGCACTGGGCAACGCCGGCATTCTGACGCCGATCACCGGCCGCTTCGGCGAATTGCTGAATTTCTGCCTGCAAGGACCGCGCTACAAGATCCGCTCGCGCCGCGTCGAGGCCGAGGAGGCCGGCAGCCTGCTCGAAATGGAGCACGATGGCTGGAAAGCGAAGTTCGGTCTGAAGCACGAACGCCGGCTCTATATAGACGCCCAGCGCGACGAACTGCGCGGCGAAGACCGGCTGACGCCGCTGGATACCAAGCAGGACGTGCCGATGGCCGCGCCATTCGCCATCCATTTCCTGCTACACCCTGAAGTCCAGGCGTCGATGGCGCGCGACAAGAAGAGCGTGCTGCTGCGCGGGCCCGGCGGGCGCGGCTGGTGGCTGCGCCACGACGCCAAGGACGTTGTCATCGAGGATAGCCACGTGTTCGAGCACGATGTACTGCGCAAGACCTTGCTGGTGTCCCTCAAGGGTGTGGGCCGGCTCGACGCGCCAACGCGCGTGCGCTGGAAGTTATCGCCCGCTGAGGCGTGAGGTGTTGCTATCTCACTGAAATTTTATGGCCGGGAGTCTAGCGTCGATCCGATAGCATGTCCTGGCGAAATGGACACCGGTTTGCCGCAATGATGCGACAAGACAAGCCTAGAGTGTTGTCCCGCTTCATCGGAAGCCGGTAATGCTCGAAAGGAGAACAACAATGTCCAGATTTCTTAATGGCACAGTCGCCGCGGCCGTTGCCGGCAGCCTTGTCGCGGGTTCGGTCGTAATGCCTACAACCGCCGAAGCCTATACGCGCTATGTCTGCAAATACGAGCAGAAGAAGCGCGAAAAAACCGGCACCGTCATCGGCGCGGTTACCGGTGCGGTCATCGGCAGCCAGATTTCCAAGAATGAACGTGGCTTGGGCGCACTGGGCGGCGCGGTCGTTGGCGGCGCCATTGGCTCCAAGATGGGTCACGACAGCGGCAAGAAGGCTTGCACCAAGCGCAACGCCCACCGCGAGGAGGTCGTCTGGTCGCGCGATTCCAAGGGCCGTAAGGTCAAGACGGTCTACCGCTACGTCTATAGCTGATCTAGCTAAACTCTTGAATTTAAAGACGTCAAAGGCCATCTTCGGGTGGCCTTTTTCGTGCCCGCGATTTTTTTTCGAAAAAAATGCAGTCTGAACGAAGATGAATGTGGCGCTCAAATCCCGTTCAGGTTCGCTCCCCTATATTGGTCCTCATCAAGCCGAGAGGGAATAACCCCAAGGCAGACACGAAGGACCAAGACTATGACCAAGATTATCAAGACCACTATGGCCGCTGTTGTCACCACCGGCCTGATCCTGGGTTCCGCTATGGCCCCGACCATGGCTTCGGCCCGTCCGTACACCAAGACCGAAGCCTGCGCGGTCACCAAGCAGGACGCCAAGAACAAGGGCGCGATCATCGGCGCTATCGCCGGCGGTCTCTTGGGTACGCAGATTTCCAAGAACGAAAAGGGCCTGGGCGCGGTTGCCGGCGCCGGTGTCGGCTACGTCCTGGGTTCGAAGATCGGCAAGGACCAGGGCAAGTCGACCTGCAAGAAGATCCAAAACCAGCAGGAAGAAGCCCGTTACGAACGCCGCGGCTACAAGCAATACCGCGACTACGGCTACAACGATCGCCATGATCGCTACGACGATCGCCGCTGGTAAGGAGCGCACGCCTTACCGCCGGTCGTGAAGAGCCCCGCCCCGCCTCCCGGGGGCGGGGTTTTTCTTCGTTTTCGGAATTTAACCGACCCCCACCACCGCACCGCCTTCGCTATCGCTCAGTTGTGCGGTTCCCCTCCCCACTCACATCTTTTTGCTGCCATGTTGGAGGCGCTCATGGGGAGGTATAACAAGGCAAGCACCTCTCCCTTATGCCTCCCCGAGAGCGACTCATGGCTTCAACGCAACGAAGCGAACGGGGAGGGGAACCGCACGACGGCAGCTTGCTGCCTAGATGCGGTGGTGGGGGCCATTCTTCTCAGCCAATGGGTAGGCAAACGGGATCGCCTCGTGTAAACGGCCCGGCATTATTTCCTCCCACACGGATAAGCTCCATGCCCGCCGCACCCGATTTTCCGCCCGCACCCGATCTCGTAAAGCCCAAGCGCGCCCTGATCTCGCTGTCCGACAAGACCGGCCTGATCGACGCGGCCAGGGCCCTGTCCGCGGCCGGCGTGGAACTGCTGTCGACCGGCGGCACCAAGGCAGCCATCGAAAAGGCTGGCATCGCGGTCAAGGACGTGTCGGACGTCACCGGCTTCCCCGAAATGATGGACGGCCGCGTCAAGAC
>CBFGPQ010000214.1:0-6240 GCA_965650705.1 uncultured Asticcacaulis sp. | reverse complement strand
ATGAAACATTGTCGGCCGGTGTGGATTTTTTGTCGGCATCATGCGCGCCTGGACGGGTGTTTTTCCCCCCTTGCGCAAGTTGCAGGGCGCACACGCCGTCAGGATGTTGGTCCAGCTCGACTTGCCGCCCTGGCTGACCGGCACGACATGGTCGAAAGTCAGCTCGTGCGGCGAACCACAGTATTGGCAGCGGAAGCCATCGCGCAGAAAGACATTGTAGCGGGTAAAGGCCGGCGGACGGTTCTGGTCAATGTAGGTTTTCAGCGACACGACGCTGGGCAGACGCATCTTCAACGACGGCGAGCGGATTTCGATGTCGTAGGTCGAGACTACGTCGACCCGGTTTTCGAAGACTGCCTTGACGACATCCTGCCAAGGCTTGGTCGACAAAGGATAATAAGACAGCGGCCGAAAATCGGCGTTCAGCACGAGGGCGCGCCAGTCGTGCGGCGGACTTTTCAGAACATGCATGGACACCTCCACACAATGTTCACCGGGACGTTTGGTAGGCAGTGTTTGAAGACCGGGCTCCTTCTGCACGCATATTATCCACAGGAGGACTGTGAACCCGATTCCCGCCTTTGCAAATCGAAATTTTTATGACATCGCAGCCTTATGACCTGGCGAACGCGCTTTGCGCCCTCTCCGACCGGCTATCTGCATCTGGGCCACGCCTTCAGTGCGCTGACGGCCTACGCGGCGGCGCAAGAACGGGGCGGACAGTTTATCCTGCGCATCGAGGATATCGACCACACGCGCTGCCGCCCCTCGTTCGAAGCCGCGATCTACGAGGATCTGGCCTGGCTGGGGGTCTGTTGGCCGCAGCCCGTCTTGCGCCAGAGCGAGCACATCGCCGATTATAAGGAAGCCCTCGACCGGCTGATTGCGCTGGGAGTGGTCTACGCCGATCACCGTACGCGCCGGGAGCAGGTCGAAGCGGCCTTGAGCGCACCGCAGGAACCGACACTGTCTGAGCCCGCCGCCGGGGGGCTGAACACCGCCTGGCGGCTGTCTTTAGAGGCGGCGCGCAAGCATCTCGGCAGTCGCTACGATGACCTGAGCTTTGCCGAAACGTGGCACGCGCCCGGTAACCACAAGGCCCGTCCCGAGATCAGTGGCGACGTCGTTCTCGGCCGCAAGGACATCGGGATTGCCTACCACCTGGCCGTCGTGGTAGATGATGCGCGGCAGGGCATAAGCCATATCATCCGCGGTCACGACCTGTTCGACGCCACCCATACCCAGGTCCTGCTGCAAGCCTTGCTGGACCTGCCGACGCCCACTTATCATCACCACGCCCTGCTGCTCGACGAAGAAGGCCGCCGCCTGGCCAAGCGCAAGGGCTCGAAATCCCTGCGCGATTACCGCAACGACGGCCTTAGCCCTCAGGACATAGAGACCCTCCTCGACCGCACGCCCAAAGCATAAAAGCCGTCCGCGCAGGACGGACGGCTTTCAAATCAGTATTTGCGGCGGCTCAGAGTGCCTTGATGTCGACGGCAGCCGTCTTACCGCGCTCGGTCTGCAGCTCGTAAGAGACCTTCTGACCGTCACTTAACCCTTGCAATCCAGCGCGCTGGACGGCGGAGATATGGACGAAAACGTCACTGCCGCCCGCGGCAGGCTGGATGAAGCCGTAGCCCTTGGTGGTGTTGAACCATTTGACCGTACCTTCGGCCATGTGCGCTCTCCTATGCAACGAGCTGTTATCGAGGCGCGGAAGTCGCCTTCCGCAAAACAATCGCGGTCTCGGTAGCAGCAGTCGGAGCCTTTGAGGGGCGTTTCCGCCATCCCCTTGTCCCCTTTGTCTCAGGCAGCCGGAGTAACGAATTGTGGCATCATTAAGCCAGTGCTTTTGAAAACGGTCAACGCATTCCCTGATCGCCACCGTCAGGATGCGCAAATTTTCAGCGAAAATGGCGAAAATGTCCCACATACCCTGACCTCGTGGGAAATAATTGCGTACATCCTGTGTTTGTCAGACGGCGGAAGGTGCTATCCTGCCGCCAATATTCAGACTTTACGAGCCCGACATGCGTCCTTCCCTGCTGCGCCAGCGTTTGTTGAAAACGGTTCTGACACTGCCGCCGGCCATGCTGCGCTTCCTTGCTGGCGGAGGAGTCGTCTACCAGGACGGCCGGACGCTCGATCCGCAAATCCAGTTCCTGTGGCGCGGCTATTTCGCCAAAGGGGACGTGACGCTGCTCACCATGCGCGGCAAGACGCTGGAACAGGCGCGCCAGGAATGGGCCGAAACCGTGGCGCTGCTGGGCCAGCCATCGCAGGTCCGGGTGAAGGTCGAGGAGATCACCAGCGAAACCGTGCGCGGCCTGCATATCCGCCCCGCAGCCGTCTCTGCGGATGCGCCCCTGCTCGTCTTTTTCCCCCAGGGCAGCGGCGTCCTGGGCGGCCCCGGCCTGTCGCGCGCCTTCTGCTCTGCGCTGGCCCATGAGGCACGCTGCCCGGTCTTCATCCCGAACCTACGCATGGCGCCGATTCATCGCTTCCCGACGGCATTCGAAGACGCCCGTGATGCGCTTGTGTGGGCCCAGGCCAACGCCGGGCGGCTGGGGGCCCGCGAAGGCAGGACTGCTATCGGCGGCATTCTGACAGGCGCCAATTTGGCTGTCCGGCTGTGCATCGACCTGAAGCGCGAATTCAAGTCCCTGCCCGTCGCGCAATTGCTGATCACACCGCTTGTTGACCTAAGCGACCCACGCCTGAAGGGCGGGAATATGGCCGGATGGCCCATTACCGGCGGCGATATCGAGACGCTGATCGGACACTACGCCGGTGCCGATACCGACCTGACGGATCCGCGTGTTTCGCCGGCACTCGAAAAGCTCATTGTCGGCCAGCCGCGCACCCTGGCTGTGTCGGCAGGGCTCGATCCGCTGGCCGCGCAGACTGAAGCCTTCGTCAAACGCCTGCTCGCCGCCCGCGTAAATGTCGTCTATCGCCGTTATGACACGCTGCCGCTCGGTTTCGACCTGCTGACAGGCGTCGTCGATGCGTCTTACTCCGCCGTTCAGGACATTGCCCACCTTTGGGTGGAGCTTCTGCGAACGGGCCAGCCAGACGGCGCCAAGGTGCCTGATTCCATGCAGGACATAGCGTGAAAGGCCTGCTCGACTTTTACAGCGCCAACGGCGATGCCCCGGCCAACGCCCTGCCTGTCGACCAGTGGCATCCGGCCTTCTGCGGCGATATCGACATGCGCATCGCGTCGAACGGCGTCTGGTTCTACAATGGCACGCCGATCGAACGGCCGGCCATGGTGCGGCTGTTTTCTCGTATCCTACGGTGCGAGGGCGGCAGCTACTACCTGGTGACACCGGCCGAAAAGGTCCGAATAACGGTCGATGATGTGCCTTTCGTGGCCATCAGCATGACGGTCGAGGCAGAGGCGCTCACCTTTCATACCCATGTCGGCGAGATGGTTACGGCAGACGCAGACCACCCCTTACGCTTCGAGACCGACGCGGATGGCGCGGTCCGCCCCTATATCATGGTGCGTGGCGCTCTCGAAGCCCGCCTGACCCCCGCCGTGGCGCGTGAGCTTCTGGCGCTTGCCATCCCCCGTGACGGATGGTTCGGTGTCTCATCGAAAGGCGTATCTTTCGCCATTGCGCCAACACCTTAACAGATGACTAACCCGTTCAGGCTGGGTTCAGGTTCAATTGTGTAATATCTGAAACATGGGCCTGTTCAGTCATCTCGTTTTAGGGTGTCGCCATGAAGAAGATTTTTAGCGCCGCTGCCCTTGGCCTGGTTGTCGCCATCAGTTCACTGAGCGCACCGGCCTCGGCCCTGGCTTTTGACCGCTACGACCGTCACGATCGCTATGATCGCCACGACCGTGGAGACCGTTGGGACCGGCATGATCGCCGCGATCGTGGAGATCGCTGGGACCGCCGTGATCGCCACGACCGTTGGGATCGCCGCGACCGCCGCAGCTATGACCGTGGATATCACAGGGGCTGGCGCGATCGGTCCGATTGGCGCCGGGGTGGCTATGTGTCCTATTCCGACTGGAACCGTGGCTATTACGTCGACTATCGCCGCCATCGTCACCTCTACGCCCCGCCGCGTGGCTATGAGTGGCGCCGCGTCGACAATAACTACGTCCTCGCCGCGGTCGCGACCGGCCTGATTGCTGGCCTGATCATCGGTAATTATTAAGCGAGCGATATACCGAAAAGTGCAAAGCGGTTTTCGGCGAGATATCGCGGCCAACAAAAATATATGGCGCCTTCCTTCGGGGAGGCGCTTTTTTACCGCTTGATCGCCTTGACGGCTTCGGCTTCCAGGCCCAGCGCCTGCAACGCGGTGAGCGTTATACCGGCGGCGTCGAGCCCAGCCTGGGCATACATGGCCGGCATACTGTCCTGGTCCTGGAAGACATCCGGGAGGGTCAGGGTGCGGATCTTGAGGCCCGCGTCGAACGCACCTTCGCGGGCGAGCAGATGCAGCACAAAGGCGCCGAAGCCGCCTTCGGCCCCCTCCTCGACCGTAATCAGACATTCGTGTTCACGCGCCAGGCGCAGCACCAGGTCGCGATCCACCGGCTTGGCGAAGCGGGCATCGGCAACCGTCGTAGATAGCCCGCGCGCCGCCAGCATGTCCGCCGCCTTAAGCGCATCCGTCAGGCGCGTGCCCAGCGATAGAATAGCGACCTTGGAGCCTTCGCGAACAATTCGGCCCTTGCCGATCTGAAGCGCTTCCGCCATTGCCGGGATTTCCACGCCGACGCCTTCGCCCCGTGGATAACGGAAGGCGCAGGGGCCCGCGTCATAGTCGCGCGCCGTGGCGATCATAGCCGCCAGTTCGGCTTCGTCCGCCGCCGCCATGATCATCATGTTCGGCAGGGCGCCCAGATAGCCGATATCAAAGGTACCGGCATGCGTTGCGCCATCGGCCCCGACAAGGCCGGCCCGGTCAATGGCGAAACGCACCGGCAGGTTCTGCAAGGCAACGTCGTGCGCCACCTGATCGTATCCGCGCTGCAGGAAGGTCGAATAAAGCGCGCAGAACGGCTTCATGCCATCGGCGGCCAGGCCGGCGGCGAATGTGACGGCGTGTTGTTCGGCGATGCCGACATCGTAGGTCCGGTCGGGAAAAACCTCGGCGAAGCGGTCGAGCCCAGTGCCCGAAGGCATGGCGGCGGTGATCGCCACGACTTTGGGGTCGACCCGCGCCTGCTTGATCAGTTCGGACGCGAAGACCTCTGTATAGCTGGGTGCGTTCGACTTCGGCTTGGACTGCTCGCCGGTAATGACGTCGAACTTGGCGACGCCATGATACTTGTCCGACGCACTTTCTGCGTGGATATAGCCCTTGCCCTTTTGGGTGACAACGTGAACCATGACCGGCCTGTCATTAATGCCGCGTACACGCTTCAGGACGGCCAGGACGTGCTCCATATTGTGGCCATCGATTGGTCCGACATAGTAGAAGCCCAGTTCTTCGAAAAAGGTGCCACCGGTCACATAGGTGCGTGAAAACTCCTCGCCCTTGCGCACCATTTCGTACAGCGGGCGCGGCAGGTGCTCTGCGACCTGGCGGCCGAAGCGGCGGATCGACTGATAGGTGCCGCCCGAGACCAGGTTGGCCAGGTAGGCACTCATACCGCCGACCGGCGGCGCGATCGACATGTCGTTGTCGTTGAGAATAACCGTCAGGTTTTTGGTCGTTTCGGCGGCATTGTTCATCGCTTCATAGGCCATGCCTGCCGACATCGAGCCGTCGCCGATGACCGCCACCACCTTGTTGGTCCCGCCCTTCAGGTCGCGCGCGGCGCAGAAGCCAAGCGCCGCCGAGATCGACGTCGCGGCATGGGCGGCGCCGAATGGGTCATAGGCGCTCTCCGAACGCTTGGTGAAACCCGACAGCCCGCCGCCCTGGCGCAAGGTGCGGATACGGTCACGGCGGCCGGTCAGTATCTTGTGCGGATAGGTCTGGTGGCCTACGTCCCAGATGAGTATATCATTCGGGGTATCAAAAACATGATGCAGAGCGACCGTCAGTTCGACCACGCCCAGCGCTGAACCAAGGTGACCGCCGATCTTGGAGACCACGTCGATCGTTTCAGCGCGCACTTCCTCGGCCAGCGCCTTCAGCTCCGTGCCATTCAACTCGTGGATTTTGGCGGGATGGAATCCTTCGCTGCCATGCAGCGTGTCTAGGATCGGGGTTTCAGGCATACTGTGCGCAAACCGGTTTCTGGCGGAACCAAAATAA
>CBFGPQ010000213.1:0-6344 GCA_965650705.1 uncultured Asticcacaulis sp. | reverse complement strand
CCTTCGACGCGCCCTACTGGGTCGAAGGCGCCGGCCTCCTGCCCTACTGGCTGCTGCAGGACAAGGCTACCCGTGCGCCGTTCGCGGAAGCCGTCACCTTTCAGCCCAGGGTCGCGGATGCCGACAGGGCGCCGAAGCGGCCCTATGAAGGCAACTTCTCCGGCCCCTTGAATTTCGCTTATCACTTCGATGCCGTGAAGTTCGCCCGGCTGCTGGAACAGCGCGGCATCGCGCTCGGGGTGCGCCATCTGCGCGGCACGATCGGCGATGTAACCCTCGACAAAGACGGCGCGATCGCTTGCGTGACCTCCCCTGAACACGGCGAGCTTGAAGCCGACCTCTATATTGACTGTACCGGTTTTGCGGCGCTCTTGATCGGTAAGGCGATGGGCGTCGCCCAGACCTCGGTACAAAAGTATCTGTTCACCGACCGTGCCATAACCTGCCAGGTGCCGTACGAAGGCCCGAAAAGCCCGATCCATTCCTATACGGTCGCCACCGCCCACGAAGCCGGCTGGACCTGGGACATCGGCCTCAGCGAACGGCGCGGCGTCGGCTATGTCTACAGCTCCGATCATACCAGTGACGACCACGCCGAAGAGGTCGTGCGCGCCTATTCCGGCCCGATGGCGAAGGACGTCACCACACGCATCATCAAATTCGATCCCGGCTATCGCGAAACCCAATGGGTCAAGAACTGCGTCGCCGTCGGCCTGTCGGCGGGCTTCTTCGAGCCGCTGGAAGCCACCGGCATCATCATGATTGAGGTCGCCGCCGGCATGATCGCGGAATTCTTTCCGCACGCCGGCCCCATTGATGCGTCAGCCGACCTGTTCAACCGGCTGATGCGCCAGCGCTGCGAGAAGATCGTCAACTTCCTGAAACTGCACTACTGCCTGACACAGCGCGATGAACCGTTCTGGCGCGACAATACGGCGAACGAGACCATCCCCCCTGACTTGCGCCACATGCTCGAAATGTGGAAGCATCGTCCGCCGTCGCGCTTCGACTTCCTCACCGACGTCGAGACCTTCCCTTATTTCAGCTATCAGTACATCCTCTACGGGATGGATTTCGATACCGACCTGACAGCGGCGCGCGGCTCCTATCCCAATGTCGAGGCCGCGCAGAGAATTTTCGAAAAGGTCCGAACCTTCGGCGAGCATGCCGTCAAGGACCTGCCCACCCATCGCGAGCTGATCGACCAGGTCTATCGCAACGGCTTTATCGACCGCCAGAAGGACAAGGCTTCCACTAAGAAGGCTTAAATTGGTACTATTGATATAATACCAATTCATGCTAACCTCTGGCATCGTATCTCTCGCGGCCGGGAACCCCGTGGAACAGCATAACCCCTCTCAGCCCCGCCGCGTCCTCATCGCAGGCGGCGGCACCGCTGGCTGGCTGACAGCCTGTTATCTCGCAAAGGTCCTGGGCCAGGACCCGGCGACATGTCCGCGTATTACCCTGATCGAAAGTCCCGACATCGGCATTATCGGCGTTGGTGAAGGCAGCTTCGCCACCATCCGCACGACGCTTCAGACGCTCGGCATCGACGAAGCGACCTTCCTGCGCGAAGCGACCGCGACCTTCAAACAGGGCATCCGCTTCGCCGACTGGGAGCTGACACCGGAAAATGGCCGGCACGCCCATTATTTCCACCCGTTCGATCCCCCTTACTTCGTCGACGGCGCCGGTCTCCTGCCCTACTGGCTGCTTAAGGACGCGGGGACGCGCGTGCCGTTCGCCGAGGCCGTCACCTTCCAGAAGCGCGTGGCCGAGGCACAAAAAGCGCCCAAGCGCTTCCACCAGGGCGGCTATGCCGGACCGCTCAATTACGCCTACCATTTCGACGCCACCAAGCTGGCCAAACTGCTGGCAAAACACGCCGTCTCCCTCGGCGTCACCCACCTCCAGGGTCGGATCACCGATGTGAAGCTGGGCGACGACGGCGCCATCGCCTCGATCATGACCGACAGCCATGGCGAGCTGGACGCGGACCTCTATATCGACTGCACCGGCTTCGCGGCGGTACTGATCGGCAAGGCACTGAAATCGCCATATAAATCCGTCAAGCACCAGTTGCTGACCGACAGCGCCATTGCCTGCCAGGTGCCTTATGACGCGCCGGACGCGCCGATCGAAAGCTATACCGTCTCGACCGGCCACGAGGCCGGCTGGACGTGGGACATCGGGCTCAACACCCGGCGCGGCGTCGGCTATGTCTACAGTTCCGCCCACACCAGCGACAGTCGTGCCGAAGACGTCCTGCGCGGTTATGTCGGCCCGAAAGGCACCGACTATTCGACGCGCGTCATCAAGTTCGACACCGGCTACCGCGAAGCCCAGTGGGTCAAGAATTGCGTCGCTGTCGGCCTGTCGGGCGGCTTCTTCGAGCCGCTGGAAGCCACCGGCATCATGATGATCGAAGTCGCCATCGGCATGCTGACCGAATTTTTCCCGCACGACGGCCCGGTCGATGCCCAGGCCAAGCGCTTCAACACGCTAATGACCCTGCGCAACGAGAAAACGGTCAACTTCCTCAAGCTGCACTACTGCGTGACCAAACGGCATGAGCCTTTCTGGCGCGACAATGCCGACGCCCGCACCATTCCGGACGAACTGAACGAACTGCTGGCCATGTGGAAGTACCGGCCACCGTCGCGGTTCGACTTTCTAGATGACGTCGATACCTTCGCCTATTTCAATTATCAGTACATCCTGTACGGCATGAATTTCCGCACCGATATCTCGGCCAAGGCCGGCGGCTTTACCCCGCGCCAGGTGGCGGCTGACGCCACCTTTGCCCGTATCGTACGCTTCGGTGAGCAGGCGACCCAGGAACTGCCGACACACCGCGCCCTCATCGAACAGGTGTATGCGAATGGCTTTGTCGAGAAGCCGAAAGAAAATTACGTCACCCTATCCAGGCGGGCATAGCCCTCACCTACGTGGTCAACCAAGTGTTAAGTCATGATTTGGTACCTTTGCGGTGCCACCACGGCCATGCACCAATCTTAGCGTTCCACATGTGTTGGAACATGCTCTTGGCGTCTGCGCAAATTGATGTTAATACGTTAGTATAATTGTCACGAAGGCGTTGTTTTGCATGGAACTCAAGGTTACAAAGATTGGCAATTCACTGGGCGTTATACTGCCACGGGAACTGCTGATCCGGCTGAAGCTGGACAAGGGCGACAGTATTTTTATCACCGAGACGCCCGAAGGGTTTCGCATGTCGGCGCTGGATCCTCAATTTGCCGAACAGATGCAAACAGCGCGGGCGCTGATGCGCAAACGCCGCAATGTCCTCAACGAGCTGAGCAGATAGGCCGTGGCGTTCGTACTGCTGAAAGACGGTATCATTCCGGCCATTCAAGCGGAACTGGCCGCGGAGTACGGCGGGCCTGCGGGCCTGCGCGAACTCAGCATGCTTAAGATGCTAATGGCGCGCACCGAGGTTCTAAGCGAAAGCCGCACGGCCGACCTCGCCAGCCTGGCCGCCTGCTACGGTTTTGGCCTGGCCCATGATGAGCTCTTCCTGAGCCACAACCTGACAACCGCCCTGCTTACGATCGAAGTCTTTCTGGCGCAAAACGGCTATCGCCTCGTCGCGGACGACACCACCTGCTACCTCGGCTTCGGCGTCGTCGCGAACGGTGAACTTAGTGCCGAAGCCTTCGCCAGCTGGATACGTGGTCATATCGTTCCAGTCGATGCCGACACCGTGCAATCGCTACCGTAAGTCAGTATCATAATGCCTCACTTTCAGCCAAATCCCGGAATTAACGGGAAAAAAACGTCATTAGGCTAGGGTGACAGCTTGAATAGGCGCGCCAGAAGGCGTGACCTCTTGCGCAAAAAGCCTGGTCCCAATTTATGTATCGCATTCTCGCCTGCCTCGAAACGGCTCATGACTGGAAGCTGGTCCTTCTGGCCGCGCTGGTGTGCATCCTTTCGTGCGCCGTCACCGTCCTCGTCCTGGGCAGAGCGCGGACCATACGAGGCCGCGACCGTCTGCGCTGGATACTGACGGCCGGGGCCGCCGGCGGTTTCGGCATATGGGCGACCCACTTCATCGCCATGCTGGCTTTTGATCCGGGACTGCCCCTGGCCTTCGACCTTCCGCTCACTCTGGTGTCGCTGCTAGCCGCCATGGCCATCACAGCCGGCGGCGCAGAGATCGCCATTTCACGCGGCTTCAAGGGCTCGGCCCTGGCCGGCGGTGCCGTGATTGGGTCTGGTGTATGTACCATGCACTATCTGGGCATGATGGCTGTCAGCACGCACGGCTACTTGCGCTGGGCCCCGGATCTGGTCATCGCCTCAATCGTTGCAGGCCTTGTCGCCTGCGCCATTGCCATGTGGGTCCTCGACAAAAAGATCGCCTGGGCGCGAACCGCCTCGGCGGGGCTGCTCGTCCTCGGCATCGTCGCACACCATTTCACCGCCATGGGCGCCGTCACGGTCGTGCCCGACCCGCGCCACGTACCCACCGGACTTACACTGTCACCCGATACCATGTCGCTGATCCTGGCCATAACGGCGGCAGGCGTAATGGGCCTGTGCGCCGCCGCCGTACGCTGGGGTCGACAAATGGACGACATCATGGCCGACAATGACCGGCGCTTCTCGACCCTGCTGGAAGGGGTGCGCGACTACGCTATCTTCATGCTGGATCCGGACGGTCGCATCGCCAACTGGAACATGGGCGCGCAGAGGATCATGGGCTATAGCGGCGAAGAAGTCATCGGCCGCCATTTTGCCGAGGTATCGGCAGTGGACGCTGCCGCGCGCATCACCCGCGCAGCTGGCCTCAAGACGGCGGTGGATACCGGCCGCTATGAGGCCGAAGGCCTGCAAAAGCGCAACGACGGCTCGACCTTCTGGGCCCATACCGTCATCACGCCGCTGCACGACGACCAACAGAAGCTGCTGGGCTTCGCCAATGTCACTCGCGACATCACCGCCCAAAAGGCGGCGCAGGACCAGATCCTGGAGGTGTCGCGCAATCTTGACGCCGCGCTGAGCCATATGTCGCACGGCCTGTGCCTGTTCGATGCCAACGAAAGGCTGGTTCTCAGCAATTCGCGTTTCAACAGCATCTATGGCCTGGACAGCGACTTCGTGAAGCCGGGCGTGTCCTTGCGCGACCTGCTGGCCCGCATCATAGCCTTGCGCGAGGGCCGGGCGCCGGACGAAGCCAAGCTGGAGACATTCCATGCCAAGCACCGCGCCGTCATTTCCCAGCCAGGTGGCGGCACTATCGTATCTGAGCTTTTGGCCAACCGCACCATGTCGATTGCGCATCGCCCCATGCCGTCCGGCGGCTGGGTGACGACCTTCGACGACATTACCGAACGCCGCGCATCGGAACAGCGTATCGCTCACATGGCGCGTCACGACGGGCTGACAGGACTTCCGAACCGCGTCCACTTCAACGAATATCTCGACACCGAACTCGGTTGGGCCGCACGTCACGGCGAACAGGTTGCCGTCGTCACCATAGACCTTGACCGCTTCAAGGACATCAATGACCAGCGTGGCCATGAAATTGGTGACGAGGCCCTGAAAATCCTGGCTGAACGCCTGGCGGCCCTCACCAGTGGCGATGGCCGCTTTGTGGCCCGGCTGGGTGGGGACGAATTCGCCGCGATCAAACGCTTCGACCAGGATACCGATATCGCCGACTGCGTTACCGTGCTCCACGATTGCATCCGCGAGCCGATCCTGGTCGATGGCGTCCAAGTCGCGCTGCAAGCCTCGCTGGGCGTTGCCGTCTACCCTCAGGACGGAAGTCTACGCGAAACCCTTCTCAACAATGCCGACCTGGCGCTGTATCGCGCCAAAGCCCCCAGCGGCGACAAGATCTGTTTTTATGAGCCCGGCATGGACGAAGCCGCGCGCGATCGCCGTGCGCTCGCCAAAGATCTGCAACGCGCCCTGGCCAACAAGGAATTCAGGGTCTTCTATCAGGTCCAGCAGGACGTGCAGACGCGTGAAATCACAGGATATGAGGCCCTGGTCCGATGGAAACACCCGGTCCGTGGCTATGTTTCGCCGGCCGACTTCATCTCGGTCGCCGAAGAAAGCGGTGCGATCCTGGAAATGGGCGCCTGGGTCCTTCGCACCGCCTGTCGTGAGGCCGCGTCATGGAACGACCGCCTGAAGATCGCGGTCAACCTGTCGCCCGTGCAGTTGAACGACGTCAACCTGATCGAGGTCGTGCACTCGGCCCTGGCCGACAGTGGCCTGTCGCCCCACCGGCTTGAGCTGGAAATCACCGAGTCGACCATTATCGAGGACAAGATTCGGGCCCTGCATATTCTGCGTCAGATCAAGGC
>CBFGPQ010000212.1:0-6369 GCA_965650705.1 uncultured Asticcacaulis sp. | reverse complement strand
TCCTGAACCTGATGGACACGCCGGGCCACGTCGACTTCGCCTACGAAGTCTCGCGGTCTCTGGCCGCCTGCGAAGGCTCGATCCTGGTTGTCGACGCCTCGCAGGGCGTAGAAGCCCAGACGCTGGCCAACGTCTATCAGGCCATCGACAACAACCACGAGATCGTCCCGGTCCTCAACAAGATCGACCTGCCGGCGGCCGAGCCCGAGCGCGTGCGCGCCCAGATCGAGGACGTCATCGGCATCGACGCCTCGGACGCCGTGCTGGCTTCGGCCAAGTCCGGCATCGGCATCGAGGACGTGCTGGAAGCCGTCGTTACCCGACTGCCCGCCCCCAAGGGCGACATCAACGCGCCGCTGAAGGCGCTGCTGGTCGATGCCTGGTACGACCCCTATCTCGGCGTCGTCGTCCTGGTGCGCATCTTCGACGGCGTGATGAAGCCCGGCCAGCAGGTCAAGCTGATGAATGCCGGCGCCACCTACAAGATCGACAAGCTGGGCACCTTTCAGCCCAAGGCGACCGATGTCGCCCAGCTCGGGCCAGGCGAGATCGGCTTCTTCACCGGCCAAATCAAGGAGGTCGGTGACGCCGCCGTCGGCGACACCATCACCGACGAGCGCAAGCCCACCGCTTCGGCCATGACGGGCTTCAAGGAAGTCCAGCCGGTCGTCTTCTGCGGCATCTTCCCGGTCGACGCCGCCGACTTCGAAGACCTGCGCTCGGCCATGAGCCGCCTGCGCCTCAACGACGCCAGCTTCAGTTACGAGATGGAAACCTCCGCGGCGCTCGGCTTCGGCTTCCGCTGCGGATTCCTGGGGTTGCTGCACCTGGAAATCATCCAGGAGCGCCTGTCGCGTGAGTTCAATCTCGACCTGATCGCGACGGCCCCGTCGGTCGTCTACAAGATCTTCATGAACAATGGCGACGTCATCGACCTGCACAATCCGGCCGACATGCCCGATCCGGTCAAGACCGACCATATCGAAGAGCCGTGGATCAAGGCGACCATCTTCTGCCCGGACGATTATCTCGGCGCCATCATCAAGCTGTGCCAGGACCGCCGCGGCGAACAGGTCGACCTGTCCTACGTCGGCAGCCGCGCCATGGTCGTCTACAACCTGCCGCTCAACGAAGTCGTCTTCGACTTCTACGACCGCCTGAAGTCGGTCTCCAAGGGCTATGCCAGCTTCGACTACACGATCGAGGAATATCGCGAAGGCGACCTGGTCAAGATGTCGATCCTGGTCAATGCCGAGCCGGTCGATGCGCTCTCCATGCTGGTCCACCGCGATCGCGCCGAGGCGCGCGGCCGTGGCATGTGCGAAAAGATGAAGGACCTGATCCCTCAGCACATGTTCGTCATCCCGATCCAGGCGGCCATCGGCGGGCGCATCATCGCGCGCGAAACCGTCCGCGCCCTGCGCAAGGACGTGACGGCCAAGTGCTATGGCGGCGATGCCACGCGGAAAAAGAAGCTTTTGGAAAAGCAGAAGGAAGGCAAGAAGCGCATGCGGCAGTTCGGCAAGGTCGAAATCCCGCAGGAAGCCTTTATCGCCGCCCTCAAGATGGACAACGACTGAGCCGGCGAACAACGGATACAAAAAAGGCCCGGAGCGTCCCCCGGGCCTTTTCTTTACCAGCTGTTGTCCTTTTTTGCGCCGTGGCGCAGCTTGTTCGCCCGGTCCTTGTCGAGGAATTCAATCGACTTGACGAAGCACGGTATCGCGACAGTATTGATCTGCCCCTTGATGTCGGCATCGATCGGACGACAGATCTGCGTCGAGCCACGGTAGGTGAAGCTAACCGGGTCGAAACTGTTGCCCAGACATGATCCATTCATGTGAATCAGCGCCGCTGTACCGCTGCGATCCTCAACGAATAGCGTCTTGCCGTCGAGGACACGGGTCGTATCCAGCGACCCCGACAAACAGCGTCTCGGCGATGCGCCACCACCGGCATCTGCGGTTTCTCCCGGCACGGTACTGCATGCCGCGACGATCAGACCGGCGGCGGAGACCGCCAGTCCAACAGCAATGAGACGGCCGCGTACAGCCGCATTTGCGTTTAGTTTCCCCATTTTTAGCCTCCTGACAGGCACGAGCGATATGTCGAAAAGTGTGAAGCGGTTTTCGGCCAGATATCGCGACAAAACAAAACTCAGCGATATGGCCTGAAAGTGTCAGCGGTTCCGGCCAATATCGCGACAAAACAAAAACCTTAACCGGCGCCTCGGGAAAAACGCCGGCGACACTTTAGGTCGTAAACTCATGAATATACCCGCCATGGCGGCGGAAATGGCGAAATAATGCCAGGAGATGGGCGCCGGCCGTAGTCAACCTACGGCCAAGCGCGTCGACGCCGCAGGATGAGGCCATTTCGCCGTCGGAACGATGCCGTCCATTTGCACGGACTACGGCGTCGAAAAATCTCGAAAATGTAAGCATTTCCTTCGCTTTTTCTCCTGGTATCCGCACAAATGCCCTGGCACCATGGCGGATATATTTCTGAGTTTACGACCTAATCCTTTTCCTGCAAGGCGTCGGCCTCTGCGGAACTGATGGGCTTGATGCCATTGATCAGGCATTTGACCGGCGCCTCGCCCGAATGCGAATAGAGGAGCTTGGCGTCATGGGCGCGGCAGATATCGCTCGACCCATAGAGCTCGAAGCCGAAATTCGACATATTATTCATGCTGCGGCAAGGACCGCCGACGTCAAGCAGGTAGCCGTTGCCGAAGCCGTCGCGGACCAGCAGCGTCTTTTCATCGACGACGTGGAAGCCACCGGAATTGCGGACATCCAGGCATTTCGGCGGGGTACGCGCGTTTCCATTTACCTGGCTCTGCGCAGTGTTGCCCCAGTTGTTATCCTGGGCATTGGCGGTGACGGCGGTTGATGCCGCGGCAATGATGACACCGCCGGTAACAACGCTTGCCGCCACGACAGCGGCCTTCTTGACGAGATGGTGTAAAGTCATTTGAGAACCCTCCTTGTTACCAGTTCTTGGACGAAGACGCGGGCGCGGCGCCCTCCTCGTTCTTCTTGTTTTCCCGGATAGGCTTGCGGACATAATCGGCGGCCTCCTCACCCTGCAGGTGGCGAACATTCGACACCTTGCAGACGTCTCGGCGTCCAAAGCTCTCGTAGACGACGTCGGCGTCGAAGGCACGGCAAACGTCACCGCCGTGACGGGTCTTCAGACCGATAAACATGCTGTCTTCAAGACCGATGCAGGCCGGCACTGTCAGTTCATAAGCCTCGTTATTGTTGGCAATGATGATGACCTTGCCGTTGCCGGGCGTCTGGAAGCCGTGGATGAAGTCGGGATCGAAGCAGGCATTGCGGTCGCGCCCCGGATCGACATTGTCGCTGGGGCGGTTCGACGCTGCCCATGCCATGCCAATGCCGCCAAGACCCGCGGCGACGATGAGACCGGAAGTCAAGAGTGCTGATATTTTCATGGTGTTTCTCTCCGCTATCATGGCTACGCCCACCAAGCTGAACGGCGGATGAACGATTACTACGAATTTGCCCGGCGAAGGCGGCTGGGTGTCAGCCGGTGCCCTACCGTCACAGGCAGGCACGATGGCGCGCCCGTGATCCGCGTCACGATATCGCGCGCCAGCAAGGGCGCCAGGCAAAACCCGCGCGCGCCCAGTCCAGTCAAGGCGTGGATGCCCGGACCGATCTCCCCTGCTAACGGCAAATGGTCCCGCGTCGTCACGCGAACAGAAGCGCGTGAGCTTATCGCCTTCCCCTCCAGCGCGTTCGCGATCTGCGGCAGATGGGTCCGCAGGCCCTCCAGATTGCGCTCGCGGTCGGTTTCACGCGGGGCGGTGTCGCGGTCATCGCGGTCGTGGGTGGCGCCAAAGACAAAGCCATCCGGCGATGGCGCCAGGTAACCGCCCCAGCTGATACCGCGCTCCGGCCGACTATCGCTGGATACGGCTTCCACCTGTCCACGCACGGGCCGGAGCTGATAATCCGCTGCGACACTCCCCAGGTTGAAAACGCCATCGCCGCAGGCGATGACAACCGCGTCATAGACATGCTGCGTGCCTGACGCGGTGCGCACATGCACGCCATCCTCTTGCGGCGTCACATCAGCGACCGCGTCAACGATCACCGTCTTACCCGCCAGCAATCCCTTCAATACGGCCGCAGGCGCGACCGTCATGGCATCGCGCATGATCAGCCCCGCTGCCTCGGGCACCTCGGCCGCATCGGCTTTGCCGAAACGACTCAGCGCCCCTGCCGCGAATACCGGCTGATCAGCCAGTCGGTCGAAGCGCGCTGCGTCGCGCGGCTGGCCTTCGCAATGACAGACCGAAGTCGCGATAACGCTCTCCGGCCATTCCCGGGCATAAAGCTCCGTGGCATAGACGTGCGCATCGGCGAACAGGCCGGCAATGACAGGGTCGCCCGCATCCAGCCGGGGTGTGACAAGCGCGGCCGGATTCCCCGAGGCACCCGCCCCTGCGCCGGCTGCCTCGAAGATATCTGCTTGGATGCCCAGCCGCGCGGCGTGATAGGCCACAGACGCGCCGGCGATACCGGCCCCGATCACGGCTATGCGCTTCGGCGACACCTCAGCCGGAAACGCCCCCGGAAAAACAGCCTCCAGCCGCTCGCGCTTGCGGCCGAAGCCCGGCCGCTTTTCGATGGCAAAGCCGGCGGCCTGCAGGCCACGACGGACAAAGCCAGCCACCGTAAAAGTGGCCAGCCGGGCGCCTGGCCGCGAATGGTTGGCGATGAGATGAAAGACATCCTCCGACCACATGTCGGGATTGAGCGCCGGTGAAAAGCCATCGAGGAATATGGCGTCGGCCGCCCCGCCCCAGGCGATGAGCGCCGCGCGGACATCCATCAGCGCGATGGTCACGCTAATGCCCCAGTGCGGGAAATCCATGTGGTGAAAGCCATGCCGCGCCTTGGGCCACCGCGCCAGCAAGGCTTCCCGAAACGTGTCGAGTTCCGGCCAGTTGGCGAGCGCCGCCCCGGCCGCATCCGCGGTCATCAGGAAGCCTTCGATGGAAAATATATGAAGATGGCCGCTGGCCGGCCGGTTCCCCAGCCATAGCTGCATTAGTGCGGCGATGTTCAAGCCGGTCCCGAACCCAAGTTCCAGCACGCTGAAATGCCCACCCGCCTTCCAGGCATCCGGCAGACCGCATCCCTGAAGGAAAACGGCCCGCGACTCACTCAGGCCATCCTGCGGGGAATAGTAGATGTCGCCGAAACGCGCCGACCGGGGCGTGCCGTCTTCAGCGAAATAGAGCTGTGGATCATGTGTCATTACAACAAAAGGGCTGCGCGATCGTCGCGCAGCCCTTCGTCAAACCATTGCCCGTATGGGCGAATGATTAGTGAGCAGCAGCCGGAGCTTCGGTTGCAGCCGGCGAAGCCGAGGTGTCGGCGGCCGGAGCCATTTCCGAGGCCGAAGCGTCGACCGGAGCCATTTCAGTCGGAGCGGCTTCCGAAGCAGCAGCTTCTTCAGCGGCGGGCTTCGGCTGGCAGGCGGCGACCGAGAGAGCGGCGACGGCGGCGGCGGCGATCAGGGCCGAACGAACGATTTTGGAGGTCATGATCCAGATCCTTTGTTTCTAACGTTAGCTATACAAAAGCGTGACCCACGGCCACGGCGAAGACTCATACCCTAAACCGGCGCATTCACAAAGGATTTGATATCAACCCTTGTGTATTCAAATATACACAGGCGATCAGTGTCCCGACGCGGGGCCTTCAGCGGAGGGATGAGCAGCGGCGGACGATGCCGCCACGCTCGATGACACAGCACCCGAAGACGCAGTGGCAGGCGCCTCAAGCGCCGTTGGCGAAGCGGCCATGGCGGCGGCTATAGCGGCTTCGGCATCCTGGCTGGCGGTGGCGTCGAGCGCCGGCAAGTCGTGCCCCTCTTCGGCGACGGGTTCTTCATGCGCCTCTTCCTTGGAACAGGCGGTAACGGCCAGGAGACAGGCCAGAACGGTGGCGGCGATTCGTATGCGTTTCATGGCCATGCGTTTAGCACAAACAAAAGGGCTGCGCGACGATCGCGCAGCCCTTCGTCAAACCATTGCCCGTACGGGCGAATGATTAGTGAGCAGCAGCCGGAGCAGCAGCTTCAGCAGCGGCCGGCGAAGCCGAAGCGTCAGCAGCCGGAGCAGCTTCCGAAGCCGAAGCGTCGGCCGGAGCGGCTTCAACGGCCGGAGCGGCTTCCGAGGTGGCGGCTTCTTCAGCGGCCTTCGGCTGGCAAGCGGCAACCGACAGAGCGGCGACGGCGGCGGCGGCGATCAGGGCCGAGCGAACGATTTTGGAGGTCATGGATCCAGATCCTTTGTTTCTAACGTTAGAGGGCAAGGAGCTGTAAACC
>CBFGPQ010000211.1:0-6373 GCA_965650705.1 uncultured Asticcacaulis sp. | reverse complement strand
GCGCGGCCGGTGCTCTCGAAGACGAAATAGGTCAGGAAGACCAGGCCGACAAACAGCAGGGCGTATTTCAGCGAGCGGCCGACGCTTTTGTAGGGGTTGGTCGGCTCGACGAAACTGACCGACACGGCCGACTTGCCGAGCGAGGCAAAGTTGCTAGCGTCGGTGACCGCCGGCAGGCCGCGGGCGATGAAGGGGATTTTCCATTCGGCGCGGAAGCCCTTTTTCAGGACGACTTCTCCGGGGTTGGGTGCCGTCGTTGCGTCGCGCGGCAAGGCGCGTGTCACCGGCAGGAAGCCGCCGCCGAACGATGGATAGTTCCAGTCGCCGGTAATCGAAGCATCGGTGGACTTGGCGAAGGCCAGGAAGGCGATCTCCTGCGCGCCGGTAAAGGTCATGCGGACGCTGACGTCAATCGGCGTTTCTGGTGATATGGCGGTCGGGGCAGCGAACATGTCGAGGTCGAGCGAGCCCGAGCGCTCGCCTGTGAAAGCCTGACGGCCGGTCTTGGCGGGTGCAAGGATGGTCGAGGCGCCGCCGATGCCGGCGACGATATCGCTGCGGGCGCCGCGTGAGTCGCTGGCGCCGGTCAGAAGCTCCGCCTTGTCCCATTGTAACACCGCGCCAGCCGGGGCTTCGGCGCTGACGGCCGTGAAGTCGAAATGGGCGTCGAAAGCCATATCGCTGGTGTAGACCGGCACGCGGAATAGCGAGCGCGATCGGACCTCGCTTTTCGTCTTGGCCGCGACCTTGCCCGTCACCGGAAAGACGATCAGGGCGCCGGTGCGGCTGTCGACCGTCGACTTGCGGCCCTGGTCGTCGATGACTTCGCGGCGCGGCACGACATAGGGCACGCTGATGACCGGTCCCATGAAGGTCTGTGGTCCGCCGACCAAGCCTCCAATCTCTTGTGCCACGGTCTCGGCTCTGTGGGTGCGCTCCAGCAGCAGCCCCCAGACGAGCAGGGCCGGAATGGCCATCAGAACGGCCAGGACGCAAACAATGATCAACTTGGTGCCCTTGGACCGGTTGACGATCGGCCGCCTGGAGGCTGTATCGGGCGGTGCTTCGCCGGGATAGGGCGTTGAAATGCTGTCGGTCATATCTCCCCCCTTGGGAGTGTATTGCAGGGCCAGAATTGGCCGGCCAAGAGGGTATGGCGACTTTGTGGCATAAATTTGAACAATGTTCAAATTGTCGTTGCGGTCGAGTTCAAGCTAAAGTTAGATCAGTCTGATTTTACAGATGCCTTTGGCGGCCAGGATAGCGTAGCAGGCCGAAAGAGGCCGCGCTTTAGTGCTGATCCGCCGGCATGCGGACGATCAGGCCATCGTAGTCTTCCTTGACGATGATCTGGCAAGACAGGCGCGAGGTCGGCTGAAGCTCTTGGGCGAAGTCGAGCATCGACTCTTCCATAACCGAAGCCGTGCCGGTCTTTTCGCTCCAGGCCTCGTCCACATAAACGTGGCAAGTGGCGCAGGCACAGGCTCCGCCGCAGTCGGCGTCGATGCCCGGGATGTTGTTTTTGACGGCACCTTCCATGACGCTCTGGCCGACCTTGACCTCGATCGTGTGCTCTTTGCCGTTATGTTCGATATAGGTGATCTTGGGCATGGACGTCGCTTTTAAGAGCTTAAAGCCGAAGCAAGGCTCCGGCTTTCGGTATTGTACAGGAAGGGGGCACATGGGGGAAACGTCGTTTCCCCCATGATAAGGATTACTTCGCGGGCATCATCTTCTTGATTTCGGCGATGGCCTTGGCCGGGTTCAGGCCCTTGGGACAGACCTGCGCGCAGTTCATGATGGTATGGCAGCGATAGAGCTTGAACGGGTCTTCCAGCGCTTCCAGGCGTTCCTTGGTGTGCTCGTCGCGGCTGTCGGCCAGCCAGCGATAGGATTGCAAGAGCGCCGCCGGGCCGAGGTACTTGTCCTGGTTCCACCAGTAGCTGGGGCACGAGGTCGAGCAGCAGGCGCACAGGATGCACTCATAGAGGCCGTCCAGCTTGTCGCGGTTCTTCGGCGTCTGCAGACGTTCCTTTTCCGGGTCCGGCGTCTTCGCTTGCAGGTAAGGCTCGATCGAGGCGTACTGGTTGTAGAAGCCCGTCAGGTCCGGCACCAGGTCCTTGACGACCGGCATGTGCGGCAGCGGCGCGACCGTGATCTCGCCCGGGAATTCGTCGTGGCCCTTAATACAGGCCAGGGTGTTGCGGCCGCCAATATTCATGGCGCACGATCCGCAGATGCCTTCGCGGCACGAGCGGCGGAAGCTAAGCGTCGAATCGATCGTGTTCTTGATGTGGATCAGGCTGTCCAGCAGCATCGGGCCGTGTTCGGCCGAATCCACCTCATAGGTGTCCCAGCTCGGGTTTTCGCCGGTCGCCGGGTCATAGCGGTAGATCTTGTAGGTGCGCGTCGTCTTGGTCCGCTTGGCGGCCTTGTACGTCTTGCCTTTTTTGATCTTCGAATTCTTTGGGAGGGTTAACTCAACCATTTTAATAGACCCGTGCCTTGGGCGCGATGTACGCGATGTCGTTGGTCATGGTGTAGGTGTGGACCGGACGGTAGTCGATGGTGGTTACGCCCGACTTCAGGTCGATCCAGGTCAGGGTGTGCTTCATCCACTCGTCGTCGTTACGGTTCGGGAAGTCTTCGCGGGCGTGGGCGCCGCGGCTTTCTTTCCGGTTCAGCGCCGAGTCGACGGTGACGACGGCCTGTGAAATCAGGTTATCGTATTCCAGAGCCTCGACCAGGTCGGTGTTCCAGATCAGGCCGCGATCCTTAATGCCGATATAGTCGGATTCCTTGAAGATCTCGGTCAGGCGCTTCGAGCCCTGGGCCAGGGTTTCGCCGGTACGGAAGACGGCGGCGTCTTCCTGCATGGCGGCCTGCATCTTGGCGCGCAAGGTCGCGGTCGGTGTGCCGCCCGAGGCGTTGCGGAAGCTGTCGAGGCGGTCGAGATGAGCATCGACGGCCGAGGCCGGCAGGGCCTTGTGGGCGGTGTTCGGCTGAACCAGTTCCTTGGCGCGCAGGCCTGCGGCGCGGCCGAAGACGACCAGGTCGATCAGCGAGTTGGAGCCGAGGCGGTTGGCGCCGTGGACCGACACACAGGCCGCTTCGCCGACGGCCATCAGGCCCGGCACGACGGTGTCGGGATTGTCGCCCTTCTTGGTCAGGACCTCACCATGATAATTGGTCGGAATGCCGCCCATATTGTAGTGAACGGTCGGGATGACCGGGATCGGCTCCTTGGTCACGTCGACGCCGGCAAAGATCTTGGCGCTTTCCGAGATGCCCGGCAGGCGCTTGTGCAGGATTTCCGGCGGCAGGTGGTCGAGATGCAGGTGGATGTGGTCCTTCTTGGGACCGACGCCGCGACCTTCGCGGATTTCCATGGTCATGGAGCGCGAGACGACGTCGCGCGAGGCCAGGTCCTTGGCAGACGGCGCATAGCGTTCCATGAAGCGCTCACCGGCGGAGTTGGTGAGATAGCCGCCTTCGCCGCGCGCGCCTTCGGTGATCAGGCAGCCCGAACCGTAGATGCCGGTCGGGTGGAACTGGACGAACTCCATGTCCTGCAGAGGCAGGCCGGCGCGCAGCACCATGGCGTTGCCGTCGCCGGTGCAGGTGTGGGCCGAGGTGGCCGAGAAGTAGGCGCGGCCGTAGCCGCCGGTGGCCAGGATGACCAGCTTGGCGCGGAAGCGGTGCAGGGTGCCGTCGTCCAGCTTCAGCGCCGTCAGGCCGGTGCAGACGCCGTCCTGCATGATCAGGTCGAGGCCGAAATATTCGACGAAGAACTCGACCTCGCGGCGCACCGACTGGCCGTAGAGGGTGTGCAGGATGGCGTGGCCGGTGCGGTCGGCGGCGGCGCAGGTGCGCTGGACCGGGCCCTCGCCGAAGTTCTTGGTCATGCCGCCGAACGGGCGCTGGTAGATCTTGCCGTCCTCGGTACGCGAGAAGGGCACGCCCCAGTGTTCGAGCTCGTAGACGGCCTTGGGCGCGTTGCGCACCAGATATTCGATGGCGTCCTGGTCGCCCAGCCAGTCCGACCCCTTGACGGTGTCGTACATGTGCCATTCCCACTTGTCCTCGCCCATATTGCCCAGCGAAGCGGCGACGCCGCCCTGGGCCGCGACGGTATGCGAACGCGTCGGGAAGACCTTGGTGATGCAGGCGGTTTTCAGTCCGGCCTGGCCGGCGCCCAGCGCCGCACGAAGGCCCGAGCCGCCCGCACCGACGACGACCACGTCGTATTCGTGGTTGATGATGTTGTACTTGCCGGCAGCCATTTACGCCCCCTGATACACAAAATAGAGCGCGCCAAGGCTGCCGATAAGGACAGCGGCGCTCAAGGCGAAGGTGAGGAAGATCGAGACGCCGCGCATCGGGCCTTGCAGATAGTCATCGATGATGACCTTCACGCCCATATACATATGCCACACCGCCAGCACGATGCTGACCGCGATGGCCGCCATGTTGAACGGGTCCTTGACGAAGGCCAGCGCCGCGTCGAAACCGCCGCCGGCGATTGTATAGGCGCCCCAGGCCGCCCATAGGGTCAGCGGGATCAGGGCCAGCGAGGTAAAGCGTTCGGCCAGCCATTCACCGGCGCCGTGCTTCTCGGATGTTTTCCAGCTTTGCGCCGAACGGGTCGATGCGTCGTTCTTGGCGAGGGCTTCCTTGGTGCTCACAGCGCGACCTTTCCCGAAGCGAAGAGAACTGCCCAGAAGGCGATGGTGAGGGCGACGCCCAGCAGCATGGTCCAGGTCGCCAGGGCGTCGGCGTCCTTAGGCTTGAAGCTGAGGCCCAGATCCCAGATCAGGTGGCGCAGGCCGCCGGTCAGGTGTACGAAGCCGGCCAGCGACAAACCGAACCAGACCAGCAGGCCGAGTGGCGATGCCGCATATTGGACGAACACCGTGTAGGTTTCGCGTCCCAGCGCCAGGCAGATCAGCCAGGCGGCAATCAGGACGATGCCGGCCACCGATGCCGAACCGGTCACGCGGTGCAGGATCGAACTAAGCATGGTGACATGCCAGCGCCAGATCTGAAGGTGGGGGGAAAGCGGCCGCGGTGGCGTGGTATTGGACATGTGCAGAGCCCTGGACCCGTAGGTTCTAAAGCGACGAACTATAAAATCTGTGTGACCGGCATGTTACCGGGCGACAAAGTCGGGGCCTTTTTAAGCCCAAAGGGTGTCATGTCAATAAAGCAATGCCTTTGAAGGAGCGTTTTTGCCTTATACGTTATGCGCTTGCGATCGGTTCTCAATTGCCGCCGTAACCATGCACTGGATAAGGCGAGCGGTCACGGAGATGACCCAAACGCCAAAGCTTCGACAAATTCCTGTTGTTCACTTGTCAGGTGAATGAATTCTTAAGGGACGGGCGCATATGCCTAATAATGCGGTAATGCCGTGCGCAATTCCGCATCTTCTGGGCATCATTCGAACCGATTCCTGACAGGTGAGTGTAGACGTGTTTTCTGTTTTGCTTATGGCCGCCGCCCTGCTGTCCCAGGACGGCGCACCCCAGACTTCCGACACCGGTTCGGTCCGCGTCGAGGATTATTCCCGCGATTACGAAGGTCCCAAGAGCGACGCCGAAGCGCGTTACGACTCGAATATCCTGTCGGCCTATTCGTCCAAAGTCGGTCAGATGGAAGGTTCCTGGGAGGTCTCATCCGCCGATGGCCGCAAGCTGATCGGGCTGGAACTGCGCAATGAGGGCGGTGTCCGCGGCCGCCTTGAAGGCGCGTGGCGGTCGATGACGGCCGGCCTGGGGCTGAACGAGACCGGCTTTGTCTCGGATATCAGCCTTGTCGGCAACGACCTGGAGGTCAACTATTTCCAGGGGCGGGCGAAATCGCCGACCATCCTGCATCTGCGTAAAGAGACCGAAAGCCGCTGGCGGGGCACTATGATGGATGTGGCGGGCCGTAAGGTGCCGGTCGTCATGTCGCGCGCCGTGGTGCGATAAGCATTTCCGGCAACAGTCGGCGGCGAATATCGGCCGCAATGCAGCAAACACTTGCCCTCGGACCCATCAGGGTTTAGATGGCCGCCAGATTAATGTCAGCGGCATATAAGAGGGAGTTCTCATGGCGCGTGCGAAAATTGCTTTGATCGGTGCGGGCATGATCGGGGGCACTCTGGCCCATATCTGCGCGCGTGAGGAACTGGGCGACGTCGTCCTGTTCGACATCTCGGAAGGCACGCCGCAAGGCAAGGCGCTCGACATCGCCGAAGCCACGACGGTTTTCGGGTCGGACGTCGCGCTTAAGGGCGCCAATGACTACGCCGACATCGCCGACGCAGACGTCTGCATCGTCACCGCCGGCGTGCCGCGCAAGCCCGGCATGAGCCGCGACGACCTGCTGG
>CBFGPQ010000210.1:0-6374 GCA_965650705.1 uncultured Asticcacaulis sp. | reverse complement strand
CCGAAGACATCAACGACGCCAAGAACGCCTTCCTCGAGCAGATCACCAACGAGCTCAAGACGCCGCTGACCAATATCCTGGGTTATGCGCGCCTGATCAACGAACATCGTCACGAAAATCCGGACATCGCCTCCTATACGCAGAACCTGATGAAGTCGGCCAAGGCACTGCAATCGGTGGTCAAGGACACGCTGGAAGTCTCGACGCTCGATACGCCGACGGTCCGCGAAACCAGCCACGCCCATACCTCGGAAGAAGCGACCAATATCGTTTCCCTGGTCCGCGACGTCGTCAATCAGTTTGGCGCCCAGGCCCAGGTCAATCAAACCCGCCTGAACGCGCACTTCGTCGATTTCGACAATTCCTGGGCCCAGATGGACTCGATGCGCGTCCGTCAGATCCTGCAGAACCTGCTGTCGAACGCCTGCAAGTTCACCAAGGGTGGCCTGATCAACGTCACAGCTTCGCAGGTCATGGTCGATAATGCCCAGTGGCTGCGGATTTCGGTGCGCGATACCGGCATTGGCATGGCGGATGAGCAGGCGCTGAGCCTGTTCAGCGGCAATGCTGAGGACGTCAACGGCAATCGCGTCTCCGGCGGCGGGCTTGGCCTGTCGATTGCGAAAGCCATAGTCGACCTCCTCGGCGGCCATATCGGTGTCGTCTCGCGCCTCGGCGAAGGCTCCAACTTCTGGTTCGAGATCCCGGTCAAATGGGTCGATGCGCCGGCAAAGGCCCGCACCGCCGACATCGTGCCGGCGCCCATGGCGCGTACGGTAAACCGCATTCCCGGTGACGACCCTATGCGCGATACGCCGCGCAGCCAGGCGCCGATCCAGCGTCCGGTAACGGTCGACGAAGACCGCATCAACCGCGAATATCTGCGCGCCCTGCTGCAGGACATGAAGCTGGATATCGGCTAAAACGCCCTAAATTATTGATTTAAAACGCGTCCGGCATTTGCCGGGCGCGTTTTCGCGTGCACGCGATTTTGTCCGGTCGCAGTCAATTTCTTAAGGCTTCACGCGTATCGTCGTTCTCACGGACCGTCAAAATACGGCCGGCGTACCCAGAATGGGGGAATATATTGGCAGACGATTACAAGAGTCAGCGGGACAGCTATATCGCCTTCTCGCTTGCCGCGGCCGACCTGCTTATCGAAGCGGGCGCCGATTTCAGAATCCAGCGCACGATTGGTGCGACCCAGTCCCTGCTGAGCCATCTGGGTGAGCTCCAGAGCAAGAACATCTGCGACATCTTCGCGCCCTCCGACCGGTCCTTCGCCCGGCGCCTGCTCGATCGCGCCCGCAAGGTCGGCCGTATTGAGCCGTGCAGTATCCGCCTCGACCAGCCCGATGACCGTTCGATCCTTGTCAATCTCGGCGCTTGTTACCTGCCCAATACCGACAACGCGATCTATGTCAGCCTGACCGTCCTGTCCGACGCCGTCGTCGTGACGAATGAGTCGCGCGACGCCTCGGGCCTCTTGGGGCGCGAGGACTTCGAGCAGATGACCAGCCGCGCGCTCGATCATCCCGACGGCCATGCGCCGAAGGAAATGAAGCTGATTCGCCTTAAGGGGCTGTCGGGCGTGGTCAACAGCCTGCCCAAGGACAAGTCGGACGAGCTTCTGGGCGAGATTGGCTCGGTATTGCGCGCCCAGTCTCTGGCGGGCAATGGCGCGGCGCGCCTGTCCGATGAAGAATTCAGCTATATGGCGCCGGTCAAGGGCGACAGTGCGACCCCTGAATCCCTGACGCGCGACCTGCAAGGCGTCATGTCGGCGGCCGGCCTGGATGACGACATCCGCCCGAACGTCATGAGCTTCGAACTCAATACCGGCAATCTCGACCAGGACTCGATTGCGCGGGCGCTCAGCTACGCCCTGACCAACTTCTGCCATCCCGACAACAAACCGCCGAAGGCCTCACTCAGGGAGAGCCTGAAGGAGGCGATGGACGAGACGGTTCAGCACTTCGACTCGATCCGCAACCTGATCGACGACAACAATTTCACCCTCTTCTACCAGCCGGTGGTCAGTCTCGAGACGCGTAAGGTGCATCACTACGAGGCCCTGATGCGCTTCAAGGACGGCCGCAAGCCGTTCGACACCATCCGCATGTCGGAACAGCTGGGCCTGGTGCAGGACTTCGACCTCGCCGTCGCAAAAAAGGCGATCGAGACCATCAACCTGCACAAGACGGTCAGCATCGCTATCAACCTGTCAGGCCAGTCGGTCCAGGATGAAGCCTTCCGCAACAACCTGCGTCAGTTGCTGGCACCCTACCGTATGACAACCAAGCTCCTGATGTTCGAGCTGACCGAGTCGAGCGCCATCGAGGACCTGGAAGCCGCCGGCAAGTTCCTGAAGTGGCTCCGGCAGTCGGGCTTCGGCGTCTGTCTCGATGATTTTGGCGCCGGTGCCGCGGCCTATGCCTATCTGCGCCGTTTCGACGTCGACTACGTCAAGATCGACGGGCCTTTCCTGCGCGAAGCCAGGGAAAACCCGCGCCAGCGCGCCCTGATCCGTTCGGTGTCCGTGCTGTGCAAGGAGCTGAAGTGCAGCGTCGTCGCCGAGATGATCGAGGATGAAGAAACCGCCAAGCTGTGCAAGGCCTTGGGCATCGAGTACGGCCAAGGCTACCTGTTTGGCAAGCCGCGCGCGGAAATCGCCGTCGCTTCGGCGCCTGTCGCCGCACGCCGTTCAGGCACGGTCGAAAGCTGGGGCTAGCCCCAGAGCTTCTTCAACGCCTTCGCCCTGCCGCAGCCGAGATGATACCGGTCATACTCAGATTTGTGCGTGCGCCAGTAATGCTGGTGATAGTCCTCGGCCGCATAGAAGGGCAAGGCGACGGTTGACGCCTTGACGATCTTCGTCACGACCGGCTTTTTCAGAAATGCCTGGATGCCGGCCTTCGACGCGGTCGCCGTGTCGTATTGAGCCTCGGTGAAGGTGAAGATCGCCGTGCGATAGCCTGGCCCCTTGTCGCAGATGACGCCATTGGGATCGGTCGGATCGGTGTGCTTCCAGTAGGCGTCGAGCAGGGTCGAATAGCTGACCTTCTTTGGATCGTACTTCACCTCGACCGCTTCCAGATGACCCGTGCCGCCGCGCACGACCTGCATATAGTCCGGGTTCTTGACCGTGCCGCCATAAAAGCCGGCGCGCGTTGACGTCACGCCCGGCACCTGGTCGAAGGCCTTCTGTGTGCTCCAGAAACATCCGCCGGCGAAGATGGCGGTCTCCGCCTGGGCGACCGGAGCCATGGCCGCCAGACCAAGTGCGGTCGCGGCAATCAGAAAGGTGCGTTTCAGCATGTTCAACCCCTTATGCCGGAATGAATTTGAGGGCGACGCCATTGTTGCAGTAACGCAGGCCGGTCGGTTTCGGTCCGTCGTCGAAAAGGTGGCCATGATGGCCGCCACAGCGGGCGCAATGATACTCAGTGCGCGGATAGACGAGCTTATAATCGGTTTTGGTCTTGATACTGCCAGGCAAGGCGCGGAAGAAGCTGGGCCAGCCGGTGCCGCTGTCGTATTTGGCTTCGGAACTGAACAGGGGAAGGTCGCAGCCGAGGCAGACGAAGGTGCCTTTGCGCTTTTCGCTATTGAGCGGAGATGAGTAGGGGCGTTCGGTCGCCTCCTTGCGCAACACCTGGTAGGCTGCGGGCGGCAGGCGCTTCTTCCATTCCGCGTCTGTCAGATTGAGTGGCTTGATCGTTTCGGCGCGCGCGACGCCGGCGATGCTCAGCGCGCCAATCGATATCAGGACATTCCGGCGATTCATTCGAGGACTCCGTGCTCTGTCATCAATATACGCCGAAAGCATCCGTCAGGTTACGCGCCGAGGCGATATTATTTGCATGTGTGCGCAAACCTTATCAGACGTAGCGTCCTTGACAATTTGATGACAGAAGCAGAGGACGAAATGGGCCTGGCGCTACCGTATTTCGCGTAACGCTGGTGACGGGTGCGCGTGACTGTAACAATAGTGTCATAAAAAGCGGATAGAGGCACGCTCACATGCGGCCGGGCTTATGCCGGGGCCTCCCTAGGAGATGGACATGAAGAAGTTGCTTTCGATGGCCCTTGCGGCGGTTCTGGTGACGGCCGTGGCGGCCTGTTCGCCGGCCGACAAGAACAAGGCAGCGGCGCCGACCGCCGATGCGGCTGCGATTTCCGGCGCGGGCGCGACCTTCCCGGCGCCTCTCTACGCCAAGTGGTCCGAAACCTACAAGGCTTCGACCGGCAACGCCCTGAACTATCAGGCCATCGGCTCGGGCGGTGGCGTCAAGCAGATCCAGGCCAAGACCGTTGACTTCGGTGCGACCGACAAGCCGCTGACCAAGGACAAGCTGGACGAGGCCGGCCTCTATCAGTTCCCGACCGTCATCGGCGGTGTCGTGCCAATCGTCAACCTGCCGGACGTGACCTCGGGCCAACTGAAACTGTCCGGTGCCCTGCTGGCCGATATCTATCTCGGCAAGATCAAGAAGTGGAACGATCCGGCGATCGCCGCCCTGAACCCGGGCGTCAAGCTGCCGGGTCTGCCGATCACCGTCGTTCACCGTTCGGACGGATCGGGCACCACCTTCCTGTTCGCCTCCTACCTGGCGCTGAAGAGCCCTGAATGGTCATCCAAGGTCGGCGCCAGCGATTCGCTGCAATGGCCGGCCGGCGTCGGCGGCGCCAAGAATGACGGCGTAGCCGCCCTGGTCCGCCAGACGGTCGGCGCGATCGGCTATGTCGAGTACGCCTACGCCATGAAGACAGCCAATGTCGCATCGGTCCTGGTTCAGGCCAAGGACGGCGGCTGGCCGAAGCCGGAAGCCGCTTCGTTCGCTGCCGCCACCGAAGGCGCCGACTGGAAGAACGCGCCGGGCAACTACCTGCTGGTCCTCGACCAGCCGGGCGCCAATGCCTGGCCGATCACCGGCGCGACCTTTATCCTGGTCTACAAGGATCAGCCCAGTGCCGAGAAGGCTTCGGCCGTCCTGAAGTTCTTCGACTACGGTTTCACGTCGGGCGACGCCAGTGCCTCGGAACTCTATTACGTGCCGCTGCCGGCCTCGGTGAAGGCCATGGTTCGCCAGCAGTGGGCGGAAACCATCACGTCGGGCGGTAAGCCCATCTATACGGCCCCTGCCGCGCAGTAATGATCCACAAAAGCGTGATTTGAACAACACAGTAGGGCGGGGCGGTAAGCCTCGCCCGAATCGTGTAAAACGCCTGTCACAATTCATGCCTCATGCTAGAGGCTGTGTTCCGTATTCGAGAGCTGCCCCGAGACCTGTATGACTCCTGCGCCGACTCACAAGACCGATCCTTTCGATCCGATCTTCCGCTATGTCGCCTTCTCGGCTGCAACGCTTCTTCTGGTGACGCTTGGCGGCATCGTCATATCGCTGGTTATTGGCGGCTGGCCTGCCCTGTCGAAGTTCGGCCTGGGTTTCTTTACCTCGGTCGACTGGAATCCGGTCACGGACGTCTACGGCGCCGCCGGCCCCATCGTCGGCACCATCGTCTCGGCGTTTCTTGCCCTGGCCATGGCCCTACCGATCGCCATTGGCATCGCTGTATTCATTACCCAGTTTGCCCCGCGGGTCCTCGCCCAGCCGATCGCCATCGCCGTTGAGCTGCTGGCCGGTATCCCATCGATCGTCTACGGCATGTGGGGCCTGTTCGTGTTTGCGCCATGGTTCGCGCGCACGGTCCAGACCCCCTTGATGACGGCTTTCGCTGACAATCCGGAAAGCTTCTGGGCCAAGATGTTCTATGGCATCCCGAATGGCGCCAACCTGTTCACGGCGTCGGTCATCCTGGCGATCATGATCCTGCCCTATATGGCGGCGGTCTTTCGCGAACTGTTCCGCTCAATCCCGCCCCAGGTGCGCGAAGCGGCCTTCGGCGTCGGCGCCACCCCCTTCGAAGTCGTCACCTCGGTCATCATCCCCTACGTTCAAAAGGGCATGGTCGGTGTCGTCATGCTGGGTCTTGGCCGCGCGCTCGGTGAAACCATGGCGGTGACCTTTATTATCGGTAATACCCACCTCTTCCCCAAGTCTTTGTTCGACTCGTCCTCGACCCTGGCCTCAACCATCGCCAATGAGTTCAACGAAGCGACCGGCATGCATACGGCTGCTTTGATGGCCCTGGGCCTGGTCCTGTTCCTGATTACCTTCTCGGTGCTGGCGATCGCGCGCTGGCTTCTGTCGTCGCAGCGTTACTGAGGAGCCTGTCATGTCCGCACGCGCCGTCCGCCGCCAGATCGCTTCGCAAATCTTTGTCGTTGTCTGCGGCATCGCTACCCTGATCGCCCTGTTTGCCCTGGGCCTGATCCTCTATTCGCTGCTCAAGCAGGGCCTCGGCGGCCT
>CBFGPQ010000209.1:0-6434 GCA_965650705.1 uncultured Asticcacaulis sp. | reverse complement strand
GGCCGAATCTCCCCATAACGGCCGAAACACTTGAGGAGGTGTCCATGGCGCGTGCCGCCCAAAAAGACGCTAAGACCAGCACGACCAAGCTGAGCAATGTATCCAAAGATGAACTGCTGAAATATTATCGTGAAATGGTGCTGATCCGCCGTTTCGAAGAGCGCGCCGGACAGTTGTACGGCATGGGTCTGATCGGTGGTTTCTGCCACCTCTATATCGGCCAGGAAGCCGTCGCGGTCGGCATGGAAGCGGCGTCCAAGGACGGCGACCAGGTTATCACCGGTTATCGCGACCACGGCCACATGCTGGCTGCCGGCATGGACCCCAAGGCCGTCATGGCCGAGCTCACCGGCCGTTCGGGCGGGTCGTCCAAGGGCAAGGGCGGGTCGATGCACATGTTTGACATCGAAACCGGCTTCTTCGGCGGCCACGGCATCGTTGGCGCGCAGGTGTCGCTGGGCACAGGCCTGGCCTTCGCCGACTTTTACCGTCAGAACGGCAACGTCTCCTTCACCTACTTCGGTGACGGCGCGGCCAACCAGGGCCAGGTCTATGAGAGCTTCAACATGGCCCAGCTGTGGAAGCTGCCAGTCGTGTACGTGATCGAAAACAACGAATACGCCATGGGCACCTCGCTGGCGCGCGCTTCGGCGACCGTCAACCTGTCGCAGCGCGGCGCTTCGTTCGGCATTCCGGGTGAAACGGTCGATGGCATGGATGTCTTCGCCGTCAAGGAAGCGGCTGAACGCGCCGCCGAGCATGCCCGTTCGGGCAAGGGCCCTTACATCCTCGAGATGAAGACCTACCGTTACCGCGGCCATTCGATGTCGGACCCGGCCAAGTACCGCACCAAGGAAGAAGTCGATGAGGTCAAGACGACCCGCGACCCGATCGACCACATCAAGACGATGCTGCAACAGGCGGGTGTTGCCGAAGACGAGATCAAGGGCATCGACAACGAGATCAAGGCCATCGTGCTGGAAGCGGTTGAATTCGCCCAGACTTCGCCGGAGCCCGATCCGTCCGAACTGTACACCGACGTTTATCTCGAGGCGTAATTTACATGACCGATATTCTTATGCCCGCGCTCTCTCCGACAATGGAAGAGGGCACCCTCGCCAAGTGGCACATCAAGCCGGGCGATGAAGTCTCCGCCGGTCAGGTGATCGCCGAGATCGAAACCGACAAGGCGACCATGGAAGTCGAAGCTGTCGATGAAGGCAAGGTCGAGGCCATCCTGGTCGAAGCCGGCACCGAAGGCGTCAAGGTCAACACGCCGATCGCACGCCTCGAAGGCGGCGCTTCGGCCTCTCCGGCGCCGGCGCAATCGGCTGAAAACATGGGTGGAGCGACGACGCAGACCGAAGGCGGCGAGAAAAAGACGGTCGAGGCCAGCGCGGCCGCCGCGCCCGTCCAGTCTAAGCCGGCCAACGATCCGGAAGTCCCGGCTGGCACGCCGATGGTCAAGATCACGGTCCGCGATGCGCTGCGCGACGCCATGGCCGAAGAAATGCGCCGCGACGACAAGGTCTTCCTGATGGGTGAGGAAGTCGCCCAGTACCAGGGCGCCTACAAGGTCTCGCGCGGCCTGCTGGAAGAATTCGGTGAACGCCGCGTCATCGACACGCCGATCACCGAAATGGGCTTTGCCGGTATCGGTTCGGGCGCGGCCATGGCCGGCCTCAAGCCGATCATCGAATTCATGACGTTCAACTTCGCCATGCAGGCGATCGACCACATCCTGAACTCGTCGGCCAAGACGCTGTACATGTCGGGTGGCCAGATCAAGTCGTCGATCGTGTTCCGCGGGCCGAACGGCGCCGCCGCCCGCGTCGCCGCCCAGCACAGCCAGGACTATTCGGCGTGGTACGCCAACGTCCCGGGTCTCAAGGTCATCGCGCCTTATGACGCGGCTGATGCCAAGGGCCTGATGAAGGCCGCCATTCGCGATCCGAACCCGATCGTCTTCCTCGAGCACGAGATGATGTACGGCCTGGAATTCGAAATCCCCGACGTGGAAGATTTCGTCCTGCCGATCGGCAAGGCCAAGGTTCAGCGCGAAGGCGTTGATGTGACGATCACCGCGCACTCTCGCATGGTCGGCTTCGCGCTCAAGGCCGCCGAGCAACTGGCTGCCGAAGGCATCGACGTCGAAGTCATCAACCTGCGTACCCTGCGTCCGCTCGACACCGAAACCATCCTGACCTCGGTCCGCAAGACCAACCGCCTTGTGACGGTGGAAGAGGGCTGGGGGCCGTGCGGCATCGGCGCCGAAGTCGCCGCCCGCGTGGTTGCCGAAGCCTTCGATGACCTCGATGCACCACCGCTGCGCGTCCACCAGGAAGACGTCCCGATGCCTTACGCCGCCAATCTGGAAGCGTTGACGGTGCCGAGCGTCGAAAAGATCGTCAAGGCCGTCAAGGCCGTGACCTACCGCAGCTAATTCAGGGAAGACTTTAAAATGACTGACATTTTGATGCCTGCCCTGTCTCCGACCATGGAAGAGGGCATTCTGGCCAAGTGGCACGTGAAGGTCGGTGATGAAATCACCGCCGGTCAGGTGATCGCGGAAATCGAAACCGACAAGGCGACCATGGAAGTGGAAGCGGTCGATGAAGGCAAGGTCGAGGCCATCCTGGTCGAAGCCGGCACCGAAGGCGTAAAGGTCAATACGCCGATCGCCCGTTTGGCTGGTGGCGCTTCGGCCCCCGCGCCCGCCCCCAAGGCGGCGGCCGCGGAAGCGCCTAAGGCTGCCGAAGCACCTAAGACCGAAGCTGCAAAGCCGGCTCCGGCAGCCGCTGCTCCGGCGCCTGCCGCTGCATCCGGTTCGCGCGTTGCGGCTTCGCCCCTGGCGCGTCGTCTGGCGAGCTTGAGCAATATCGACCTCAAGGCCATCAAGGGCTCTGGCCCGCACGGTCGGATCATCAAACGCGACATCGAGGCTGCCCAGCAGTCCGGCGTCGGCAAGGCTTCGCCTTCGGGTGGCGCTGCCGCCCCAGCCGCCGAGCCGCGCAAGGTCCAGTCGCTGGAGCAGATGGGTATTCCCGCCGGTTCCTACGACCTGGTGCCGCTGGACGGCATGCGCAAGGTTATCGCGCGCCGCATGACCGAGTCGTTCCGCGACATCCCGCACTTCCCGCTGACCGTCGACATCGAGCTCGACAACCTGCTGGCGGCGCGGACCAAGATCAACACGGCGCTGGAATCGCGCGGCGTGAAGGTGTCGGTAAACGACATGATCATCAAGGCCGTAGCACTGGCGCTTAAGGCAGTACCTGAGGCGAATGCGTCGTACACCCCCGAAGGCATCGCCATGCACAAGAACGCCGACATTGCTGTGGCCGTGGCCATCGATGGCGGCCTGATTACGCCGATCGTGCGCAAGGCGGAACTGAAGACCCTGGCTGAAATTTCCTCGGAAATGAAGGACCTGGCGCAACGGGCCCGCGACCGCAAGCTGAAGCCGGAAGAGTTCCAGGGCGGCACCTTCTCGGTGTCCAACTTGGGGATGTTCGGCATCAAGACCTTCACCTCGATCCTGAACGAGCCGCAAGGCTGTATCATGTCGGTCGGCGCCGGTGAGCCGCGCCCGGTCGTCAAGAACGGCCAACTGGCGATCGCGACGGTGATGTCGGTTACCCTGACCTGCGACCACCGCGTCGTCGACGGCTCGATCGGCGCCAAGTTCATCAGCGCCTTCAAGCCGCTGATCGAAGATCCCATCAAGATGCTGGCGTAAGGGGCGGATAACATGGCTTATGATCTCGTAGTTATCGGTTCCGGCCCTGGCGGTTATGAGGGCGCGATCCGCGCTTCCCAGAACGGCCTGAAGGTCGCCATCGTCGAGCGCGAACTGCTGGGCGGCATCTGTCTGAACTGGGGGTGTATCCCCACCAAGGCGCTGCTGAAGTCGGCGGAAGTCTTCGACAAGATCAACCACCTGGCCGACTACGGCCTGACCGGTGAAAAGCCGGGCTTCGACTTTGAAAAGGTCATCGCCCGGTCGCGCGCCGTCGCCAAGCAACTGAATGGCGGCGTCGGCTATCTGATGAAGAAGAACAAGATCGACGTCATCGAAGGTTTTGCGACGCTTGAGCCGGGTAAGGATGCACCCAAGGTCAAGGTGAAGCTGAACAGCGGCGGCGAACAGGTGCTAGAGCCCAAGAACGTCATGCTGGCCGTCGGCGCCCGCGCCCGGGAAATCCCGGCGATCGGCGCGGTTTCGGATGGCGAAGTGATCTGGACCTACCGCAACGCCCTGTCGCCCAAGAAGATGCCGAAGTCGCTGGTCGTCATCGGTTCGGGCGCCATCGGTATCGAGTTCGCCAGCTTCTACCGTTCACTCGGCGCCGAGGTTGTCGTCGTCGAAGCGCTCGACCGCATCCTGCCGGTCGAGGACAGGGAAGTGTCGGCCGAGGCGCACAAGGCCTTCGAAAAGCGCGGCATCAAGTTCCGCGTCGGCGCCAAGGTGACCAAGGTCGAAAAGGCCGGCGGTGGCGTGAAGGTGTCGGTCGAGGCCGGCGGCAAGGCCGAAGTGCTTGAGGCTGAAGGCTGCATCGTCGCCGTCGGTATCGTGGCCAACACGGAAAACCTTGGCCTGGACAAGCTGGGTGTCGAGCTGGACCGCGGTCACATCAAGAATGACAGCCACGGCAAGACCAATGTGAAGGGACTTTATGCGATCGGTGACTGCGCTGGACCGCCGTGGCTGGCGCACAAGGCGTCGCACGAGGCCATTCACGCCGTCGACTATATCGCCGGCAAGAAGCTGTCGAACCTGAACCCGCCGATCCCTGGCTGTACCTATGCAACGCCGGAAGTGGCCAGCGTCGGCATCACCGAGCAGGGCGCGAAGGAGAAGGGGCTGGACGTCAAGATCGGCCGCTTCCCGTTCAAGGCCAATGGCAAGGCGATTGCTGCCGGCGAATCGGGTGGGTTCGTGAAGGTGATCTTCGACAAGAAAACGGGCGCGCTTCTGGGCGCGCACATGATCGGCTCCAACGTGACCGAGATGATCCAGGGCTTCTGCCTGGCGATCACCATGGAAGCGACGGAAGAGGACCTGCAGGGAACGGTCTTCCCGCACCCGACCATGTCCGAAGCCATCCTCGAGGCATCTCTCGATGCCGACGGCCGGATGATAAACCTCTAAGTCCGGGGTCTGGGGGTGAGAAGCGCCGTTTTGCTTTTCTATGCAAAACGGATGAAGTCAGTATTAAATGTACTGATTTCCGCGACGAACGCCCGAAGCCACGCGGAGGACCGGCAACGGCCCCAGAGACTTACCTATTTCAAAAGCCCGGTCTTACGACTGGGCTTTTGTTTTGGTTGTAATTTTTAATTGTTGTTTGCAAGTGAAATATTGATTGCTTGTCACAATTGAGGTTTGGCTTGCAAGTGGCAATTAACCTTTGAGCCCCAACCATTCGCGCGTTGCCGGAATGCGACGCAAGACGAGCCGCTCTATGAGGGCGATCATGATCAGGCTGATGCCAAGCACCGGCAGGAAAATACCAAGTGCGATAACCAGCATGGCCAGGCCGATGCCCAGGCGCTCATCGGGCAGAAGCGCAGGCGCGCCCAAAGCATCGTTTGGGCGGCGTTGCCACCACATGACGACGGCGCTGACGCACAGGGTGACAAGGCCGACGGCGGTCAGCAGGCCCAGCAACTGATTGACCCAGCCGAACAGGTGGCCTTCGTGCGCCGAGATGCCGGTGGCGACCACGCGATCGACCAATGCCTTGTCGCCAAAGGTCTCGCGCTTGATTTCCTTGCCGGTGGCGGCGTCGTAGGTGATGGTGAAGCGCGCGGTCAGGTTTTGAGTGGCCGAAGTCGCCTGCCAGGTCGTGTCCTTGACGGGCTTCAGCAGGATCGGCGCAGGCAGGTCGAGTGCCAGAACGCGCGGCGCCAGCGCATCTATACCTGTCAGGTTGACGCCCATATTGTGGCTCATGAGGGCGCCTTGATCGTGGTGGGCGTGTTCGTCCTTCAACGCCTTAGTCTCGGCAGCGCGGCCGGCGGTCCATTCGGCCTTGGCGGTGACGGGCTTGGTTGCGGCGACGATGCCTCTGAAAGCGCCGCCCCAGACCGAGGTCCAGGGCAGGCCCGAGATCAGCAGAAAGAGCGCGAAGACCGAGATCCAGATGCCGGTGACGGCGTGAATGTCGCGCCAGAAGATGCGTTTGCCCATCTTGAGGCGCGGATAGATGATGCCGGCCGGCCCGGTCGCGTTGCGCGGCCACCACAGGTAAAGCCCGGTAGCGATCATGACGATGGCCCAGCATGCCGCCAACTCGACCATGACTTCGCCGAAGCGGCCGAGGGTCAGCTCGCCATGAATATTCTTGATGATGGCCATGAAGCGCTGGTCTTCGGCCTGGACCTTCAGGACATCGAGCGTCTGGGGGTGGATATAGACGCGCCACAACTCG
>CBFGPQ010000208.1:0-6447 GCA_965650705.1 uncultured Asticcacaulis sp. | reverse complement strand
GGCGTGCAGTACAAGGCCGGCAAGTTCCCGTTCACGGCCAACAGCCGCGCCAAGATCAACCACGAGACCGACGGCTTCGTGAAGTTCCTGGCCGACGCCAAGACCGACAAGGTGCTGGGCGTGCACATGATGGGTCCGCAGGTCGGCGAAATGATCGGCGAAGTCTGCGTGCTGATGGCTTTTGGCGGCGCTTCGGAAGACCTGGCGCGCACCTGCCACCCACACCCGACGCGTTCGGAAGCGGTGCGCCAGGCGGCCATGGGCGTCGAAGGCTGGACGATGCAGGCCTAACTTAAGGGTTTGCGGGTGTGCCGTGGCGAAAGTATAACTTCCGCCCGCCACGGGTCCCAAGTCTTCCTATTCCAAAAGAAAGCCCCGCCCATTAAGGGCGAGGGCTTTTTTTTGGATTAAGAAAGGTTGTGGGGTCGCGGACCCCACACCCCATATTCACGCGAGCATCACCCCTTCGGATGTGCGCTGGCATAGGCGGCCAGAAGTTTTTCTGTATCGACCTGGGTATATTTCTGTGTTGTCGACAGTGACGCATGCCCCAGCAGTTCCTGGATCGAGCGCAGGTCGGCCCCCGAACCGAGCAGATGCGTCGCGAACGAATGGCGCAGGGCATGCGGCGTGGCGCGATCGCTGAGGCCGAGGCGCGAGCGCATGTGCTGGACGCTAGCCTGGACGTGGCGTGGCGACAGGTCGCCGCCGCGCTTGGCACGGAACAGCTTGTCGCCAGCCTGCAACGCGAATGGCTGCCTGGCCTTATAGGTTTCGATCGCATCGCGCACGGCCGGCAGGACCGGCAGGACGCGCATTTTGTTGCCCTTGCCGGTGACGCGCAGGGTATCGGTCAGGGGGGTATCGGCAACCGTCAGGGCCAGGGCTTCAGAAATCCGCAGGCCCAGTCCGTAAAGCAGCATGTAAACGGCTTCGTCGCGGGCGTTTTCCCAATCGTCGCGATCGGCGTCCATACGCGTCTCAGTGATCAGGCCGATCGCCTGGTCGGGGTTAAGCGGGCGGGGCAGGGTGGCCTTGAGGCGCGGGCCGCGCAGCATCGCGACCTGGGCATTGGCGAGGTCGTGGTGCAGATCCAGCCACTTGTGGAAGGTCTTGATCGCCGAGACATGCAGGGCGACCGAACGTGGCGACAGGGGCGGGTCCTTGGCGCGCAAATGCGCCATCCAGCCGCGAAGGTCCGCTGACGAGACTGCCACGACATCGTCAAGCGTGGGCTCTGCGCCCAGCGTCCGCGTCAGATGTCCGAGATAGTGGCGGAGGGCATGGCCGTAGGCCTCAAGGGTGCGCGGCGAACATCGCCGCTGCCCCTTAAGCCATTGGAACCATTGGAATTGCGCGTCGGCGAGGGTAATCATTTGGCCGGCGGGTACGACATAGCGTTTTGGGCGGCCTCCCCGCCCCGCCGCAAAGAATGCCGGAGACGGTGAGAGGGCTTACTCCAAACAACACCTTGTTGGGTCGGGGAGGGAGACCAAAACGACGCAAAGCGCACGTCCGCTTATACTCCATGCGGGGACAGGTTGGGATAAGTTAAGCGTAAAGGATAAGCAAAGATTTGCTAAGTGTGCGTTACCAGAGCGTGATTACAGCACCGGCCAACGATCGGCGACGCGCTCCACGACGCGGGCGACGAATGCGACGAGTTCGGCACCCATCTCCGGCGAGAAGCCGTCGAAATCGTTCGAGCCGAAAGCGACGAGGCCGGGTCGGCCTTCGCGCCACAATGCGATGCGCAGGACCGCGGCCGATTTGACGCGGCGGACATCGTCGTCAAACAGGACGCGGCAGACGGCGTCGGGACCTAAGAGGCTTAAACCCTGTTCGCCGATGATGTAATCGACGCCGCCGTCATCCAGCGTTTTCCAGCCTAGCGGCACCGGGCCGGTGTTTTCGAGCGCGATCGAAGCGGCGACCAGGCCGAACCGATTGCGCGCCTCCTCGTGCAGGCGCCGCGCCAGGTCGGAATGGTTGCGCGCCTCCATCAGGCTGAGGCAAAGACCGTGAGTCTGACCCTGGGCATCGAAATTGGCTTTGGCGGTCGCTTCCAGCTGGCGGCGGACGTCGAAGTCCTTGAGCGCGCGCTGTTCCAGCTTGGCCAAGGCGGCCGGACCGAAATCGATGAGGTGGCGTGACTTGGGCTGAAGCCCCACGGCCTCAAGCAACGCCTTGTCGCGCAGGATGGCGTCGGCGTGCGCGACCATGTGTCGGCGGATTGCCTGCCAGTCGTCGAGATCGAGCGTCGGACTGCCGGTTTCGGTGTTCATCGCTGCCGCCAAAAGAAAGTTGCCGGGAACTCTAGCCCGGTGGACAGCATCTGTGAAGCGCTTTTGCGGGTGACCTGTGCCGATTCATGCTAGAGGTGAGGAGATGAGTCCCGCTGCGCCCCAACTGAGATTGCCTGTTAACCAAAGCCTTAGGGTGGCGAAGGTTGTGGTGCTGGCGCCAATGGACAGCGCGCTCGATTATCTGGTCCCGGAAGGTATGGATGTGCAGCCAGGCGACCACGTCCAGGTGCCGCTGGGCCACGCCAAGGTGCGTGGGCTGGTGATCGGTTTCGAGGCCGCACCGGACGAAGATCTGAAGCTTAAACTTATCCAGCAGAAGCTCGATGATCCCCCGGTGCCGGAGGCGTCTCTGACCTTTTGGCTGTGGGCCGCACAATGGACGCTGACGCCGCCTGGGGTGTTTCTGGTTGGGTGCCTGAGGGCTCTGCGCGCCACCAAGGGGCAGGTGCGGATGGGCTATGTCCGCAGCGACCAGGCGCCTGCGCGCAAGACCAGGGCGCGCGAACGGGTGCTGGAAACCGCCGTCCTGCCCATGGGCCTGAGTGAACTGGCCTTTGCCGCCGGCGTCTCACCGGGCGTGGTGACGGGGCTGGAAAAGGACGGTGCACTGCTTAAGGTCGAGATGCGCGATGAGGACCCGCCACAGCCCAATCCCGACTTCGCACCGGCAAGCTTAAGTGAAGGCCAGGCCGCGGCGCACCGCCTCCTGCGGGATGAGCAGGCGAAGGCCGCGTTCGCGCCGGTATTGCTCGATGGCGTGACGGGTTCGGGCAAGACCGAAGTCTATCTCGAATCGGTCGCAGATGTGCTGCGCGACGATTCGCAGGCCCAGGTGCTGATCCTGTTGCCGGAAATCGCCTTGACCCAGGCGGTCATGGGGCGGCTAAAAGCGCGCTTTGGCGTCGAGGTGGCGCAGTGGCACGCCAACATCTCAAACAGCTCGCGCCGGCGCATCTGGGAAGGCGTGGCTGCCGGCAAGGTGCGGCTGGTGGTCGGGGCGCGGTCGGCCTTGTTCCTGCCCTATCAACGCCTTGGGTTGATCGTCGTCGACGAGGAGCACGACAGTTCCTACAAGCAGGAAGAGGGCGTGCGCTATCACGCCCGAGACCTGGCCGTGTTTCGCGCGCGGCTGGACAGCGCGATGATCATCCTGGCCTCGGCGACACCGTCGCTGGAAACGCTGACCAATGCCGAAAAGGGCCGCTACACGTGGATCCGGCTGGAGCAGCGCCATGGTACAGCGCAACTGCCGGATATTTCGCTGATCGATATGAAGGCGCATGCGCTGGACAAGGGACGCTGGCTGTCCGATCCGTTGGTCGGGTCCATGCTGGCGACGCTGAAGCGCGGTGAACAGGTCATGCTGTTCCTCAATCGCCGCGGCTATGCGCCGCTCGTGCTGTGCAAGGCGTGCGGCGAGAAGATGACATCGCCCAAGACCGATTCGTGGCTGGTCGAACACCGGTCTTCGGGGCGGCTTGTCTGCCACCTGACCGGGTTCTCGATGAAGAAGCCGGCGCGTTGCCCGCATTGCGGCGCGCAGGACAGTCTGATTTCGGTTGGTCCGGGCGTCGAGCGTATCCTTGAGGAGGTGCAGGAGCGCTTTCCGGATGCGCGTTCGGAAGTGTTCAGTTCGGATACGACTCCGGACGCAGCGACCTCGGCCGACCTGGTCCGACGTATCGAAGATCACGAGATAGATATCGTCATCGCTACCCAGGCCGCGGCCAAGGGGCACAACTTCCCGAACCTGACGCTGGTCGGCATCGTCGACGCCGATCTGGGGCTGAAAGGCGGGGACCTGCGCGCGGCGGAACGGACTTTTCAGCTCTTGGCCCAGGCGACCGGGCGGGCAGGGCGCAAGGTTAAGCCGGGCCGGGCGGTTATCCAGACCTATTCGCCCGAGCACCCGGTCATGCAGGCCCTGGCGCGGCAGGATCGCGAAGCCTTCTACGCCTACGAATCTATGGCGCGCGAAATGGCGAAATTTCCGCCGTTCGGACGGTTGGGCGCTGTGATCCTTCAGGCGCGCGACCAGGCCCTGCTTAACCGGTTCGCGCGCGAACTGGCGCTGTTCATTCCCAACAGCGAGGGCATCGACGTCTATGGCCCGGCCGACGCGCCGTTGGCCCTGGTGCGCGGGCAGTGGCGCAAACGGTTTTTGGTGCGCGCTGATCGTAACAGGGACCTCCAGGCTTTTCTCAATCACTGGCTGGGTGCGATCAAGAGGCCGAACGCCATCCGCATGATCGTCGATATCGACCCGTACAGCTTTCTGTGATATTACCAATCCTTGGTAATGGAGCGCGGTCATGGGTAAGAACACGTCCTTCGCCTTGGGCAATCACTTTGTCAGCTTTATCGATAGTCAGGTGGCGGAGGGACGGTACAGTTCGGCGAGCGATGTCGTTCGGGCGGGTTTGCGTCTGCTTGAGGCGGAAGAAGCTAAACTCAATGCACTTCGGGCGGCGTTGATTGCGGGGGAAGAGAGCGGGCCTTCGACCGAGTTTGACTTTGACGCCTTTATTGCCCGCAAACATGCAGAGCGCGGCATAGGCTAGGCTGTGTTCCGTCTTGTTTTATCTCCGCTTGCCCAAGATGATATCGACAAGATCTGGGATTATACATGCGACGAGTGGGGCGTCGATCAGGCGGACGCCTACACGACGGAAATTCGCGAAGCGTGCAGGAATTTGGCGCTAGGGAAAAAGCAGGGCAGGCCGTGCGATGATGTTCGCTAAGGATATTCCCGGACAACAAGTGGCTCACATAATAAAGCGCGTCCTCCATCAGTCGATGGACTTCACCCGCCACCTTTAAGCACGCATATCCAGGAACATGCCTGTCTCCGGAGCGTCATTCTTCAGGTCGCGCTCCATGTCGGCCATGGCCTTGCGCAGCTCCTTCAGTTCCTTGTCCATATCCTCGAAGATCTTGTCGGTGTCTTCGTCAGGCTTTTGGGCGGCCTTCTGGATACGGGCGGGCGCCAGCATCTTTTCGTCGATGTGCTTCATGAGGCCCTTGAGTTCCTTCAGGAACTCCATGCCGTCGTCGCCCAAAGCCTTGCGCATCGATCCCATCAGTTCGTCGTGCGTAACGGTGTTGGCGGTGGCCTCCGCTGTCTTGCCTTCGGCTTCGGCGGCCTTGACGTCGTCTTCGGGCTTGGCCGGAGCAACGCCTGTGGTCATGGGTGGCACGACTGAGGCGGCGGCGGATGCGACGGCGTCCATCTGCGCCTTGCCGGCCTCCTTGAATTCCTTCAGCGCCGCTTTCAATTCCTTGAAGACTTGGGTCATGGCGCGGGCCATTTCCTTGGCATTGCCCGAAAACAGCTTCTTGAGGATCTTCAGCTTTTCGACGATCGCCTTTAATTTCTCCCGGGCGCGCGTCTTGGCCTCATTCTGGACGCGTATCTCCGGCGTATCCATGGCTTTCGACGTCTTTTCCTGCAATTTCTTACGGTGGTCGTCGGCTTTTTTCAGAAGCTGGTATTTTTCGTTGGACATGCCGCGCGCAAGCGGACGTTCCTCAACCTTGGCGGCGGGGTTGGGTGCCTCAGGGAATGGCGGCGGCGCGAGCCGGCGCACGAATGCGCTGATGATATAACCGTTGTCTACGTACATGCCCTTCGCCTTCTGCGAAACGGAGCAAGCTTATAACAACAGCCTTAAAACCATGTTATCGCGACGTCATTTTCCAGAGATTCGGGTAATCGGCAACGAATCCGGACGGTGAGAATACCAGGGTTGCCTGATATTCCGGTGCTTCATAGGCATAGGTCAGGTCGCCCATGCGACGGTAGTATTGCCACAGGCTGACAAGCCCTATTTGGTCGGCATCTATCCAGGCAACCTGCAGTTCGGCGGCTTGGCCGACCGCCAGATCGAGGCGTTTGACCTGCGCCAGGTTGGTCGCAGGGGTAAAGCCGAAATCAACGTCCATAAGATCCTCAATTCCCGGCACGGCGACCTCGTTGACAGACCAGCCGCTGTCACGGCGGATATGGCGGATCTTGCCATCGCGATCGACCGTGGCGGAACGTGTGGACCAGTCGGCCGCGTAATCGACCGTGTAGTCAATGGATACGGCAACGCCCGCTTCGATGAAGCGGGCGTTGCCTTCGAGACGATATCCATCAGTG
>CBFGPQ010000207.1:0-6448 GCA_965650705.1 uncultured Asticcacaulis sp. | reverse complement strand
CTTAACGGGCGGGGCGATATGGCATCGCAATTGCACTGCGGTTGCAGCGAAGTATTGTGTGAAAAAACAAGGGCCTGATGATTTCTCATTCTGCTTTAACGGGATCGCGCGATCGCGATCGCCAGGGGGATAAGCTATGACAAACAAGCTCAAGACGAGGCGTTACAGCATTCCGGACGCTGACGACGCCACCATTCTTTCGATTTTCGACAAGGCGGCGCATTATGCCGAACATAAGCGGACCGTAAGTGTCATGGTCGGTAATCGCGTGCTTCCTTCGGTGCAGACACTGTACGGGTTGCAACGCCGCCATCCAGAAATCGACTGGTCCGCCAGCCGGCTGATCAGCCGCGTTTCCGGCACCTATGGGCCGATGCAACTTCATTTCACGCGCACGGGCGAAGGCGCGAAAAGCGAATTGCTGCTGGTCAGTCCGGAAGGCGCACATGTCAACGACATGGTGCGTTTCGTCGCCTCGCGTCCTGCCCTGCTGGAGCTCAAAAGTGAAACGGCTGCCGGCGTGCTTACCGGTCTCGAGGAGCGCCGTATACGCGCCGCGCGCGCGGCCCGTGCGCACGGTCTGCGGTTGCGTGTCACGGTTTCAGACGCAAGAACGTGGCAGACGGCGCTTCAGGCTTTTCTGCCGGCAAAGACCTATATTCCCATGGGCGCGATCGCGGGACGCCTGCGCTCTGTGGCGTCGTCTCCGGTCGCCGAGGTGCCGCAGCGCCGTCATTTTGAGTGGCGGTTCGTGTCGATTGCCGCCGCCCTGGTGACACTGGTCGCGGGTGTACAGGCAGTGTCCTTCTTCTACGCGTAACCCATTACGGAAAAAGATCGCCGATCTTGCCGGCGACACGCAGATAGTGGTCGCTAGGCAGTGCCTGGCCATCGGCATCCATCGTCACCCAGTCGCCATCGGCCGGTACCAAGTCCTGTGTCCTGGTGACCTTGAAGATCGCCGTGCCTTCGTTGACCTCGTCGAACATCGCGATCTTGACCATTTTGGCGCCGGCCTTTTTGGCTGCAACCGCCTGCTGCCATAGGAAATCGCCGCCATTGCGCGGAACGGCGTTGCTGCGGGCCTCTTTGTGCGAGCCCTTCCACGAGAAGCCCGGAAAGATGACCGGCATGTATTTCTGGCCGTTGCGCGTGGTCGTGGCGACATCGTCGGGATAGTGCTTCGCCGCCCATTCCGCCGCGCCGGCCGCGCTGTGATAGCGCCCGACGGTCCACGGCTGGACGATGTCGAATTGCGCATAAACCTTGGTCCAGCGGGGGTCGTTGGCGCTGTCGCGGCTGAGGCTGGTCCAGTATCCGGGAACGCCGCCCATGACGCGCACGCCTTGGCCCTTAAACCAGGTGATGATCTCCAGGGCCTTGTCGGGATCGGAAATATGCCGGCCATCGCCGAAGCCAAGCCCCCACAGGGATACAACCGGCTTGCCTTCGTCCTTCTGGTAGGTCGCCTGCTGGGTGACGCCCAGCTTTTTGAGCCGCAGCCAATCGGCCTTCAGGGCGGCGAAGACATCGCCTTTCGCATCGGTCACGTCGTATTCGATGGCGAAGACGCGGTCATTGTCGCGCGCCGCCGCCACAATGTTCTTAAGGACCTGGTCTTTTTCGGCATATTCGCTGGGCAGGCGGTTGACGAAACGCTGCACCAGAACGCCGTCGATACCGTATTCACGCATCCAGCGGAAGTGGGTCTGCTGGGTCGCAGGTGCAAAGGACGTAAAGACCTGGACGGGCTTGCCGCCCTTCGTCTTGCCCGGCACGGTACAAAGCGAGGATTTGTCCATTTCGGACACGTCCGGCAACATATCGACAATCCAGCGCCGCTTGCCGGGATGTTCACTGTCGGGGCCTTTCGGACCGCGAAGAAACCAGCGCCCCTTCTCAAAACCTGATCCGCTGCCGTCGCCGGGGCAGCGGAACCAGCCCTGATAGCCGACCAGGACCTTGCCCTCCAGCCGAGACGCATCTGCCGCAAATACAGGTACGGCAAAGCAGGCAAGACTCACGACAAACAACAGTCTTAAGGGACGCATGACGGGTCTCCTTCTGTCGCGTTCCGTCTATTTGAGGCGGAACCCGGCGTTTTCGCCCAATTTGCCGGCGAAGCCATGCGACAGGGCGGAATAGGCGATTGGCAACCGCCGCGTCTTACGCTTCATGACGGCATAGGCCGTCAGTATGGCCATGTATGCGGCGGCATTAAGGTAATAGAACGGACTTACCGGGGTGCGGCGATGCGACTCCCAATAGGAACGGTTGCGCATGGCATAATAAATCCGCAAGTCCGATCCCGCCGTCAGCCAGGCGTCGAAAGAGGTTGCGGTCGGCTTGCTATCCTCGGCGTACCACGACGCTTCGGCGTCCTTGATGATGGCGTCGCGGACCAGTTCCAGCTTTCCGCCGCCCTTGGTGATGCGGTAGGTGAAGTCTGTATCGTCGTCGTAAAGGACAAAGTCGCCGTCAGGGTAACCGATCAGGTCGATCAGTGAGCGGTGGAACATCAGCCCGCCATAGGGGCCGTGCAGGATCGGGATGCGATCGGGCAGTTCGGGCGGCACGAAGTCCTTGCCACGCTTACGCCAGGCGATCTTGCTCGGGATATCGAGCAGGTGGAAGTTCAGAAAGGAATCGAGGAAGCGCGGTTTGAACCCGGCGGCCGCACGCTCGGCTGCCGCGCCGCCGTGGTCGTCGCGCAGGCCGCAAACGGCCGCCAGATCGGTGTCCTTGCGGAGGTCTTTCAGGGCGGTGACGAGCTTTTCGACCGTGCCGGACGCTGGAATATTGTCGTCGTCGAGGACGAGGATGTACTCGCTGCCAGCCTTCATGGCCGTTTCCATACCGGTCTTAAAACCGGCGGCCGAACCGCTGTTGCGCCCCATGGCGACGCGGGTGGTCCAGTTGCCAAAGGTCTCCGGCAGCAGGGCCGCCAGATCGTCTTGGGAGCCATTGTCGATGACGAGGGCGCGGACGACGCCCTGGTCGCGCGCGGCTTCCAATACGGTTTTCAGCAGGTGCCAGCGCTTGCCGTAGGTGACGGTGATGAGCGTGATGTTGTCCATGGCGGCTATACCTGTTCGGCGGCGGGGAGGGACTTGACGTCTTTCATGAGGATGTAGCCGCGGACCGATATCAGCCCAAGCGCCAGTACGATCATCGCGACACACACACCGATAAGACCGAGCAGACTTATGAAGACGTAGGAGAGGGCGATGCCGGCCAGTAGCGACGAGATGTTGATCAGGGCCAGCGCCTTGTCGAGCTTGCGGCTGTAGAGGCCGTAATGCAGCATGTCGGCGGCGAGCTTCAGTACTGAGGCCAGCAGCAGCAGGGGGAAGAACAGGGGATAGTCCGTCAGCCCCTTGGTATCTAGATAGGGAATGGCGAAGGTGATGCCGGTGTAGATGACCACGGCCAGCACAGCGCCCGTCGCGACTGTCTTGGTGACAAAGGTCTTCATGGTCGATAGCCAGTTCGCATTGTCCGTCGGGCTGTAGGATGCCACCAGCCGGGGCAGGGAAATCTGCACGATGGCGGCCTGGACCAGGACCACGAGACCGTAGGCCAGCGACCAATAGAAGGAATAGATGCCGGTGGCGAACAGGCCCAGCATAGACACCAGCAGGAAGCGGTCGACATTGCCGAAACCGGCGCCGCCGAGGTCGGAAATGTAGATCAACCATGACGACTTCATGCGCTCGACGATCCATTTGGTGTCGACCTTTTCCTTCGCGAGCTTGATTAGCGGCACGTGGCGGAAGCTGAGATAGACGGCGATCAGGGCGGCTCCGATCGACCCCAGCCAGCAGACAAAAAGGAAGTCGATCGAGCGATAGGCCGGCATGAAATAGGAGACGGCGATGAAGACCGGCACCCAGGATGCTGCGCGAATGAACAGCAGGAAATTGGACAGCAAGGGCTTGCGCATGCTGATCAGGCTGAGCTGGAAATCGGCGAACAGGACTTCGAAGAAGATGATGATACAGACCAGGAACGCATTGAAATGCAGCGGAAACAGTCCCAGCGCGTGAAGCGTGAGAAAGACTGCCATGCCGATGGCGAGCAGGGTGACGGTCACCGCCGTCCGGTTCTTGATCCGCACCAGAGCGTCATAGGTGTCCATGCTAACAATTTCCCGGTTGAGGAGAAAGTGCAGGCCGAAGCTGATCAGTGCCGGCGCCACGGCGATGACGCCAGTAATCAGGCCGTAGACGCCGACGGCTTCGAGGCCGATGAACTTGGCGAGGTAGATGGCCAGGACAAAGCGCGTCGCGATGCTGGCGCCGCGCATGCCCATATTGGTTAGCGAACGCAGCAGGCCGTGCATGGAAGCCGTTTTGGAAAGGATACTATTGATCATGGCAATACAGGTTTTGGCTGCGCCTTGTGCACATCCAGATGGAGAAAGTAACCCCGGCTGGCGAGCAGATAGGCGGCGGTGCCCAGCATGGAAACAGCAACGCCGACCAAACCGAACAGGCTGACCAGGACGAAGGTCAGAACCAGATTGATGATGATGCCCGAAATGTTAATCAGCGCCAGCGTCTTGTCCTTTTGGCGGCTGTACAGGCCATAGTGGGTCATATCGGCAGCGATTTTGATGACGATCGACAGTAGCATCAACGGAAAGATCAGTGGGTGTCGCGACAGCTCGGCATTGCCGATGATGGGCAGTAGAATCAGAACCAGGCTGTAGATGACGACCGCTAAGGCTATGCTGCCTAAAACGGCCTTGACCAGCATCTTGCCGAAGGTCTGGCGCCAGGCATCTTCGGCGATCCTGAAGCTGTCGACCAGGGCAGGCAGGGACACCTGCACCACGGCGGCGGTAATCAGCACAAGCAGGGCATTGGCCATGGTCCAGTAGAAAGTATAGACGCCGGTCGCCGCCAGGCCCAGCTTGCCGGCCACGAAAAAGCGATCGAAGTAGGAATAAACGACGAGGCCCAGGTCGCTGATATAGACCAGTCCGCCGGCTCTGATGGTATGGCTGATCCAGCCGGTATCTACCGGGCGGCTAAATACACTAAGCCACGGCCAGTTGCGGGTAAACAACCACAGCACTACGAACGACAGCATGAGAGACGATAGCCAAAAGACGAGCAGCGTATCGAGCGCGCGGTATTGCGGCAAGACCAGGCTGACCCCGATAAACGGAAAGACCCAGGCGACCGAACGCACAATCAGAAGGACGTTGGCCAGCAAGGGTTTGCGCAGGCTTATGAGCATCATGTGCAGGTCGAAGGCGATGACTTCGAGGACGATGATCAGTCCGGCCAGCCAGAGGTTGCCGAGTATGTCGATGGGATGAAAGGCATTGACTACCAAAGCACCGAACAGCGACAGGCCCAGTAGGGTAACCATGACGGCCATCTTGTCGCGGATGCGGGCAAAGGCGTCTGCGATATCGATGCCGATGATTTCGCGGCTCAGGAAATAGTTCATACCGAAGCCGAACAGGGCGGGCAATACGCCCGCCACGCCCACGATTAAGCCAAACTGGCCGGTTTCGGTCAGGCTCAGGAACTTGACCAGGTAAAAAGACAGAGCGAAACGCCCCACCAGACCCACACCCCGCAGGCCCATATTGGTGAGCGGCACAAACAGCGTCTGAGGTTTCAGTTTGCTGAGCATTGGCCCCTGGATATGGGTAAGCACCTGCGGTCAGGTGTTGGCGTTACTGCGACAGGACGCGGTAAAGGTATTTTCCATACTCGCTTTTGCCGAGGGCTTTGGCGAGGGTTTCGAGTTGTGCGGCGTCGATGAAGCCGTGACGCCATGCGACTTCTTCGGGGCAGCATATTTTCATGCCCTGGCGCTTTTCGAGGACGCGGACGAACTCGGCGGCATCGAGCAGGCTGTCGGGTGTGCCGGTGTCGAGCCAGGCATAGCCGCGGCCGATGGGCTGGACAGAGAGCTGGCCGCGCTCGAGATAGACGCGGTTGACGTCGGTGATTTCGTACTCGCCGCGCGCTGACGGCTTGAGATTGGCGGCGATGTCGACGACCTGGCTGTCGTAGAAGTACAGGCCCGTGATGGCCCAGTTCGACTTCGGTTGCGCCGGCTTTTCCTCGACGGACAAGGCCTTGAATGCGTCGTCGAACTCGACGACGCCATAGCGCTCTGGATCCGAGACCTGATAGGCGAAGACGGAAGCGCCGGAGGTCAGCTTCGATGCCTCGTCAAGCGTCTCGGTCAGGTTGGAGCCGTAATAGATATTGTCGCCGAGGATCAGGCAGGACGGATCGGAGCCGACGAAGTCCGCGCCGATCATATAGGCCTGGGCCAGGCCGTCGGGCGAGGGCTGTTCGGCGTAGGAGAGCGAGATGCCCCACTTACTCCCGTCACCCAGAAGCTTCTGGAACAGAGGCAGGTCGTGCGGCGTCGAGATGATCAGGATGTCGCGGATGCCGGCCATCATCAGGGTCGACAG
>CBFGPQ010000206.1:0-6461 GCA_965650705.1 uncultured Asticcacaulis sp. | reverse complement strand
GCCCAACCTCGCTGAAAAGACAACGAAGTGAATCACAGGAAGAGCGCAATGTCACCTATGCAGAAGCCTCGTAAACGGGGAGAAGGGAAGTGCGGCGTCCACTTCCTCTACGGCTCGATATCGAAGTGCATGACGTCTTCGCGCGTGCCGAGCTTGGTGTAGAGATTGATCGCCGGATCGTCGCCATAGTCGGCCTGGACATAGATGACGTACGCCCCGCGTTCCCGCGCCACGCCTTTCAACCGTTCAATCAAGGCCGTCGCAATCCCCTTACGGCGATGCACCTCATCAACTGCCAGATCGTAGATATAGATCTCGCTGCGTGCCTGTTCGAACTTTTGCAGCACATAGGCGGCCAGGGCGCCCACTACCGCGTCATCTTCAGTGGCGACCAGCAGAATATTGCCCGGATTGCCAAGCCAGCCGCGAACATAGTCATCCGATGGCGGCACGCCCCTATAGCTGTAGGCATCTCCAAACGCACGACCAAACAGCGCCATAGCGTCGCGGAACAGCCGGATATCGTCAGGGTTCAGGCTAACAACGGCCATGCCTATTCCGGTGCGCGGGTTTCCAGTGCCAGGGCGTGCAGCGGCCCGCTCAACAGATCCGCCAGCGCCTTATTGACCAGTTGATGCTGGCGGACACGCGGCAGGCCACGAAATTCCTCGGCGACAATACGGGCGCGGTAATGGTCGCCATCGCCGGCCAGGTCCTCGATCACAACCTGTGCGCCGGGAAAGGCGGATTCGATCCGCGCCTGAAGTTCGCTTTGCGCAATGGCCATCCTGAAGTCTCCAATCGTTTCGCGTCTCTAACCGCTTTTTGCACGGCTGACCAGAGCGTTGCGGTTCATAAAGATGTCACAAAACTTCTTATGCAATTTCAATCAGTTTCCGCCCAAACTCAACGGTAGGATGTGCCTTAAGGCACTTATTAAGCAATTTCGTTCACTATCCGCGAGCCACCGCAGTATGCGGAGCCAGTTCAAGGATTACAGAATGTCGATCGCTTCCCACCGCGCCCTGCCCGCCTACGTCAAGGCCGGCGTCAGTCTTCTGGCTGTTACCCTGGCGCTCGGCGCCGCCGCGCCCGCCCTTGCCGGCGGCGACGATACGCCTGCCAAGCGCAAACGTCCCGCCGCCCAGTCGCAGACCGCGTTGAAGCAGCAGATCGCCATCGAGGCCGAACGCCTGATCGAATTGCAAAAGCAGCGTTACGATAACGATTCCGCCGCCAAGCAGGCTCAGATCGACGCGTTGATGGCCGAGGTGAAGAGCCTGGCCGCCCAAGTCAAGGCCCTTCAGGATAAGGAAGGCGCCACTCCCGTTGTCGCAGCCGCTGCAGCACCTGCCGCCGCACCGACACCGAAGCAACTCGCCAGCACCGTCGCGCCCACCGCCAGCACGACATTCAAGAACGCCACGCCCAGCCTGTCCTCGGCCGGTGGCGACTTCACCGTGACCTTCCGCAGCCTGTTCCAGATGGACGCGGCCGCCTACATGCAGGACGACGGGCTGCCGTCGTCGGTCACGGCACGCGACCTGAACTCGGGCACCAATTTCCGCCGCGCCCGTATCGGCATGGTCGGCAAAGCCTACAAGGATTTTGAGTACGCTATCTGGGTGGACTTCGGCGGCACAGGCGGCGAAGATGTCGGCCGCTTCCACGAAGCCTGGCTTCAGTACAACGGCTTCAAGCACGCCAAGCTGCGTGTCGGTGAATTCGGCCCCAGCGCCGGCATGGCCGATGCAACCGGCGCCGGTAACACACCGCTGCTGGAACGCGCCGCCGTCGCGGAAATGGCGCGCGGTATTGCCGCCGGCGACACGCGCATGGGCGTTGCCGCCTTCAATGCTTACGATCGCTTCCTGTGGTCGCTGGCGATCACCGGCAATACGCTGTCCACCCTTAACACCCAGGCATCGAGCTTCGTGCCGGCCAGCTTCGACGAGCAGTTGGGCGTGGTTGCCCGCGTCGCCGGCACGCCCCTCAAGGGCAAGGACTGGCTGGTGCATGCCGGCCTCAACTATTCCGCCATCATCAATCCGAATGACGCCGGCGCGGCGTCCGCAGCGCCGTTCGCGGTGCAACTGCGCGAGCGGCCAGAACTGCGCGTCGACGGAACGCGCCTGCTCGACACCGGCGCCATCAACGCCGAAAACCTGAGCTCCACCGGCATCGAACTGGCGGCGCAGGCAGGCCATGGTTTTGTCCAGGCCGAAGCCTTCAACTTCGACATTACCCGTAAGAACCCGGCGGCAGGCGTCACCGATCCGAGCTTCGCCGGCTGGTATATCGAAGGCGGCTGGACGCTGACCGGTGAAACGCGCCGCTACAACGCGACCACGGGCGCTTTCGACGGCATCGTACCGAAAAACAATTTCGACCCGAAGGCGGGCCATTGGGGTGCGTTCGAACTGGTGGCGCGCTACGCCAATCTCGACCTGGACTACAATATCGGCAGCGCCGTCGCAGGTGACCGTGTCCGCGGCGGCCAGCAGGACATCTCGACATTGGGCCTGGGCTGGACGCTGAATCCGTCGGTGCGTTTCGTTTTTCAGGGCCAGCAGGTCAAGGTTGTTCGCATGAACGCTTCCGGCGGCTTGCTCGACCAGGACTACAGCACCTTTGCGGTCCGCAGCCAGTTCGGCTTCTAAACAGGTTCTTGCATCCTTATGTAAAACTCCGTTATCCCATCGCAACACGGGAAACGGAGTTTTCACATGATCGATCACATGGGTCTCAAGGTTTCGGACCGCGAACGTAGCAAGGCCTTCTACACCCCAGCCCTGGCGCCGCTGGGCTACACCGTCGTCATGGACGGCCAGTGGGGAACGGGCTATGGCGCCGGTAAGCCCGATCTCTGGCTGGAAGACGGCGAGCCGACCGATCGAATCCACGTGGCGCTGAAGGCTGAAAACCGCGCGGCGGTTGATGCGTTTTACAAGGCAGCCATGGCGGCCGGCGGCACTGATAACGGCGCGCCGGGCATTCGCGCCCACTACCATCCCAACTATTACGGCGCCTTCGTGCGCGATCCGGACGGCCACAATATCGAAGCCGTCTGCCACAAGCCGGAATAGTCCCGTGGATCCGCGCAAAAGCGTTCTTTACGTTCCAGCCGGACAGGGCCGCGCCTACGACATGGGCGCGATGCAAAGCACCTTCCTGTCGGACGGCAACGAGACCAATGACACCTACTCGATCTCGGAATGGTGGCTGGAACCTGGCACACCCGGGCCCGGCGTCCATAGCCACGACGCCAATGACGACATCTTTTATGTGCTGGAAGGCACCATGACCTTTGTCGCCGGTGAAGATACGATCCAGGCCTCGAAAGGGGCCTTCCTGCGCATCCCCGCCGGCGTGAAGCACGACTTCCGCAACGATTCCGATGCACGCGCAGGCCTGCTCAACATCTACATCCCGGGCGGCTTCGAGCAGGACATGCCGGCCATCGTGGCTTGGTTCGCCGCGCAGAAATAGCAGTTAAGGCATCTATTCAACGAAGCTTTTGAGGTAGGCGATCAGGTTCAGGCGATTGGCTTCTTCCGGTACAGCCAAAGGCATGTAACCGCCTGGCATGGTCTTTTCCGGATCGGCCAGGTAGGCATCAAGCTCCGCCTCGCTCCATGACCGGCCAGCGTCATTGGCCTTTTTCAAGGCGTCGGAATAACCGAAGCCTTTGACCGATCCGATCTTGCGGCCAACGACGCCGAACAAAGGCGGACCTTGCAACCGCTCCTTCGTGGCCGTGTCGTCGTGGCACTTCACGCAGGTGGCGGCATAAAGCGCGCGCCCCTGTTCCGTATTGGGTACGGCCGCGTTTGCCGATAGCGGGAGCAGCAGGAAAACCAGTGCCGCCTGTCTCATGACAGCCCCAGCCATGGCGCGGGATTGGGGCAGATGCGTTTCCATAGGTCGCGTTCGCTACGTTTGAAGACGCCGGGGAAGTCGCCCTTTTTGCCGGCGATATCGAGAATCAACTGGAAATGCAGGTGCGGCAGCCAGCCGCCATTAACGTCGCGGTCGCCCAAGGTGGCGATCTGTTGCCCCTTGGCTACCGGCGCGCCATCCTCAAGACCATGCAGGCTTTCACGGCTCAGGTGGCCGAACAGGCTGAAGACCATAAGGTCCGGTTCCAGGGTGTGTTCGAGGATAATGGTCGGACCATAGTCGAGCGGTGCGGCATTGTCCTGAAAGCTGTGAAAGGTTCCGGGCCACGGCGCATAAACCGGTGTCCCCGCCGGTGCGAAGATGTCGATGCCAAGATGGACAGTGCGCGGCTCAACGCCTGCAACGCCCGCGCCGAACGCAGCATTGTTATAGATCGCACGGTCTTCGTCATAGCCGCCGGCCGCCAGGCGATCGAGGGACACGGCCTCCATGCCCTCGTCCATCGACACCGGCACATAGCCGGTTTGTATCCCGGCGATGACTTCGGCCGGCTGTTCGGCGCGGCGGTCCAGCCAGGCTTCGAAACGATCGTAGTTATCCATCCCGACGGTGTAGCGCGCGTGCGGGTTTTTGGCTATTGGGAGACCATAAATTTGGAGAGCGTTTTTTGGCTTTGAACAAAATCTATGATGGCGCGGAAGCCGTGCGCGTCAACAAGTGGCTGGCGCAGTCGGGTGTCTGTTCGCGCCGCGAGGCCGACAGCCTGATCGAACAGGGGTTGGTGCGCATCGATGGCGAACGCTTCACCGACGCTGGCCGCAAGATCCTGCCTGGCCAGACCCTTACCATGGATCAGGGCGGTGTGACCGATCTCGGTGCAAAGATGACCATTCTTTACAACAAGCCGGTCGGCATCGTCTCAGGCCAGCCCGAGCCCGGTGAGACTCCGGCCGTGCGCATGATCCGCCGCGCCAATGTCTATGGCCCGGCCGACGTCTATCCCGACAATAATTCCAGGCTGGCGCCGGTCGGCCGCCTCGACAAGGACTCGCATGGGCTGCTGGTCCTGTCGGAGGACGGCGTCATCGCCAAGGCCATTATCGGCCCGGACAGCGAACTGGAAAAACAATACCACGTCGAGGTGCGCGGCCCGCTGTTCGAGGAAAAGCTCAAATGGCTGCGTCACGGGCTTGAGCTCGATGGCAAGAAACTCAAGCCCGCCAAGGTGACGCAGACGGGTCCGCAGTCGCTGACTTTCGTGCTGACTGAAGGCCGCAACCGCCAGATCCGCCGCATGTGCGACATGTGCGAACTGCGCGTGGTCGATCTCTATCGCGACCGCATCGGGCCTCTGCATATCGGCGACCTGCCCGAAGGCCAGTGGCGGCTGATCACGCCGGAGGAACGCGCGGCATTGCTGAAGGCGTAGCGGTCCCCCTTTCCGTCATTTGCTTCGCAAATGCCACCTTCCCCATGCGCGCGGAAGGAACAAGACCATTTGAACCATTTTTTCCTTCCCCGTTTACGTGGGTTTGGCGCCAGCGAAAGTACTGCTTTCGCCAGCCATGGGCGAGGCACTTGTGCCGAGATGGAAGGAGGATGCATAGATCGCATCGCACACCGGCCTTTCCATCTGCGTCGGGACGTGCGCCAGCCTGTAAAACCGCCGGGCGCAGTACCAGGAAAAGCGCCAAGGCCCCAGACCCAACGCCTTGAACAACTTGCTATGCCCAAAAGCGACGGCCGCAATTCCGGCGGCCAGCACGTTCAGGAACCAGAACCATAGCCCAAACGCCACGAATGGCCGGGCAAGGAACGGAGTGGTCGCAATCACCCGCTTGAAAAATCCGCGCTGAAACTCAAGGTGACGATCTTCGTCGGCCGAAATCACGCGCATGACCTCGGCGATATGCGGACAGGGCACCCGCTCCGCCAACGTCATGTAAAAGGCCGATCCCACGACTTCGGCGACAGCCATGACCGCCATCTTGGCGCGCAGGCCCATCAGCCGGCGCGACCGCTCGAACAGTTGCTCGGACATGTGCCTGGTGATCGTCGTCGCGCCCATTGCCCTGATCAAGCGCGCCAGTTCGGCGGCGTGTCGGCCTTCTTCGCGGACATAGAAGGCGATCGACTCCTTCAGATTGTCATCGAGCGCCGGGTCGGTCGACACGCGGGCCTGGTTGGCGATCCTGCCCTCGCCCGCCTCGCCCAGTTGAAAGCACTGCAGGGCGTAGACCAACGGTTCGTGCAATGCATCCGGGAGGGGGGCAAGACTGGCCGGCGTATCCGGCGATGCGCGCCCGGCGTTGCGTTCGAAATAGGCCAGCCATTCAATTGTTTGCATAAGGTTCCCCCTCGCGTGGTGGTGATGGAGATCATCACCTACGCGCAAGGGCCATGAGCGGCATGAGCAGGGTCTGAGGATTTGCTGAAATTCCCTCTCCCTGCTTGCGGGGAGAGGGTTAGGGTGAGGGGCTAACGGAAAGATTCGCGCACGCGGACAGAGTTTTGTGCGGCGCAACCCGACCTACGCACCACCAAAAAACAACCCCCCGGGC
>CBFGPQ010000205.1:0-6579 GCA_965650705.1 uncultured Asticcacaulis sp. | reverse complement strand
TCCGACCTGGAAAAGATCGCGCTCGACGACAATGCCAATGTTCCGGCGCTCCAGGGCTGGCGGCGACGCCTGTTCGGCGAAGACGCGCTCAAGCTCAAGCGCGGCGAACTGGCACTGGTGCTGAATGGCACCAGGGTCGAACTCGTCGAGTTGGACTAGGCGGATTTCGCTAGGGCCCTCGGGAATCGTCTGTTAACCTTTTTTGACAGGTGAGACTGGAACGATGAGAGGGCTTCTATGAACAAGGCAACAACAGCCGCGCCCGCGACGGCCGCGGGATCGGCGGCATGGGTCACGGCGCTGAAGGCCGGTATTTTCCTGCTGGTCATGATGCGGCTGGCTGGGGGGCTGTACGGCTTTTTCTGGGGCGTATTCGCCCTGCCGCAACTCGACAGCCTGCTGGGCGCCTGGCACGTGACCGACTATGCTGCGGCCCTAAGCGCGATCCTTGGCCTGGCTCTGGTGCCTCTGACGTTTGCCCTGCTGTTCGTGCTGGCGCCGATGGTCGGCTGGTGGATCTATTCGCGCGTCGACCCGGCGAAGCATAATTTGGTCGGCTGGGGCGCGGTCGGCTTCTATCTGCTGGGCGACACGATCCTGAGCGTTTTCACAGGCATCTACAGCCTGATGGCCCTGGCTGCCGGCGCGCTGATCGTCGGGCTTTATGCCATGTTCTGGATGGGCATCGGCTATAATCTGGCCAAGCTGTTCCGTATCAAGTTGTAGAGCTTATACCTCCCCAGCTTGCTGGGGAGGGGGACCGCACGAACGCGCCATCGATAGATGGCAAGTGAGATGTGGTGGTGGGGGCATCACTGCCGCCCGCAAGCGCCTTTTTCGTATTCCTTATTACGGTTGAAGACGTAGTCCTTGCCGTTCCAGCGATGAATCGGGAAACAAAATCCCGGCCCGCCAATCTCGACATCCGGCCAGCCGCCGGGCGTCTTAACCTTGGTTGGCAGAAACGTCGGAATGCCGGGACTTTGGTACATGACCTTCCACGGCCCCGCCGCTGCCGCCTTGGTCATAATAAAAAAACCCTGTCCGGTATGGCCGTAACAAAAGCTGCCACTGTCGGTAAGGACAAGATCCTTGATACCGTCGCCGTTGAGATCGCGATAACCGTCCTCGGCGACCTCAGCCACGCCGTACTGGTCGTCCGCGCACCCTGTCCACTGGCCGTTCTTCTTGACCATACCGGCGGCTTTGAATGCGGCGTCGAGGTCGGCGGGTTTATCGGCGGCCGCGAAGGCCGGCGCGGCGATCAACGCGGCGGCGCATATCGTAAGTCCAAGACGCTTCATCACACATCTCCCCGTTAACGATACTGGAAGATAACGCTGTTTTTCGTCAGTTAGCAAGTATGGTCAGGTTCAGCTTGAGCGCCTGCGCCAATGCCCGGGCGCGTTTGCGCGTTTGTTCGCCCAGCAGCAGGTCTTCCCAGCCGGGCTGGGCACTTAAGCTCAGTTGCCGGTCGTGCTGGCGGACCGAGGCCAGCTTCAAGAGCTTGGCCGACTTGGCCGACAGATCGCAGCCCAGCCGCAGCAGCAGGCCAAGCTGCGTCGCCTGCGTCAAACCGTCCTCGCCGAGGATGCGGCTGATGAGCACCGGTTCCTTGAGATAGGCATCACCGCTGTAGCGCGTGAACAGGGTACAGGCGAGAAAGACGCGCTCTTCGTGGGTCTGGCCGGCGATCGGCGCGCGCAGGACCTGATCGCACACCAGGTCGGCGCGATGATCGGGGTGAAGACGCGCCCCGATATCCGCCAGCTTGGCGGCAGCACGGATCAGCTTGTCATCCGGCTTGTCGACAATGCCTTCGGCGCGGCCATAAAAGGCCAGCGCCCAATCCGACAGGGCAGGGCCAAGATCATCGTTCAGCCCCAGGCGGCTGCCCAGCGCGCCGCAACCGGCGATCAGAGGGTCGTCGTCTTTAACATTCGGATCGAGCGCATCGAACAACAGGCCCTCGCGCAGGCCAAACGCCGAAAAGCAGATCGAGTCAAAGCGGAAGGTCTCGATCAATCCCTGAAGCACAAGCGCGGCATAGCCGATATTCTCGACACGGCGCTTGGTGATGCCGCGCACCTTCTCGAGTGACGATGGCGATTGCAGGGCGATCAGGCGGGCGATCGACAGGGCTTCACGGGCGGGAAGTTCAAACTGCTGAATGACATGCAGCGGATAGTTCTGCTTCTGCATCCAGATGAGCGCGAGGTTCCGCCATGCTCCGCCGACGGCGTGGAACTGGCCGCCGGAGAATCGGTCCTTCAGCGGTTCCAATTGGCGGACAATGGTTGCGTAGGTCTTGCCGGCGTCAACCGGCTTGGGGGCGCCGAGCGCGAACGGCCCGAGCGGCAAGGTGATGCCATTATGGCCGGGTTCAATATCGAGACCGATCAGTTCCAGGCTGGAGCCGCCGAGATCACCGACGACGCCCTTGGCGTCGAGATGGCCACAGTGCACGCCCTGTGCCGAATAATAGGCCTCTTCGACGCCGCTGAGCACGCGGATGTCGAAACCGGTCTGCGTCTTGACGGCCGCTACGAAATCCGGGCCATCGCGCGCCTCGCGCACGGCTGCGGTCGCCACGACATGCAGACCCTCGAGTTCGAACGATTCGAGGATGGCCTTGAAACGGCGCAGCGCGATCAGGCTGTCGCGCACCCCGTCCTGATGCAGCAGGCCGGTCGTCCACATGTCGCGGCCCAGGCCCGCCAGCACCTTTTCATTGAACACCGGCCAGATCGACCGGCCCTCGATACGATAGATGACCAGACGCACCGAGTTGGAGCCAATGTCGATGACAGCACTATTGTAGTTCAAAGCAGGGCTCCACAATGGAAGACCTTGTGGCTTTGCCCCGTCAGGCAGTTGGAATGCAAGACATATTTATGCGACAGCGGCGGCGCGTCAGCGCACGGCCTTGCGCGCGCCGACGTGGTCGAACGCCCTCGGCAGGTCCTTGACACTGCGCCCACGTCCGGACAGCGACGGGTTGGTCATGAAATAATCGTGCGCCGAGAAGGGCTTGTCGAGCGCACTAACATCGATGCGTGCATAGGTGCCGTCGGTGCCCAGCTGCCAGGAATGGCCTTCGTCATTGAGGTTGGCGACCATGATCTGGTCCAGCACCTGGCGGTGGACGGTCGGGTTTTCCACGGGAACCATCACCTCGACGCGGCGGTCGAGATTGCGGCTCATCCAGTCGGCCGATGAGATGAAGACGCGCGCCTGGTCCGACGGCATGGCCTGGCCATTCGCGAAGCAGACGATGCGCGAATGCTCCAGGAAGCGGCCGACAATCGACTTGACGCGGATATTGTCCGATACGCCCGGCACGCCGGGCCTGAGGCAGCAGATGCCGCGCACGACCAGGTCGATCTGCACGCCGGCCTGGCTGGCCTGGTAAAGCTTCTTGATGACGAAGGGATCGACGAGCGCGTTCAGTTTCGCCCAGATCTGCGCCGGCTTGCCTGCCTTGGCGTTGATAATCTCCTGGTCGATCAGATGCATAAGGCCCAGTTTCAAGGTGACGGGTGAGAAGTAGAGCTTCTCCATGACCTCGGGGCGGGCATAGCCGGTGATGAAGTTGAAGACGCGCATGGCGTCGCGGCACATCTCGGCATTGGTCGTGAACAGGCTGAGGTCGGTGTAGACCTTGGCCGTATAGGGGTGGTAGTTGCCTGTGCCGAAATGGCAGTAGGTCCTGAGACCGTCGCCCTCGCGGCGGACGACGACCGACAGCTTGGCGTGGGTCTTGTACTCGACGAAGCCATAGACGACATGGACGCCGGCCTGTTCCATGGCGCGCGCCCAGCGCAGGTTCGCTTCTTCGTCGAAGCGCGCCTTGATCTCGACCAGAGCCGTGACGTTCTTGCCCTGCTCGGCGGCCTCGATCAGCGCGGCGACGATCGGCGAGTCCTTTGACGTGCGGTAAAGGGTCTGCTTGATGGCGATGACGTTCGGGTCGCGCGCCGCCTGGCGCACAAACTGGATGACCGAATCGAAGCTTTCGAACGGGTGGTGGACCAGGATGTCCTTTTCGCGGATGGCGTTGAACATGTCGCCGCCGTTGTCACGGATGCGTTCGGGAAAGCGCGGCTCGAACGGGCGGAACTTCAGGTCGTTGCGGTCCGACGGAATAAGCTTCGACAGTTCGGCCATGCCGAGGATGCCGTTGATCTGGACCTCGTCCTGGGGCGCGACGTGAAGCTGTTCCAGAATGAAGGCGCGCAGGTCGTCCGGCATGCCGGCGTCAATTTCGACCCGCACCACGCTGCCTAAGCGACGTTGTTTGATAAGGGCTTCGAACTCGCGGACCAGGTCTTCGGCCTCTTCTTCCAGTTCGATATCGGAATCGCGCAGGATTCGGAACAGGCCGCGCCCGGCGATGTCAAAGCCCGGGAACAGGCGGTGGATGAACAGGGACACGAAGTTTTCAAGGCTGATGAACTTGCGGCGCGACGGGCTGCCGTCGGCGTTGCGGCGGGCGGTCTCGATCTCCCAGAAGCGCTTGACCCCGTTGGGGATCGGCACCAGGGCGTACATGGACTTCATATCGAAGCGCCGCACCAGCTTTAGCACAATCGAGAAGCCGAGATTGGCGATGAAAGGGAAGGGGTGGGCCGGGTCGATGGCCATCGGCGTCAGGATGGGGAAGAGCTGACTGTCGAACTCGCGGTCAAGCCACGCCTTGTCGGTCTTGTTGACGTCCTGAGGGTCGAGGACGATCAGACCCTTGTCCTCCAGTTCGTCGCGCACCTTGAGCCAGATGGCCTGTTGCTTGGCCATGAGCTGGCTGGCGACGCGGTTGACCGATTCGAGCTGCTCAGCCGGCGTGTGGCCGTCCTCGGACAGGACGCGGACGCCCTCTCGCACCTGGCCCTGCAGGCCGGCGACGCGCACCATGTAGAATTCATCCAGGTTGTTGGCCGAGATCGACAGGAAGCGCAGGCGCTCGAGCAGCGGGTGATTGGGGTTTTCCGCTTCCTCGATGACGCGCTTGTTGAAGGCCAGCCACGACAGTTCGCGGTTGATGTAAAAGGCGCCGCCGAGGCGCTCAAGCTGCGAAAGGTCGATGATTTCGGGCTTGGCCGGCGCCGGTTCGCCGAGGCCGGCTTGCGCTTCGGCCAGGGCGTCGGCGTCGGGTTCTGAGGGCAGGGCAGCGGCGCTGGAATCGGTCATGTCGCGGGCGGGCTCGAGGAATTGTCAAGGAACGCTTTAACTATAACGCCAAACTACCGCCAACCGCTTAAAAAATGGCTTAGTCCGAGTCACTTTCGGTTTCGCCAAACGGCAGGGCCTGGCTGTGTTCGAAGAAGTCACGCGCCAGGGCGCGGGTAAAGGCGCGGCCATTGGCATAGTGCTCCAGCTCTGTGACGATTTTTTGAAGCGCTGAAACCGAGCGGTCGGCCCGGCTGGCGATATAGGCAACGGCGTCGGGCGATGGCGAAATGGCCCGCTGGGCAAACAGGGTCGACAGGATGGCTTCCAGCAGGTCGTCATCGGGCTCGGGCAGGGTCATCAGCCGCATGGCGCGCAGGCGCGACTGCCAGTCAGCCAGTTTTACAGTCCATTTAAGCGGATGGACGCGGCTGAGCAGAACCAGAAATCCGCCTGAAGCCTGGACGGTATTGAAGAGATGAAAGAGCGTCTCTTCGGAGGCGATATCCGCATCATCGATGACGTAGCCTTGGCCAGGCACGATCTGAAGCGCGAAGCTGCCGGCGGCGTCGACAAAACCCGCGCCATGAGTCTCGGCGAAGATGTGCCCGAGATGCGTCTTGCCACTGCCTTCAGGCCCATGGATCATCAGGTGCGGCGCCAGCCAGGCCCCGGGCTTGAGCAGCGCATCGAGCACAGGCCGCACCGCCGCGCTTTCAACAAAGCGGTCACGGCTGAAGGCGTCGCTGGCGACAAGATCGAGGGGCAGCTGCTGCATAATGCGAATCTAGGACTTGCGACGTCTCAACACAACCGCAAGCCTGTGGACGGCGGCAACGGCTTGTGGATCATCGGCGCAGACAAATGACCTCAATCTTACTCCTCCCTGGCTTGCCGGGGAGGGGGACCGCACGAGCGAGACATTGCGTAAGCAATGACGAACGAGATGTGGTGGTGGGGCCTACCCTAAGGACAGGTATGCGGCAAGTATTTCATCTGCAAGAGGCCCCCACCACCACTCGCTCTGTTCGCGGTCCCCTCCCACAAGCTGGGAGGCATAAGGGCCAAAGCGATAACTTACCCTTTCGGCTGGACGGGCGCCGGGTTCGCCTTCCTTGCCGCGGGCTTCGTCGAGGTCGACGCCCCTTCGGCTCGGGCGTCGGCAAACAGGGCGCCGCAATTGCTGTCCTTGGCGTAATCGAGCGGCAGCAACGGCACGATCGATTGCAGCGCCAGGGTCAACCCGCCCTGCAGGACTGCCGGGCCGGCGTCGATACCGACCTTGGGCTGGGTCAGGTGGCCGCCGATCACGATCGGGGCATTGACGCGAATCAGGCGAAATTTCTTCGGCTTGCCCTTCAAGACAAACCGCATGCTTTCGTCGTTGAGATTGACCGTGCCCTTGCCGGTCAG
>CBFGPQ010000204.1:0-6659 GCA_965650705.1 uncultured Asticcacaulis sp. | reverse complement strand
CGTTCCATGTATTCCGACATGTCGAAGCGCAGCAGGTCGATGCCGAGGGTCGACGCCAGTTGCTTGGCGACTTCCGTCTTGCCGACGCCGGTCGGGCCGGAGAACAGATAGCAGCCGATCGGCTTTTGCGGATCGCGCAGGCCGGCCCGCGACAGCTTGATGGCGGTCGACAGTTGCTCAATGGCCTCGTCCTGGCCGAAGACGACCTGTTGCAAGTCGGTCTTCAGGTCACGCAGCGACTGGGTGTCGTCGCGCGACACGGACTTGGACGGCACGCGGGCGATCTTGGAGATGACGTATTCGATCTCCTTGGGCCCGATGACCTTCTTCCGCTTCGATTCCGGCAAAACCATCTGCAGCGCGCCAGCTTCGTCGATCACGTCGATCGCCTTGTCCGGCAGCTTGCGGTCGGTGATGTAGCGCGCCGCCAGCTCGACGGCCGTCTTGATGGCGGCGTCGGTGTACTTCAGGTGGTGGAAGGTCTCATAGTAAGGCTTGAGCCCCTTCAGGATCTTGATGGTGTCGTCGAGCGTCGGCTCGTTGACATCGATCTTCTGGAAGCGGCGGACCAGAGCGCGGTCCTTTTCAAAGTGCTGGCGGTATTCCTTATAGGTCGTGGAGCCCATGCAGCGCAGCGTGCCCGCGGCCAGAGCCGGCTTCAGCAGGTTGGATGCGTCCATCGCACCGCCCGACGTGGCGCCGGCGCCGATGACCGTATGGATTTCGTCGATGAACAGGACGGCATTGGGGTGCGCTTCCAGTTCCTTAACGACCTGCTTGACGCGCTCTTCAAAGTCGCCGCGGTAGCGGGTGCCAGCCAGCAGCGTGCCCATGTCGAGCGAATAGATAGTAGCACCGGCCAGGACTTCCGGAACGTCGCCTTCGACGATCTTCTTGGCCAGGCCTTCGGCGATGGCCGTCTTGCCGACGCCCGGATCACCGACCAGCAGCGGGTTATTCTTGGTGCGGCGGCACAGGATCTGGATGGCACGCTCGACTTCGGCGGCCCGCCCGATCAGCGGGTCGACCTTGCCGTGACGCGACTTCTCATTGAGGTCGACGCAGTAGGCCGCCAGGGCGTCGGTCGAGCCGGCCTTGCCGCTCTTTTCCTCGGAGTTGCTGCCGGAGGGCGTCGCACCGTCTTCGGTCGCGCCGCGAACGGGACGCGGCTCGGAAGCGCCGGGCTTCTTGGCGATGCCGTGGGCGATATAGTTGACGGCGTCGTAGCGCGTCATTTCCTGCTCCTGCAAGAAAAAGGCGGCGTGCGATTCGCGTTCGGAGAAGATGGCGACCAGGACGTTGGCGCCGGTCACTTCGTCGCGGCCCGAAGACTGGACGTGGATGACGGCGCGCTGGATGACGCGCTGGAAGCCGGCAGTCGGCTTGGCCTCTTCCGAGGACGGCTCGACCAGAGATTTCAGATCGGTTTCGATATAGGCGTCAAGCGCGGTCCGCAGCTTGGACAGATCCACATTACAGGCGCTCATGACGGCGGCGGCATCGACATCGTCGATCAGCGCCAGCAGGAGGTGCTCAAGAGTGGCGTACTCATGATGATGGGCATTGGCGTGACCGACTGCGCGATGCAGGGTCTCTTCTAATGCGCTGGAAAAAGATGGCATGACGACCTCCTAAACCTCAAGCCTACGGTACTCTATACGGCAAAAACTCTAACTTACGGTTTAGGTCGGTTTTACCTTGTTCAAGCTGAACCCGACCTGAACCCAAACTTCACGATTGCCCTCATCATCCGCCCTATTTCCTAACTCAAGAATTAACAAATACGCTCTGCGGCGCAATTATAGTTAACCCTTCCCAACCTTGTGATCAGTCCTTCTCCATCGTGCACTGGAGTGGATGCTGATGCCTGCGGGCCATGTCGACCACCTGGGCGACCTTGGTTTCGGCGACCTCATAGGTGTAGACCCCGCAGACCCCCACACCCGTCTGGTGGACGTGCAGCATGACCCGCGTTGCATCCTCGCGCGACTTGTTGAAGAAGCGCTCCAGAACGTAGACCACGAACTCCATGGGAGTGTAGTCGTCGTTGAGAATGAGCACGCGATACAGGGACGGCTTCTGCGGCTTCGGCTTCGCCTCGACCACAGCCAGCGGCGCACCCGTGGGGCGGGTGGCCCCAGCCCCCTTTTCGGCCGCTTCAATGCTTTGCATTAACGTCTTTTCGTTCAATTCTTCAGATAGCCAAGCGCGCAACAATCAAAACCTCATTTTACCTTTTCGGCTATCCTGACCGCCCGGCGTCCCGGAACAGTTATATAGATAGGCCGCTGCATGCGGAGTACAAGATAGCCCAAACGCACGCGCTGCAAATAGGAAATCGCCAAACAGGGCGATCACAGTTTTTTATGACTCGTGACAGAGGGGTGACGTCCCGCCCCTCGCCTGCGGCAAGCGGCCGCGCGGCACGCCGCCACAGCGCACAACAGGACGTACGTATTTATTTTTGACTTATAATCCGCAACACCCGTCCCCACACGGGAGCCCTGCACATGCCCGACCTCGATCTCACCGCCGAAATGCTGGCGCGCATCCAGTTCGCCTTCACGGTCTCGTTCCACTTTCTGTTTCCGGCTTTCACGATCGGTCTGGCCTCGTTCCTGGCCGTGCTCAATGGTCTCTATCTGTGGAAGAAGGACGACGTATTTTTAAAGCTTTTCAACTTCTGGAAGACGATCTTCGCCGTGACCTTCGGGATGGGTGTCGTATCCGGCATAGTCATGAGCTATCAGTTCGGCACCAATTGGGGCGCGTTCTCCGACAAGACCGGCGCCGTGATCGGCCCGCTCATGGGCTATGAGGTCCTGACCGCCTTTTTCCTCGAAGCCGGCTTCTTAGGCATAATGCTGTTCGGCCTGAAGCGCGTCGGGCCTAAACTTCACTTCTTCGCGACCTGCATGGTGGCGGCGGGGACATTGATGTCGGCCTTCTGGATCCTGGCGGCCAACAGCTGGATGCACACGCCGCAGGGCCATGTTCTGACGCCGGAAGGCCTGTTTGAGCCGAAGAGCTGGGTCGAGATCATCTTCAATCCTTCTTTCCCCTATCGGCTGGTCCATACGGTCATCGCCGCCTATTTGACGACAGCGTTCGCGGTCGGCGGCGTCGGCGCCTGGCATCTGTTGCGCGACAATCAAAACCGTCAGGCGCGCATCATGTTCTCGATGGCCATGTGGATGGCGGCGCTCGTCACACCGGTCCAGATTTTCGTCGGCGATCTGCACGGCCTGAACACGCTGGAACACCAACCCGCCAAGATCGCGGCGATGGAAGGCCATTACGAGACGCATAAAGGTGCGCCGCTGATTCTGTTCGGCATTCCCGACGACAAGGCCGAGAAAACACACTACGCCGTTGAGATCCCCAAGCTCGGCTCGCTCATCCTGGCCCACGATCCGGACGCCGAGATCAAGGGCCTCAAGGAATGGAAGCGCGAGGACCGTCCGCCGGCGCTCATCCCTTTCTTCGCCTTCCGTGTCATGGTGGGCTTAGGTGTCCTGATGCTGCTGCTCGGGCTGTGGTCGCTGTGGGCGCGCTATCGCAAGACCCTGTTCAGCGACCGCCTCTTGCTGAAGGCCGCCGTGCTGCTGGGGCCATCCGGCTTCGTCGCTGTCCTCGCCGGCTGGTTTACCACCGAGGTCGGCCGTCAGCCCTACACGGTGTATGGCCTGCTCCGGCGTTCGGACAGCCTGTCCAATATCGATGCGCCGGCCGCCGCCGCCTCGCTGATCGCCTTTGTCATCGTCTACTTCCTCGTCTTCGGCGCCGGCACCTTCTACATTTTCCGCCTGATGGGCACGACACCGCGCGACACGGACACGCCCGTCCAAGAGCTGGAAAAGGGCCCGATTCGCTCGGCCGGCATCACACCGGGCCCGGCCCAAGGCGACGAACCTCATCCGGAGAAACACGATGGCCATTGATCTTCCCACCGTCTGGGCGGCGCTGATCGCCTTCGCTGTCCTTGCCTATGTCGTGCTCGACGGTTTCGATCTCGGCGTCGGCATCCTGTTCTTCGTCTTTCCCGACAAGCACGACCGCGACGTGATGACCAATTCAATCGCCCCCGTTTGGGACGGCAACGAGACCTGGCTGGTGCTGGGCGGCGGCGGGCTTCTGGCCGTCTTCCCTCTCGCCTACGCCACCGTAATGCCGGCACTATACGCGCCGATCATCGCCATGCTGCTGGCGCTCGTCTTTCGCGGCGTAGCCTTCGAATTTCGCTTTCGCACCGAACGCTGGCGCCCGTTGTGGGACATGGGCTTCATGCTGGGCTCGACTGTGGCGGCCTTTACGCAGGGCATAGCGTTGGGCGCGCTGATCCAGGGCATCCGGATCGAGGACCGCGCCTATGCCGGCGGCTGGTGGGACTGGCTAACACCGTTCAGCCTGACGACGGGCGTCGCGGTTGTCGTCGGCTATACTTTGCTGGGCGCGACCTGGCTGAACCTCAAGACTTTGGGCGACGTCCAGGTCCGCGCGCGCAAATGGGCGCTGATCACCGCTGTGGGGACGCTTATCCTAATCGGCGTCGTCAGCCTGTGGACGCCGTTTATCAACCGCCTTTATTTCGAGCGCTGGTTCGGCTGGCCGACGGCCTTCTTCTCGGCCCTCGTTCCGCTGCTGCTGGCGATCTGCGCCTTTGCCCTTTGGCACGGCCTGAAGACGGACAAACACCTCCAACCCTTCCTGGCGGCGCTGGGCCTGTTCATTCTGAGCTATGCAGGGATCGGGATCAGCTTCTTCCCGTACATCGTGCCAGGGGCGCTTACCTTCCATCAGGCGGCAGGCCCTGACAAGTCGCTGGCCTTCCTCCTGGTCGGCGCGGCCGTGCTCATCCCGGTCATTCTCGCCTATACGGCGTATGCCTACTGGGTATTCCGCGGCAAGATCGACCCGAACGAGGGCTATCACTGATGACGAAGAAGCTTCTGTGGTTCGCCGGGCTCTGGCTTGCAGGCGTCGCCACGGTCGGCGCGGTGGCGATAGTTATTAAACTGATGCTTGGCCGATAAAAAACCCCGGACGCTTCCGTCCGGGGTTTTTCAATTTAATTGTCAGACCGAATTAACGATAAGACTGGAACTTCTCAACGGCGGCAGTCATGCGCGCGTTGATCGGCTTGAAGGTATCCTTGAACGAGGTCGACAGGGTCTCGGTCAACTGGTTCATTTCAGCGACATAGGCTTCCATCGACGACTTGGCGTAGCGCGACTGCAGCTCGATGACTTCCTGAACGCTCTTGGCGCCCGAAAGGGTCTTGCCCGCGGTGACGGCTTCATCCCAGTTCTTCTTGGCGAAGGCAACGGTCTGCGCGCCGATCGTTTCCGCGCCCTTGGTGGCGGCGGTCAGCGATTCGACGACGGCTTCGACATTGCCCTTCGACAGCGAGTTAACTTCATTCAGGGCGCCAAGGGTCTTCTCGATCGAATCCTTGAAAGCCTGGTTGCCGGCCAGCGTCATGCGCTCGACCGTATTCTTGATGGTGTCTTCGCCCGTTTCCATGGCAGCACTCCAGTTTGGTTTTGTTGGCACTAGGAAGGTACGCGACCCCCTGTCCTCAACCTCCAGGGAATCTCGGTAACTTGGTTATCATATATCGCACATGCAGCACAGGGTCAAGCTTTTTTGTGCACCGCACAAAACGTTAACATTATCGTGAAGGCAATATTCGCCCCATATGGGAGATTCTTATCGCATTAGCGCGCATAGTGATTGACTGTGGTAGCGCTAGCTCAAGGATCAATGACCTTTTCGTGTCAGGAAACTTGGCAAAGTGTGAGTGGACGCAATGCGGTCACCTTTATATGTTCTTTATCGGGCTTAAGGGTTGCTTAATGACCCGCCGACATTCTGGGTGTAAGGTGACCGGGAAGACGCAGCAAACGCCTTTTCCGGAGTCCAGAACGGGCAGGCTTTTTGTATGAGTTGAGGACAGCTTTGATGGGTAACATCCGGCAGGCGACAGGCGACATCCGGCAAGGGGAGCATACCGGCGCATCCATACGCCAGAAAGCTTTTGGCATCCGCAATGGCCTGGTGGCCTTCCTGACGGCCGCCACTGCATTGACCGTTCCCGCAGCCGTCCAGGCACAGAACATTCCGTCCAACAGCAAGTATGCCGCCATCGTCGTCGATGCGCAGACCGGCGAAGTTCTCTACGCCAACCGCGCCGATTCCGTCCGCTACCCGGCCTCGCTGACCAAGATCATGACCCTGTACATGGCGTTCGACGCCCTGGCCCAGGGCAAGCTGAAGCCGACGGACACCATAACCATCAGCCAGAGGGCCGCCTCGCAGTCACCGGTCAAGGTCTATCTGAAGCCCGGCGACACGATCGACGTCGACACAGCCATGCGGCTGACCGCGCTCTACTCCGCGAACGACCTCGCCGTCGCCCTGGCCGAAAAGATCGGCGGCACGGAAGAACGCTTCGCCGCCCTGATGACCATTCGCGCCCAGTCGCTGGGCATGACCAATACCCGCTTCGTCAACGCTAACGGCCTGCCGGACGCCCGCCAGTTGTCGTCGGCGCGTGACATGGCCATCCTGGCCCGCGCCGTGATGCGCGACTATCCGCAATACTACGGCTACTTCAATGTCGAGAGCATGCAGTATCGCGGCCGGACCTATGTCAACCA
>CBFGPQ010000203.1:0-6721 GCA_965650705.1 uncultured Asticcacaulis sp. | reverse complement strand
ACGCTCAGGCCCGGGCGAATATCCAGATCGAGCCGATCAACAAGGACAACATCGGCAATGGTCAGGCGGGTCAGCATAGGTGGCCGTCCGTTGGTTTCCGGACGACTCACACCAGTTGTCCGCAGTCAGCGCATTAAAGCGCATTTTCCGCGGAAATCAAGAACAAATAGAGAACCTTTGTATATGCGACGCCTAGACATTGGGTCGCATAAAGCTGAACCAGCCTTTTTTCTTTTTGGTATCAGGTGCTTCCGGGCCTTTTTTGCCGTTGGGGTCCGGCTTGACGGCGGGCGCATCGCCCTTCTCGGTCAGCAACTTGTAAGCCTTGGCGTACCAGCGGTCGCCCGGATAGTTGTAACCGAGTACCGCGCCGACGCGCACGGCTTCGTCGTGCAGGCCCATGGTCTCATTGGCTTCGACGAGCCGATAGAGCGCCTCTGGAGTGTGGCTGGTCGTCTGGTATTCAGTGGCCACCGACTTGAAGCGGCCAAGCGCGGCCAGCGGCTGGTTATCATTGAGGTACCAGCGGCCGATTTCCATTTCCTTGCCGGCCAGTTGGTCGCGGACCATGTCGATCTTGACGCGCGCGTCGCGGGCATATTCGGTGTCCGGATAGCGGCGGACGACGTCGCTCAACAGGCCCAGGGCCGAGGTCGTATAGGCCTGGTCGCGGCCCACATCAACGATCTGTTCAAACGAGCAGATGGCCTTCATGTAGTAGGCATAGGGCGTCAATTCACTGCCCGGATACAGGTGGATGAACTGATCGGCCGCCTGGGTGGCTTCCTGATAGCTGCCGCCCTGGTAGTTGGCGTAGATCGTCATGACGATCGCGCGGCGCGACCATTCCGAATAGGGGTGTTGGCGCTGGACTTCTTCGAAGTACTGGACGGCGTCTTTCCACTGCTTGTCGTCCAGGCGTTCCATGCCTGTAGCGTACAGCAGTTCCACGGGGCGTTCTTCATAGACCAGATGCTCGGTCTTGCCCTTGCCGGCACAACCGGACAACACTGTGACGGAAACCGTGGCCAGCAGAATCGCAGCCGCGGAGGTCTTAAGAAGCCGTACAGCGTTCACGCCAGATAACCCTTTTCCCTGGCGCCTTATACCGGCGCCTCGCCAAGATATTTTGCTCATCGCGCACGTTTCAGCAAGCGCTTAAAGTGAGGGATACATCTACACGAGGGCAAGGCCCGCGCCAACCGGAGAATTAGCCGACCTCGGCCAGATCCGCGCCGCGTGTGACGATACGGTAGCTATCCGGGGCCGACAATAGGGCGCGAACAAGGGCATTATTAAGGCCGTGACCGGCACGGATTCCTTCAAACCTGCCAATAATCGGCATGCCCAGGACGTACAGATCGCCGATGGCGTCCAGCGCCTTGTGACGAACGAATTCGTCCGCGAAGCGCAGGCCGCCTTCGTTCAGGATGGTATCGCCGTCTATGACGACCGCATTGTCGAGCGAACCACCGCGCGCCAGGCCGGCCGCGCGCAGGGCTTCGACACCCTGCAGGAAGCCAAAGGTGCGCGCCGCCGCCAGTTCGGTGCGGAAGGTGTCTTCGGTGATGACCAGATCGACGGCCTGGTGGCCGATCGGGCTGTTCGGAAAGTCGATTTCAAACCGAACTTCGAAACGATCGCACGGCAAAAGCACGGCGCTCTTGTCGTCTTCAACGACTTCGACGGCTTTAAGGATTTCAATCGCCATTTGCGGCGTGCCCTGGCGGCGGAAGCCGGCCTGGTCGAGAATCTGGACGAAGGGCAGCGAAGAGCCATCCATGATCGGCACTTCGGGACCATCAAGTTCGGCATAGACGTTGTCGATGCCCATGGCGGCAAACGCAGCCATGACGTGTTCTATGGTCGAAACCGAGACGCCGGCGTCATTGGTGATGACGGTGCCAAGGCGCGTCTGGGTGACATTGTGCGCCAGCGCGGCGACGCGGTTATCCCGATCGGTGACGTCGGAACGCACGAAAACCACGCCGGTACCTGCCGGGGCCGGACGCACAACCATGCGCACCGTTGCTCCCGTATGCAGGCCGATGCCGGCGATGATCGCGGCGCGCGCCAGGGTCTGTTCGTTCTGATCAGTAACCATGTGGATGCGAAACCTGCTCCGCCCTCGCCCCCGTTGGCTGGGCATAAAAAAAGCGAGGACACCTCTGTCCTCGCCTTAATTTATAGGGGTTTCGGCGCCTGTCCTCAAACGAACTTGTATTTCCGTTTGTAACGCTAACCAGAGAGGGTCTTAGTTAGCGAGGCGCCTTAAGAAAGAAGGGATTTCCAGATCGTCCTCCGCATCGGCTGAAGGCTGTTCCACCGGCTTTGCGGCCGGGCTGGCCGACGAAGCAGTCCCCTTGGCCGGGGCCGGCTGGTAGCGGTCCGCCTCGTCCTCGGCGGAAGCCTGCGAGCCTATCGGCGAGAAATCATTGCGCTGGCGCTGCGGAAACAGGCCGCGCCAAAACGACTCGCGCCCCTCCTCTTCCGTGCTGAGACGGGGCGTGGGAGCGGGTGCCACAGGGCGGGGTTGCGGAGCGGCCGGTTGCTGAACCGGAGCCTGCGTGCCGTAGGCATTGGGGCGTGTGATGTTCGGACGGCTGATCTGCGGTTCGACACGCGGCGCCGGCGTGATGGCGGGCGCAGGCTGAGGCGTCGCTGCCGCCGGCAGGTCTTCCATGGCCATCGGATCGACGATCTTGCGGATCACCTGAGGTTCTTCAACGACCGGAGCCGGCGCGGGCTGAGGCGCGGGAGCCTGGGCCGCAGGAGCGGCTTCGAACAGGCTGGAACGCGGCGCCGCAGGGGCGGCAGGCGTCGACGGCGCCGCGGCAGGGGCCGGAGCGGCAGTGCGCTCGGCGGCCGGCGCAGCCGGCTGGCTGGGCGCGGGTTGCGGTGCTGGCTGCTCCTGACGCGAGGCATAGCCGAGGCCGAAGGTTGGCGCCGGCGTATTGGTCTTGACCTGGGTGGTCAGCGGGGTCTGAAGGGCTACGCCATCCATGCCGGTGGCGACGACCGAGACGCGCAGCTTGCCTTCCAGAGCCGGATCGAAGGCGGCGCCGAAGATGATGTTGGCTTCCGGATCGACTTCCGAGGAGATGGCGTTGGCGGCTTCGTCGACTTCGTGCAGCGTCATGTCGAGGCCGCCGGTGACGTTGACCAGAACAGCCTTGGCGCCCTTCAGCGAGGTTTCATCCAGCAGCGGGTTCTGGATGGCGTTCTGGGCGGCCAGCAGGGCGCGGTCTTCGCCCGAAGCCTCGCCCGTACCCATCATTGCCTTGCCCATGTCGGACATGACCGAACGGACGTCGGCGAAGTCGAGGTTGATCAGGCCCGGCAGGACCATCAGGTCGGTGATCGAACGGACGCCGGCGTGCAGCACCTGGTCGGCCATGCCGAAGGCTTCGGCGAAGGTCGTCCGCTCATTGGCGATGCGGAACAGGTTCTGGTTCGGAATGACAATCAGGGTATCGACATAGCGCTGCAACTCGCTGATGCCGGCATCGGCCAGGCGCATGCGGTGACGGCCTTCGAAGGTGAAGGGCTTGGTCACGACGCCGACCGTCAGGATGCCGCGCTCACGGGCGCACTTGGCAATGATCGGGGCAGCGCCCGTGCCGGTGCCGCCGCCCATGCCGGCGGTGATGAACACCATGTGCGCGCCTTCCAGATGCTCGGCGATCGTGTCGCTCGACTCCTCGGCGGCGGTCATGCCGACTTCCGGGTGAGCGCCCGCGCCCAGCCCCATGGTAATGCCGACGCCCAGCTGGATGCGGGCCTCGGTCCGGGAAAACTGCAACTGCTGGGCGTCCGTGTTGGCTACGACGAACTCCACGCCCTCCAGACCGGCCTCGATCATGTTGTTTACGGCGTTCCCGCCAGCCCCGCCGACCCCAAAGACGACGATGCGCGGCTTCAGCTCTTGGTGGCGCGGCGCAGAAAGACTAATAGCCATGGCTTCAGACTACCTTTCCAATCAGACCCCGGCGTTCAGCCAGAGGCTTTCCCCGTACATAAGGGGCAACAAAGCGGACAGTTCTCATCCACCGAATCTGCCCCTAATAGCAGAGATGAATGAGACATCATATATGCTTAACGATTGGTTACCCGATAACTTGAGTCGGGCGTTTTTGAAGCCGTTTTGGTAATAATTTTTAAGAAAAATTACCAAAGTGTGACTTTTGCTCGCTCAAGCGTGACCCTGTGTTGAAACTTCGGAATTGACCGTTTACGATCGGCAGGAGGCCATCTTCCTATGCATATCGCTTGGGCCGCTATATCGCTCCTTTATAATTTGTCCCCCGAACTCCCTAGTGACTCTTTATGAGCCCGCATGACCAATAGACCCAGGTATCTTTGTATTTGAGGCGGGCCAATCGTATGAATTCCAACGCAAAAATTCTCCTGGTGGATGACGAGGCCGAAATCCGCAGCATGCTCGGCATATTCCTGAGCGTCGAGGATTTCGAGATCATCGAGGCCGACAGCGGCAAGGCAGCCCTGCGCCAGATCATCTCAAGCAAGCCGGACCTGATCGTACTCGATCTTGGCCTGCCGGAAATGGACGGCCAGGAAGTCATAACCGCCGTGCGCCAGTTTTCTAACACGCCCATCGTCGTGCTGACGGCGCGTGCCGATGACAGGGAAGTCGTTACCGCCCTGAACGCCGGCGCTGACGATTATGTGACCAAGCCCTTCCGCGCCGAAGTCCTTTTGGCGCGCATCCAGGCCAACCTGCGCCAGCGCAAGGTCGAGACCGAGCCCGAGGGCATCGACAACGGCCCCATCGCCATCGACCTGATGCGTCACGAAGTCCGGATCAACGGCGAACTGGTGCCGTTCACGCCCAAGGAGTTCGCCCTCTTGGAATTCTTCGTGCGCAACAAGGGCAAGATGCTGACGCACAAGCAGATTTTGCGCGAGGTATGGGGTCCGACCCATGTCGACGACACCCAATACCTACGCGTCTATATCGGCCAGGTCCGCGAAAAGCTGGAGCGCGCCGCTGGTCTGGGCCAGAGCATCACGTCGGAATCGGGCATCGGCTATCGCATGGAAACCCTCTCCACGGCCGCCGCGGTGGCGGCGGAATAGGCACCGCCGCTATTGCATAACGTTACGCACGAACGATATTTCCATCTTATCGTTTGTGCGTAATGCTGTGTCATGGCCTCCAAAAGCACGCTGAATCAGAAAAACCTTGAAGCGCTTGGAGCTGAACGCCTGGCGGCCCTGCTGCTCGAAATTAGCGAAGGTAATGCCAACCAGAAGCGGCGTCTGCGCATGGAACTGGCCGGCGTTGAAAGTCCCGCCAAGCTGGTCAACGAAATCCGCAAGCGCCTGACGTCAATCGGCGCCGCCACCAACAACATCGGCTGGCGCAGCCTCAAGGCCTTCAAGGCGGATCTATCGAGTCAGCGAAAGCTGATCGCCGAACAGGTTGCCGTCGGCGCACCTGCGGAGGCGCTGGACCTAATGTGGCAGTTCATCTGCCTGGGCGGTTCGGTGCTGGAGCGTACCACTGACACCTCCGGCGAAGTCCTTGAAATCTTTCGCCAGGCCGCACACGATCAGGGCGGGATTGCCATCAGGGCAGAGGCCTCGCCGGAAAATCTGCTCCAGCCTTTGACGGACGCCATCCTGGCCAATGGCTATGGCCAAAGCGACACGCTGATCCGCGACCTGGCGCCGCGCCTGAGCAAGGAAGGCCTGGAGCAGTTGCGCGTACGGCTTATGGCGGCGGGGAAAGAGCCCGAAGTGCGCAAGGCCGTTAGGACGCGCAAGATTTCGCGCTGGCGACGCCAGAAGCTGGAACGCTCCACCGTGGCGCGCCGCAGTCGCGCACAGGTCCTGCATCAGGCGCAACTGGACATTGCCGATGCCTTGGGCGATGTCGATGCCTATATGGCCCTGCAGTCCGACCTGCGTGTGCCGGCGACGGCGGCCCGCGTAGCCGAACGCCTGCTGACCGCCGGGCGCGCCGCCGAGGCGCTGGCCCTGCTCGACAACGTCAAGACCGGCCTGCGCGAGGCGCGGCCGCGCGAATGGACATTGGCGCGCATTGAGGCACTTGAAACGCTGGGTCACGGTGAGGACGCACAGGTCGCGCGGCTCGACGCCTTTCATCAGTCGCTCAATCCGGAATTCCTGCGCGCCTATCTCAAGCGCCTGCCCGATTTCGACGACATCGAAGCCGAAGACGAAGCCCTGGATTTTGTCGCCAGGACGGCCGACGCGAACAAGGCGCTCGATTTTCTGATCACCTGGCCCGCACTGGAGCGCGCCTCCCGCTTTGTCATCGATCGCATCGCCGGTATCGACGGTGGCGATGACGAAATTCCCACCATCGCCGCCGAGAAGCTGGCTGCGCGCTATCCTTTGGCGGCGGTCCTATTGCTCCGAAAAATGGTCGAAGCTACGTTAAACAATAGCCGGTCGATCGATTATGAGCTCGCAGCCGACCGTTTGGCCGAGGCCGAAAAGCTCAGCGCCGGCATCGACGATTTCAAGGGCTTTTGGGACCACACAACCTATCTCGACCGACTGAAGACCCAGCACAATCGCAAAACAGAGTTCTGGGAACTGGCGGCTTGATTTCGTGTCGCGCTTTTTGGAAAGCGCTAAAGATTCGATTGCAGCCAGCTGATCACGCGCTGGACGATGCCGCCCTGGCTGGTCGTCGGCGCATCCTTGGGGCCGATCTTGGCGGTCATGATTC
>CBFGPQ010000202.1:0-6740 GCA_965650705.1 uncultured Asticcacaulis sp. | reverse complement strand
ACGCCGTCAAGAAGGACGAAGTGCTGGTCGAGCTGGAAACCGACAAGGTTTCGCTCGAAGTCGCATCTCCTTCCGACGGCACGCTGCAAATCCTGGTTGGTGAAGGCGAAACCGTAACGCCTGGCACCAAGCTTGGCACCGTCGGTGGTGCCGGCGCTGCTGCTACCCCGGCCGCCCCTGCCGCAGCCGCAGCTCCCGCCGCCAAGGCCGCCGCCCCGGCGCCGGCCGCTTCGGGTGGTGCGGCTCTGCTTGACGTCAAGACCCCGGTCATGGGCGAAAGCGTCTCTGAGGGCACCATCTCGACGTGGCGCAAAAAGAAGGGCGACGCCGTCAAGAAGGACGAAGTCCTGGTCGAAATCGAAACCGATAAGGTCGCGGTCGAAGTCGCATCTCCTGCCGATGGCACGCTGGCCGACATCCTGGCGGCTGACGGCGCGACCGTGACTCCGGGGCAGGTCATCGCCAAGATCTCGACCGACGGTTCGGTCGCTGCTGCGTCGGCGCCTGCTGCTGCCGCTCCGGCACCTGTCGCCGCTGCCGCACCGGCCGACACGGGCAAGCCGTTGTCGCCGGCGGTCCAACGCATCGTTTCCGAAACCGGCCTCGACCCGAACAAGGTCGAAGGCACAGGCAAGGACGGCCGCATCACCAAGGGCGACGCCCTGGCGGCCTTGTCTTCGCCGGCCCCGACGCCGGTTGCTGTCGCGCCTGTGCCGTCGGCACCTGCCGCGCCGCGCCCGGTCGGCGCCCGTGAGGACCGCGTGAAGATGACGCGCCTGCGTCAGACGATCGCGCGCCGTCTGAAGGAATCGCAGAACACGGCGGCCCAACTGACGACATTCAACGAAGTCGACATGACGGCCATCATGACGATGCGCAACGCTTATAAAGACGTGTTCGAGAAGCGCCACGGCGTGAAGCTGGGCTTCATGTCTTTCTTCGCCAAGGCCGTTGTTGCCGCGCTGAAGGACATCCCGGCCGTTAACGCCGAGATCGAAGGCACAGACATCATCTACAAGAACCACTACGACCTCGGCATCGCCGTCGGCACCGACAAGGGCCTGGTCGTTCCGGTTCTGCGCGACGTCGACAGCCTGTCGCTGGCCGGCATCGAAAAGGGCATTGCTGCCCTGGGCAAGCAGGCACGTGACGGCACGCTGTCGATCGACCAGCTGCAAGGCGGTACCTTCACCATCACGAATGGCGGTATCTATGGCTCGCTGATGTCGACGCCGATCCTGAACATGCCGCAGGTCGGCATTCTGGGCATGCACTCGATCAAGGAGCGCCCAATGGCCGTCAATGGTCAGGTGGTCATCCGTCCGATGATGTACCTGGCCCTGTCGTACGATCACCGTATCGTCGACGGCAAGGAAGCCGTGACCTTCCTGGTCCGCGTCAAGGAAGGCCTGGAAGATCCGCAGCGTTTTGTTCTGGACGTGTAAGCGCGGATACGTATCGGGGCTTGGGGCCTGAGGCCCCAAGTCTTCCCTAATCAATAAAAAACCTCGCCCCTAAAAGGGCGGGGTTTTTTATTGAAAAAGAAAGGTTGTGGGGTCCCAAAATGCGTTCTTTGGCCCCAAGCCCCGATACGTATCCGCGCTTCACCGGCCGTCACCAAAATGGTACTCAGAGCCATGATCCGCGCCCTCCTCATCCTCTGTGCCTGTCTGTCGCTGACCGGCTGTCTCAGCATGCCGCGCGAGCTGTTCGACGACGCGGCGCAGAAACAGGCGCAGCCGGCCGGCTTTATCGCCGTCCGCATGACGTCCGACGACAATCAGCTCACCGAACGGCTGGAACAGGACCTGCGCACCCAAAGGCAGGCACGACCTCATTCCGGTCCCCTGTCGATCCTGGCCCTGTCCGGCGGTGGGGCGGACGGCGCATTTGGTGCCGGTGTGCTCAATGGCTGGACGGCACGTGGCGACCGCCCGGAGTTCGATGTCGTTACCGGCGTCTCGACCGGTGCCCTGATCGCGCCTTTTGCTTATCTCGGCAGCGCCTATGACGATCGTCTGCGTGACGCCTACACCAGTGGCATCGCGACCAAAGCCATGTCGAAGCGCGGTGTCGGCGCCTTGTTCACACCTGGTATGTTCAGTTCTCGGCGCTTCGCCGCACTGGTCGAACACTTCGTCGACGTACCTCTGATCGAAGCCATCGCCGCCAGGACCGAGCAGGGCGGCCGGCTCTACGTCGCCACCACCAATCTCGATACGCAAAGCGGTGTCATCTGGGATATTGGGGCTATAGCCGTTCAGGGCGCCGCCAGGGACCGTCGCGATGGAGGGGATGCGGGAAGAACGGAAGCCTGCGTGCTGATCCGCGAAATCCTTGCGGCGTCGGCCAGCGTCCCTGGCGCCTTCGCGCCGGTCATGATTACGACGCAGACGGCGGACGGACGCCAGATAGAGGAAATGCACGTCGACGGCAGCGTCACCTTGCCGTTTTTTGTCCTGCCGGAATCGATGCTGAGCTGGACGGTGCCGCAGGACTTGCGCTCGAACGCGAGCATATATGTGCTGATTAACGGAAATGTCAGCCCGCACTTTGCGGTCACCCGTAACCGCAGCCTGGACGTGGCGGCGCGCAGCCTCGATACGCTGACGCGGGCACAGGCACGCACGACGCTGATATCCATTCGCGGATTCGCCGCGCGCAATGGGGTCGGGGTGCTGACCGCCAGCATTCCCGACAATTTCAGTGGCGGCGGCCTCTTGGCCTTCGATAAGGACAGTATGAAGCGCGTCTTCGCCCTGGGTTATGCACGGGGATTGACGGGCGACGCATTCAGCCCGGACGGGCGATGAGGGCGGGCAATCACGCGCCACGACAGAACGAAGGGATGAACCAGACTGCCCGTGGCGCTGTGAACGTCTTCCTCGCCGGGTGCGCCAAAGCGCAGCCTCTGCCGGGCTTCAGGCAGACGCAGGGTGCCGAAGAGCCGGTCCCAAACGGCCAGGCATGAGCCGAAATTGCAGTCATAATGCGCCGGATCGTCGGAGTGATGCAGGTGGTGGTGGCCGGGGCTCAGGAACCATTTTCCCAGCTCCCCCGTAAAGGCGATCCGTATATGCGAATGCTGGAGATGGACAATGGTGTAAAGGAACGCCACCAGGATAATGTTGGTCCCGGAAACCTGTGCCACGTGGACCTCGCCGAGCAGGTACTGACCCGCGCCCTGTATGGTGCCGACCGTCAAGGCCAGGATATTGGAGAAGATCAGGCTGTCGACGGGATGCATGCGCGCCGCTGTAAAGGGCGTCAGCACTTCGGCGGTGTGATGTACGCGATGAAACGGCCATAGCCAGGCCGTACGGTGCTTGAACCAGTGATCGAACCAGTATCCGAAGTCGTAGGCCAGAAAGGTTGCTATCGTCAAAATCATCATGCCTGTTGCGCCGGGCAGAAGCGCCGGCGACGCTCCAAACGTGGCTTGCAACTGCGTACTGGCAAACTGGCTGACGCTCCGTGCCGAGATCAGTCCCCAGCCGATGAGCGACAGGGTGACGAAGGTGTTGAGCAGAAACATCCCCAAATCCGCGTGCGCCGAGCGATGTCTCCAGATGCGGCCGGGAAAGAGCGCCCGTGCCAGCGCTTTCAAGGACAAGGGACGCCTACGGCGGCGGCGGCGAACACCAAGAAATACGGCGGAAATGACCAGTGCGGTCATCAGCGACATCACCGAAAAGGTAGATCCGGCCGCCAGAAAGACGCGCGCCAGCACGTCGCTGATGGCGCCAAGGCTTTGGGTCAAGACGGATAGGCTACTTGTCTGCATGCCATTACCTTAGGAGGATGGCTTTGATATTGACTTAATCGCCACGGCCTCGGGCAAAAAAAGCGCGGGTCCTGAAACGCCGAGACAAATCCAGCGCTTTGTGATTAGTCTATTTGAAATAATAAATCCGGGGAGCTTCATGACCATCCGTACATTGCTGGCTTCAGCCATCGTCGCCGCGACCGCCTTGTCCCTGGCGGCGCCTCTGCACGCTGAAACACGGTCGCAAGCCATGCGGCGCAAGGAGGTGTTTACCGACCAGGACGCGGAAAAAGGCCAGGTGCACGTCAAGGCGGCTATGACGGTCCCCATGGAAACGTTGTTGGCGAAGGCCAATATCCAGCATCCCCAAAACATGCTGCAATATGGCCTGGGGCTTTATCTTGGCCGCCCGTCGGCAACGGCGTCCATGCCTCAGGGCGAAAAGGAAAAGCTCAAGGCCGCCTATCGCGCCCTGCTGGACCAATACCTGACTTCCAGCGACAAGTTCGGCAGCGTCACCTTCGACGAAGACGCCATGCTCGACAACGGCGATTTCTGGGTCTACCTGGCGCAGCATATCGGACGGCCAAAGGAGCGCCAGCCGCTCAACCAAGCCGGCGCCGGGGTCGACTCGACCGGGGCGGCCACCAACATATTCATGGTCGATCGCATGGAAAACGATGCCGACGACTATAACCTCGTCACCGAGCCCATCATCCGCCGCCAGGTGGCCAATGCCGCCATTACCTGTACCACGACGGCGCGGTCGTTCGCGCGCATGAAGAAGGCCCAGACGGTCGCCCTCGCCGAAACCAAGTTGTCGCCGGAAAAATACGCCGAAATGCGCGTGACGGCGGCGCGCATCTACCGTACATCCTACGTGCTTGGCATCCGTGCTTGTGCGACCGAGACCAACTTTATGATGGCCGCTGATTTTGCCGGCCAAAACCTGGGCGCGCTGGGCACATTGCAGGATGATCCAGCGGCGCAACTGGCCAACCTGCAGGGCGCCGACGCCCCTAAACTTGAGGAATAGCCTCAAAATACGGGGAATAGCCAGGATGCGCGGTTTAGGTTAATATCGGTGTTAACCGAAACCGCGACGCCCTTGCGGGCCCGTGCACCGAGGGGGGTAACATGAAGTTTTTCCGGTATTTGCTCGTCGCTATCACCGTTCTCTACGCCGCATGGATCGCCTTCCCGGTGGCCAGGAGCTTCCTCTTCCCGCCGGACATGGGCCAGTCCGTGCCGTCGATGCAGGCCGATCGCATCGATCACTCGGCGGGCTCAGGAGCAATGGACGGCGAAACGACGATCCCCATGGACTCGATCCAGGGCGATACAGCCGTCGAAGCCATCGAAACCCAGAATACCCCGGTCGTAGCACTTTGGGCCGGCGTCATCCTGCTCTATCTGGTCGCGGCGCTGTTGCACGCCAACGGCAATGTCCGCGCTGCCCTGACCTATGCCCTTGGATTTCTGGCCGACCTGGCCCTGACCTACCTGACTTCGGGCAGCCCGGGTTTTGGTATAACCGACAAGCTTTTCGATGTCCTGTCGACCTGGGACCCGCGCTATGTGCTGACGTTGCTGGCACTGGTGTTGGGCCTCATGATCTATGCATCGAGGCTGCGGCCAAAGCCCAAAATGATGCGCGCCGAGTTCGACTAGTTTAAGCTGTTACGTCTTCTGGAGTATGCTCTGAAGATTCGCCATATCCCATGAGTTTTGACTTGACCCGCTGGGCCTGGGCTCTTACGTGCTGGGCATCCGAATTCCTTGACGTGAGAGGGCTTTGACGTGGCCGAGGATCAAAATTTCGACGTAGTCATCATCGGTGGCGGACCGGGTGGATACAATGCCGCCATTCGCGCCGGGCAACTGGGTCTGAAGACCGCCATCGTCGAGATGCGCGGGGTGCTGGGTGGCACCTGCCTCAACGTCGGCTGCATGCCGTCGAAGGCGCTGCTGCACGCTTCGGAGCTGTTCGAAGCGGCGTCGTCCGAGTTCGCCAATATCGGCATCGAGGTCCCGGCGCCCAAGCTCAACCTCGTCCAGATGATGAAGGCGAAGCAGGACAGCGTCACCGCCCTGACCAAGGGCGTCGAGTTCCTGATGAAGAAGAACAAGGTGACCTATTTCGTCGGCCGCGGCACCATCGCCGGCCAAGGCCGTGTAACGGTCACCGGCAATGACGGTGCGGCCCAGACCCTCGTCACCAAGAACATTGTCATCGCCACCGGCTCGGAGCCTACACCCTTGCCGGGCGTAGACGTCGACCAGAAGCAGATCGTCGATTCCACCGGCGCCCTGTCGCTGCCGTCCGTCCCGAAGTCGCTGGTCGTCGTTGGCGCCGGTATCATCGGCCTGGAACTGGGTTCGGTTTGGCGCCGCCTTGGCGCGCAGGTCACCGTCGTCGAATTCCTCGACCGCATCACCCCTGGCATGGACACCGAAGTCGCGACCGCCTTCCAGAAGGCGCTGGTCAAGCAGGGTGTCGCTTTCAAGCTCGGCACCAAGGTGACCAAGGCCGTCACGGGTGCCAAGGGCGTCGAGCTGACGCTGGAACCCGCCGCCGGCGGCGCGCAGGAAAAGCTGACCGCCGATATCGTGCTGGTCGCCATCGGCCGCCGTCCCTTCACCAAAGGGCTGGGCCTGGAGACGGTTGGCGTCACGACCGATCAACGCGGCTTTATCCCGACCAACCACTTCAAGACGGCCGCGCCGGGCGTATGGGCCATCGGTGACGTCATTACCGGCCCGATGCTGGCGCACAAGGCCGAGGAAGATGGCGTCGCCTGTATCGAACTGATCGCCGGCAAGGCGGGTCACGTCGACTACAACCTGGTCCCCAGCGTCGTCTACACCTTCCCGGAAGTCGCCTGGGTAGGCCAGACCGAAGACCAGCTCAAGGCAGCCGGCGTGCAGTACAAGGCCGGCAAGTTCCCGTTCACGGCCAACAGCCGCGCCAAGA
>CBFGPQ010000201.1:0-6834 GCA_965650705.1 uncultured Asticcacaulis sp. | reverse complement strand
TCGTTCATGTCCTTGCGGATCGAGATGCGCCAGTTCGACGCCACGATCGAGAACCAGACATAGATGACCACCGTCACGGCGACGACGACGACGTACCAAATGTTGAACTGCATCCACAGGATAACCGCGGTCAGGACAAATTCGACGGCCGTCGGGATACCGACCATCATCGACAGGCGGATAATGGTTTCAATCCCAGCCTTGCCGCGCTCGATCACCCGCGACAGGCCGCCCGTGCGGCGTTGCAGGTGGAAGCGCAGCGACAGGTTATGCAGGTGACCGAAGGCGCGATTGGCCAGGCCGCGCACGGCGTGCTGACCGACGGCGGCAAATAGCGCATCGCGGATATTGTTGAGGATCTGCGACATCATCCGCGCCACGCCATAGGCGATGACCAGGACGATCGGACCGGCCGCCAGAAGCCCCCAGAATTGAACGTCCTTGTTTTCTGTCAGGGCATTGGTCGACCATTTGTAGGTATAGGGAATGGCGACCGTCAGCAGCTTGCCCATCAGCATGAAGAGCAGCGCCCATACCACCTGCAGCCTCAGGTCGGCACGGTCGCGCGGCCAGAGGTAAGGGTTGAGAAAGGCCAGGGTTTCCTGGAATTTTGGCTTGGGCTTGGGAAAGGGAGCAGTCTGAGCGGCTTGAGACGCTGGCGGAGGACTCATAGTAAAGCTTTCAAAGTGCGGCTCCCGCACTTATCGCGGCAAACCCATGATCTGGCCCTATATAGGCCGCACTTCCGCCTGCGCCAATCTTAAGCTTGTTTTATTTTTATGCGGGATCGCAGCCATTTATGTCGCATGCCGCGCCATCATCGCCAACCGCCACGGGCGCCTCCGCGATCGCAGCCCGCAAGGCCTTGACGAAATTACCTTTTCCCTGCGCGCCCGAGACGGCGAACTTGCGATCGATGACGACAAACGGCACACCGCGAACGCCAAAGGTTTGCGCCGTCCTTTGATCAGCCGCCACGCGCGCCGCCAATTCGGCCGAATCAAGAGCGCTGGCAGCCTCCGCGCGATCGAGGCCGGCTTCCGTTGCCAGATCGAGCAGCGACGCGCGATCAAAGACATTGCGCGTTTCTGTGAAATAAGCACGGTATAGGCGGTTGAGGACCTGCGGCTGCACCCCCTTGTCGCCCGCCAGGATCAACAACTTATGCGCATCCAGCGTGTCTCCGGTCAGCGTGCCGGCGATATGGAACTCAAGCCCCTCATTGGCCGCCGTGGCCTCGACATTGCGCATGGTGGCTTCTGCCTGCTGTGGCGTCTGACCGTACTTTTTGGCGAACATCTCTTCGACCGGCGCCACCGCGTCACCCGGCATCAGACGGAAGGCGCGATGTTCGATCTGCGCATCCACACCCGCTTCGTTCAGCGCCGCCTCCAGTTGTGTCTTGCCGATGTAGCAAAAGGGGCAGATAACGTCAGACCAGATTTCGATATGCACGGTAATCTCCTGTGGCCGCGGCAATATGTATGTAGTTCAGTTACGATTTGGATCAAGTCCTGCGCGACGGGTAACCGGTGTCTCGCCGTTAAAAGCCTGTAAAACCGGGAGCCCCTCATGATGCGCCGCACCGTCTTAGCCACCCTTGCGATTGCCTTTGCCTTGCCGGTCCAGGCCGAGCCGCTCAAGCCCATCCGCGTCATCATGATTGGTGATTCGACCATGACCAATAAGTCTGGTTATGGCGAAGGTTTCTGCGCGCAGTTCAAGCCCGAAGTCACGTGCGTCAACCTTGCGCGCGGCGGCCGCAGCTCCAAGAGTTATCGTGTCGAAGGCCTGTGGGAAACGGCGGTGGCGCAGATGCGCGACAATGCTGGCTTCAGCAAAACCTATGTCTGGATCGGCTTCGGCCATAATGACGGCTCACCGAAGCCGGAACGCCACACCGACATCAAGGCCGAGTTTCCGCTCAACATGCGCAGGTTTGGCGACGATATTACCGCCGCTGACGCCGTGCCCATTTATGTCACGCCTCTGACCCAGCGCTGGTTCAAAGACGGTAAGCTACGGCCGGACCTCTTGCCGTGGTCGACCGCCATCAAGCTGGTGGCGCGCGACCGAGGCTATCAGGTCGTCGATTTTTATGCGGTCAGCCAGAAGGCCGTCCAGGAAATGGGCCTGCCCGCCGCCAACCGCATGGCCGGCGATCCTATTCCGCAGAACATCCTCGATACAGAAAACAGCGGCACCTCGGTGCCTGCCGTCTTCAGCGATGCATCGCAGAGCAGTAAGTCCGACCGCCAGGCCTTCGACTATACCCACCTCGGGCCGGCGGGCTCGGCCTATTTCGGCAAACTGGCCGTCGACACATGGGCGGCGCAATGTCCTGAAATCAAGCCTTACCTGAAATAGGTCTGCTGCCACTTTTCTGCTTGCGCTCCGATATGTTATATCATAACAGTCAATGGCGACGCGATGAAAATTCGTCTCGCCCTCTTGCCAAGAGTTACGGTATAACATATTTGCAGTAGCCACAGGAAAGCGCACAGATGACTCCTTTGAAAAGCAAGTGGCTGGATATCGCGTCCGTGGGGCTATCGGCCCTTTGCGTCGCCCACTGCCTGCTGCTGCCGTTTGTCATTGCCGCCCTGCCGATGTTCGGAGCCCTTGCCCAGAACGACTGGGTTCACAAGGCGCTGGTCCTCATGGCTATTCCAATGAGCGCCCTCGCCGTGCGTCAATCCAATGCCTGGCTGAAGACCGACGTCACCCTGCCCATGGCATCCGGCCTGTTCCTGTTGGCCTCTGCGGCCTTTATCCCGGCCCTGCACGACTACGAGACGTTTTTAAGCGTCCTGGGCGCCCTGCTGGTCGCAGCGGCCCACGCGATCAACTACAGCTCGCCGCGCTTCGATCACCGTCACACGGCTGATTGCGCCACGGACGCTTAATCAACTGCGGCAACAAGTCGCTTGACGGCCCGCCCCCAGCCTTTAAGGAGGAGGCCCCGCTGCCTTTGAAATAATCGTTTGGCCCGCATGATCCGTCACATCGTTATGTTCAGCTGTAAGGATCTTGCCGATCTCAATGCCATCCATAGCGGTCTGTCCATCCTGACCCAGATCCCGCACGCGAAGCTTTTGGAAGTTTCGCTGAACGAGAAGATCGACCAGTTGGCCAACGATATCGATGTCGTCGTCTATGGCGAGTTCCAGACTCTCGACGACTTCCGCGCCTACAAGGCCCATCCGCTCTACGAAGAATCGATCCGCCGCGTCCGCCACTTGCGCGATGTCCGCGTCGCGGCCGACTATACGGTCGGCAATGCCACACGCGAGCCGATCGAGGTCTGAGGGCCTTTCGCTCTCCGAATTGATAGGTATAGTCCCCCACTCCAGATTCCAACGGGGGACAGATGGCCGAACCGAAATTCTATGCGCTCGAAGAACTGCCCGTCGAACAGAGCGGACCACGCAAGCCGTTGTTCGGCGATGACGATACGCTGCTGAAGGCGGGCCTCGCCCTGGTCGCAATGATGACCGTCTGGCGCTTCTATATCGGCCTCATCAGCCACGTCATCTGGGAAGAAGGCCACTTCGTCGTTTCCGGCGAGTATTTCGATTTCGGCTACCCCGACATTCCGGCTGGCTTTCCGTGGCTGGCGAAGATCATCACCGCGATCTTCGGCTGGCAGGTCTGGCCACTGCGTATCGTCGCCCTGGCCATTGCCACGGCCATCCCGTTCGCCGTCTACTTCCTGGCAAAGCCGCTGACGACACGGCGCAATGCCATCTGGGCGGCGATCATATCTCTGCTGCTGCCGCCGTCGGCGCTGAACGGAACCATCTTCTATCCCGAAGGCGCCTTGCAGCTCTTGCTGGTCCTGATGCTGGGCTGTCTGGTACGCGCCTTCGATGAGGATGCCACGACTGAGACCTCATTATATAAACGCCACAAGTGGTGGATCTGGGCCGGCGTCTGCGCCGGACTTGGGCAACTGGTCCACTTCCGCTTTCTCATTCCGGGTCTGGCCATCGTCGCCTATATGGCGCTCGACAAGCGCGGCCGCACCTTCTGGACGCAGCCGGGACCCTACATCACCGCCGCCCTGGCCGTCCTGGGACTCGTGCCGGCGATCATCTACAACGCTACCCACGACTGGCCGGCCATCCAGTTCCACGTCGTCAACCGGCCACGTTTCGATCCCGACATCGGCCGGATTATCAGCTTTCTGATGACCCAGTTCGGTATTACCACGCCGCTCTTCTTCATCGCCCTGGTCGCTGCCGGCAAGGTGTCGCTGTTCCGTGACCGCGGTACGCCTGGCGCCATGCTGGGTTACCAGACGGCGATTATCTTTGTCTTCTACGTCTTCCAGACCCTGGTGAACAAGAAGGTCATGCCGCACTGGCCGTTCATGGCCTACCTGCCGCTTCTGCCTTACGTCCCAGGCGTACTGATCGCCTTTGCCGATGCCGCCGCCAGCAATGGCAACCGTATGATCCGCGCTGGCCTGATCGCCACCGGGCCACTGCTGGCCCTGGCCATCGGCGTCGTCGCCAGCATCTATCAGTGGCAGTACCGCCATTCGGCGGAGATCCCCTATACGGAACGCCAGCACAATATTCTCAAGAACGAAAACTGGAGCCTGCTGGAGCCGGATCTGGCCGCCGCGACAGCGCGTGCCAAGGCGCGTTTCGGACCGGACGTGGCGATTGCTACCTCGGGCCATATCAGCGCCGTCCACCTCGAATTCCCGGCCGATGGCAAGAAGGACCGCCGTGTCTATACGCTGGGCGATCCTTATGACATCGTCGCGCGCTTCGTCGTGGCCCGGCACGACTGGAAGCTCGATCTCGCCTCGCTGCAGCGCGACCGCGCCGGCAAGGGCGTCGTCATCGCCATGAACGAACCCGATTATCTGCTGCACGTCCAGGAAGACATCGACGTCTATCGCCGCCTGTGCGCCACCTTTGAGGATATCGAGCCGTTCAAGCAGTCGGCCTTGCCGCCAGGCCGCACACTCATCAGCTTCTATACCGCGCGGGTTCGCAGCCAGCCCCTGGCCCAGGCGCCGGAAGGCCCCTGCCCGCTGATTCCATCTCTCTATATCGCCAGCCCCGGCCGCGCCCGCTTCATCAAGACCGGTGATGACCGCAACCACTACGGCATGGCAGCCGATCCGGCGGGCTTGACCAAGGTCGAGATCGTGCTGGACGGCAAGACCGTCATTCCGGTGCGTTACGGCCTGAACACCAAGGAATCGCCGACGCCGGCCGTGCTGAACTACGATCCGAACTGGCCGAACCTCCAGTTCGATTACAAGTTCCCGCAGGGCACGCTGGTCCCGGGCGAGCACGTCATCTCCATTCGGGCGACCCGGGCGGACGGCAGCGTGGTCAATGGCCCGCCACGGACCATCTATGTGATCGAAAAGAAGTAAGCTGGTAACACAACACAAGCGAAAAGGCCCGTCCCGCGAGGGACAGGCCTTTTTAGTTGTAAGACGTGGGGCCCCAAGAAACGTTCTTTGGCCCCCCCGTTAAGCTTAAAACTGCGTCGACAGGCTGAGCGAAACGCTTTGGCCCAGCTTGTAGTTGTTGATCGTCACGTGACCGTTGCGATCCTGGTATTCGTTGTAGTCGGTGTCGAGCAGGTTGCGCACTTCGAGACCAAAGGTCAGCTCACGGCCCAGCGCCGTCAGGCCCTTGCGATAAGTGAAGTCGAGCAGTGCGCCCGGCTCCTGGACATAGTCCGGATAGCCCGGCTTGCCACGCGCCGACGTGCGTTCCGACACGTAGGTCAGAAGCAGGGTCGCCTGCGACTTGGCTTCACTATCGTTCCAGCCGAATTGCAGGTTGGCGACGTGCTCCGACTGGCCCTGCAGGCGGCTGCCGTCAATGATGTAGTTCTTGGCCGGCGTCGGCGTACCTTGGTTGGCAGCCGTATATACGACATCGCCATCCTCAACCTGCACTTCCGAAGTCGTGTAGGTGTAGTTGGCGGCCAGCAGCCAGCGCTTGGAGGCAAAGAAGGCGCCTTCGAACGGGCTGTCGAACAGGCCCTTATAGTCGAACTCAAGACCCGACAGGACGGCCTTGGGTGCGTTCAGATAGGTCTGCTGACCTTCACCCGAACCCGTGTCAAGGATGACGGCTTCAACCGGGTTCTTCAGGTCCTTGTGGAAAGCACCGACAGTGAAATATTCGCCGGCGTCGTAATACCATTCCCAGCGCGCGTCGAGGTTGGTTATTTCCGTGTCGCGCAGATAGGGGTTACCCGAGAACAGACGGTCTTGTTCCGGATCGAGATAGACCTGCGGCGCCAGTTCGCGGAATTGCGGACGGCCGATGGTCTTGGATGCCCCGAAGCGAGCCTGCATGTTTTCGTAGAAGTTCCACGTCACCGTGGCAGACGGCAGGGTGTAGTCGTTCTCTATCGCCGGGATCACAGCCGGGGTTGGATCGGCGGTGAACAGGTTGCGAACCTCGATCGTCTGCTCGCCTTGCTCGAAGCGCAAGCCACCGGCCAGGCGGACCAGGGGCACGACTTCGACGTCGGCCTTGATATAGGCTGCCGTGACGTCCAGCGTGCCGGCGTAGGCTGCGGCGCCTTCGCCCCCGGTGACTTCAGTCAGGACGAAGCGGTCCGGGCTGATGTTGAAGTCAGACAACAGAAAGTCAACGCGGGTATAGGCGGCACCGGTCGGCAGCGGATTGGCCGGGATGTAGCTGAACTGGCGCGTCTCAGAGGTGCGTTCGTTGGTCAGGACGTCGAAACCGCCGACGATCTTGCCGTCACGGCCTTCGCTAAGCTCGAAGTCGTAGGTCAGGCTGGCGCCGCCGCTGGTGACCGTGTCGTCCAGTTCGCTGAAATCGG